>DATFPH010000121.1:0-2792 GCA_035264905.1 Thermoanaerobaculia bacterium
CCTGGAGCAGCAGATCGAGGAGTACGTAGCCGCCGGCATGGGCCTGGCCGAGGCCCGCCATGCCGCCCGGCGGTCCCTGGGGCCCTTGAGCCGAATCGAAGAGGAGTGCCGCGACATGCGCCGTACGAGATGGCTCGAGACGTTCCTGCAGGACCTGGGCTACGGCATCCGCTCGCTGCGCCTGAGCCCCGCCTTCACCCTCGTGGCCGCGCTGTCGCTGGCGCTCGGCATCGGCGCCAACACGGCCATTTTCAGCCTGATGGACGCCCTGCTCCTGCGCAGCCTGCCGGTCCGGGCCCCGGAGGAGCTGGTGGCTCTCGGGGATCCGTCGCGCACCGGCGCCCACTCCGAGGGGTCGGTGCGTTCGGACATCTTCTCGGTCCGGATGTACCGGGAGCTGCGGGACAGGAACCAGGTCTTCAGCGGCGTCTTCGCCTCGGGCCGGACCGGTCTCCTGATCGTCGGCGGCGACCGGTCCGCCGCCACCCCGGAGACGCCGCGGGGCCGATTCGTCACCGGCAACTATTTCTCGGTGCTCGGGGTTCCGGCCTTCCGCGGGCGCACCTTCACCGCCGCCGAGGACCGCGGTCCGGGGGCGGCCCCCTTCGTCGTCATCTCCCACGATTATTGGCAGCGGCGCTTCGCGGCGGAGCCCGGCGCCGTCGGCCGGACGATTATCCTGAACGACTATCCGTTCACCATCGTGGGCGTCACTCCGCCGGGGTTCTTCGGCGAGGTCGTCGGCACCGCGACCGACGTCTGGATCCCGGTCATGATGCAGCCGCAGGTCAATCCCGGCCGCAACTACCTCGACCGCTGGGACCAGAGCTGGCTCCTGTTGATGGGACGCCTCAAGCCGGGGGGCTCCATCGACCAGGCCCGCGGCTCGATCGAGACCCTCTTCTCACAGGTCATCGCCAGCCGCGCCGGTGGGGCCATCGACGCCGACCTGCTGCCCGACGATCTCGGCAAGCTGCGCCTCGAGGTGACGCCCGGCGGCTCCGGCTTCTCGCATTTGAGGAGCCAGTTCTCGCGGCCGCTTTCGACGCTCATGGCGATCGTCGCGCTGGTGCTCCTGATCGCCTGCGCCAACGTCGCCAACCTCCTGCTCGAGCGCGCCGCGGGGCGGCAGAAAGAGATCAGCGTGCGCCTGGCGCTCGGCGCCGGCCGGGGCCGCCTGGTGCGCCAGCTCCTGACCGAGAGCCTGCTGCTGGCGGGCCTGGGCGGCGCGCTGGGAGTGCTCTTCGCCTTCTGGGCCGACGCCGCGCTCCTCGGCCTGATCGGCGTCTCCCGCTCGGCCGCGCTCGACCTGCGGCCCAACGCGCACGTCCTCGCCTTCACCGCCGCCGTGGCGCTGTTGACCGGTGTTCTTTTCGGGCTCGCTCCCGCCGTCCGCGCCACCCGCGCCGAGCTCGCTCCGGCGCTCAAGGAGAGCTCCAGGAATGTCACCGGGGCCGGTGGCGGCTCGGGACGGCGCTGGCCGCTCGGCAAGGTCCTGGTGGTCTCGCAGTTCGCGATCTCGCTCCTGCTGCTCATGGGCGCCGGCCTCTTCGTGCGCACGCTGGTCAACCTCCAGCGTCTCGACCTCGGGTTCCCGCGGGAGGGGCTGGTCATGCTGGAGCTCGATCCGGTGGCCGCCGGCTATCAGGAGGAGAGCCTGAAGAGCCTCCTGGGCCAGCTCCTCGAGCGGCTGAAGGCCGTCCCGGGAGTGAGCGGCGTCACGCTGTCGGAGAACGGCATCTTCAGCGGTACCGACTCGGGGACGTCGATCGTCATCCCCGGCAGGCCCGCTCTTTCGGACGCGGACGACGACGTCGCCTACGACCGGGTCGGTCCCGACTATTTCAAGGTGGTCGGCATCCCCATCCTCCAGGGCCGCGGCATCGGCCCGCAGGACCGCACCGGCACGCTCCGCGTGGCGGTCGTCAACGAGGCCATGGCGCGCTTCTACTTCCCCGGCCAGAGCCCGCTCGGCCAGCGCTTCGCCGAATCCAACGCGGCCGACGTCCTGTATGAGATCGTCGGCGTTTCCCGGGACGTCCGCGACCACGACCTGCGGGGCCCCGTGGAGCGCCGCTACTACGCGCCCATGCTGCAGGCCGTGGAGAGCCTGTCGGCGTTCAACTTCGAGCTCCGCGCCGCGGCCCCGAAGACCGTCCTCGAGCCGATCCGCCAGGCGATGCGGAGCTTCGACCCCCGGCTCACGGTCCTCGATCTGGCGCCGCTCGGCGCCAACATCGACGCCTCGATCGGCGACGAGCGCCTGGTCGCCAAGCTGTCCTCGTTCTTCGGTGCCCTCGCCCTGGTGCTCGCCTCGATCGGCCTCTACGGAGTGATCTCGTACACGATCGCCCGCCGCACCAACGAGATCGGCATCCGCATGGCCCTGGGGGCCAGCGAGAGGCGGGTCCTCTGGATGGTGCTGCGGGAGACGATGCTGCTGGCGCTCGCCGGGATCGTCCTCGGGCTGGCCGTGGTGCTGGCCTCGGCGCGGGTGCTGTCGAGCCGTCTCTTCGGGCTTTCGGCCTACGATCCGCCGACGCTCGCCGCCGCGACCGCGATCCTCCTGGTCGTCGCGATCATCTCCGGTGCCATCCCCGGCTCCCGAGCCGCCCGCGTGGACCCCACCGAGGCGCTGCGCTATGAGTAGACCCGCAGTCCCCCTTCGAGCTGACAGTTTTGGTTCCGAGAGCTGCCAAATTCTGTCAGCATTGATCGGCATCCAGAGTTGACTCTCAATGGAATCAAGGGTTTAGAGGCAGGCAAGCTCCTTGCTCTATAGGGCAAGCGTA
>DATFPH010000122.1:0-28447 GCA_035264905.1 Thermoanaerobaculia bacterium
GGACTTCGTCGTCCCCACGCCGCAGGGGGACGTTCCCATTTCGTCGGACGTCCGGAAGGTGCCCGCGCTCTGGAACATGCTGAGTAAAGTCGGGAGGAGAGTGGCCGTGCTCGGGTACTGGGGCTCGTGGCCGGCCGAGGACGTCAACGGCGTGATCGTGACCGATCGCGCTCTCCTCGACCTCCCCCGCCGGGTTTCTCCTGCTCCCTACCTGCCCCGCTTTGAGCAGGCGATCGCCGAAGCCCGGCGCGATCCCGGGCTGTTCCGGATCGAGGACGAGGCGGAGCTGCGGGACGCTGCGATCGCCCGGGCGGCGACGCGGCTCGCCAGAGAGAAGTACGACCTCCTCTTTGTCTACTTTCGCAGCACCGACATCGTCAGCCACGGCTTTTGGAAGTATTTCGAGCCGGAGGCGTTCGGCGGTGTGGACCCGCGCGAAATGGAGCTGTATGGCGACCGGGTGCCGAAGGTCTACGAGGCTGTGGACCAGGAGATCGGGCGCATTCTCGCCGCGGCGCCGCGCAACGCCAACGTCATCGTCCTCTCGGACCACGGCTTCCATGCCTCCAGCCCCGAGCTGGTCAAGGTGATCCTGGACATGGACGTGGTCCTGGAGCGGATTGGCTATTTGGTGCGCAACGGGCGCGACATCGACTTCTCGCGCACTCGGGTCTACACCTACGGCTCTCCGTCGTTCCGCCGGGCGAAGTACCTGCGCTTCTCCCTGGCCGGCCGGGAGCCTGGTGGACGGGTGCGGTCGGAGGAGCGAGAGGCGATCCGGCAGCAGCTCGCCGCGGATCTGGCCGCGGTCACCTACGAGACCGGTGCGCCGGTCTTCCACGTGCGCAACGCCCGCACCCGGGAAATCCGGCAGGGAGCGGATTTCGTGATCGGGACCTCACCGGACCTCGCGACGCCGGTCCTCCAGGTCCATGGCCAGCGCCTCGAGGGGGCGGTGTCCGGAATCACCCGACTCTCCGGCAACCACACGACCACGACGCACGGCATCTTCCTGGCCGCGGGACCGGACATCGACCCGGACGCGCGGCTCGAAGGGATCCACATCCACGACATGGCTCCCACCTTCCTCTATGGAATGGACCTGCCGGTGGCCGAGGGGTTCGCGGGGCGACCCTGGACGGAGCTCTATCGAAAGGGGTATCGGGAGTCGCACCCGGTGCGGAAGATCCGCTCCTGGGGCGTGCGCCGCGCCACGGGAGCGCGGACCTCGGGTGCCGATGAAAAGCTGCTCGAAGAATTGCGGGCGCTGGGTTATCTGAACTGAATGGTGGCATCCGCCTTGCGACGTTTCTCCCAGTGAAAGGAGAGACGGCATGGACGGAAAGAAGACATCGCTTTGGCTGGACACCCGGGAGACGCCGGTCTTCCCACCTCTCGCCGGCGACACACAGGTCGACTTGGCGATCGTTGGCGCCGGCATCACCGGGTTGACGGCCGCGCGGCTTCTCGTCGAAGCGGGGCGGACGGTGGCCGTTCTCGACCAGGAGAGGGTCGGCTCGGGAACCACTGGAGGGACCACGGCGCACGTGACGCAGGTGCCGGACCGCCGGTTTCGCGAGATCCACTCCAAGTTCGGGCAGGATGGGACGCGGGTGCTCGTCGCGTCCTCCCGGGCGGCCCTTGACCGCATCGCCGCCTGGGTGGAGGCGGACCCCATCGACTGCGACTATCAGCGAGTACCCGCCTATCTGTACACGGAAGATTCGGATGAGGTGAGCGACCTGGAGAAGGAGGTCCGCATCGCCCGCGAGGCGGGGATGTCCGCGGAGCTGATCCGCGAGGTGCCGCTCCCGTTCAAGACCGCCGCGGCCGTGCGGTTCGACGGCCAGGCGCGCTTCCACCCTCTGGCGTATCTGAACGGTTTGGCGCGCCGCGTGGTGGAGGGGGGCGGCAGGATCTACGAGAACACCCGCGTGATGAAGGTAGAGGGGGGCGATCACGGCAAGCCCTGCCAGGTGATGACCGAGAACGGTGGGACCGTCACGACCAAGGCGGTGATCTTCGCCACCCACACGCCCGCCGGATTCACCCTGCTCCACGCCGAGCTCGAGCCCTTCCGCTCGTACGTGATGGCGGTCCGGCTGCGATCAGCTCCCGCCGGACGGCCTGTTCTTCGACACGGCGGACCCGTACAACTACACGCGCCTGCAACCGAGCGAGCGCGGGGATCTGCTGATCATCGGCGGCAAGGACCATCCGACGGGGAAGGAGCAGGAGACGGAGAGGTGCTATCGGGAGCTGGAGGACTACATCCGCGAGCGCTGGAACGTCGAGTCGATCGAGTACCGCTGGTCGGCCCAGTTCTACGAGCCGCCGGATGGCTTGCCCTTGATCGGCGAAGCCCTCTCCTCGGATCGGGTCTTCGTGGCGACCGGCTACTCGGGAACGGGAATGATGTTCGGTACGCTCGGCGGCATGCTGCTCGCCGACCGGGTCCTCGGCCGGCCGAACCCTTGGGCGGACCTCTACCGGACGACGCGCTTCAAGCCGCTCGCCGCGGGATCGCACTTTGCGAAGCTCAACCTGGGTGTGATCAAGGATTTCGTCAAGGACCGGGTGCAGATCCCCAAGGTCCAGGATGTCTCCGCGGTGCCGCTGGGGGAGGGGCAGGTGGTGGAGATCGGCGGCGAGAACGTTGCGGTCTACCGCGGGCAGGACGGCGTGGTGCACACGATCTCTCCGGTGTGCACGCACGCGGGATGCATCGTCCATTGGAACGCCGGAGAGAAGACCTGGGACTGCCCCTGCCATGGCGGCCGGTATACGCCGGACGGCAAGGTCATCGAGGGGCCTCCGGTGAAGGGGTTGGAGCCGGTGCAGGTGAAAGCGGGGCCGTGAGGCCCCTTCCTCAATCCTTCCAGATCGTCTTCCACCAGGGCTCGTCTTCCGCGGGTGGGCCGCCGGCTTTCAGGTTCATCCTGCCGCGGATCTTGTTCATGTCCCAGCCGGTGAGGGAGGCTAGGTTGGAGGCTTCCCGCTCGAAGCGCTGGGGGAGCTGGCGGCGGTAGTCGTCGGCCGCGGCGCAGCGGTCGCTTCCCCTCCAGGGGTGGCGCAGGATGTAGCGGCCCTGAAAATTGTTGCGGTCGCCCGTCTCCTGGAACACGAGGTCCTCCGGGAAATGCTCCCCGTCGTAGCGCAGATGGAGGCGGGTCAGGAAGACGTTCTGTGCCCCCCCTCGGTCGGCCCTCCGGTCGGACCAGAAGACACCGAGCTCCCGGAGCTCATCACCCGACAGCGGATCGGCGGCGCAGGGATCGCACCAGCTCATGTCCCAGGCGTACTCCAGGAACACGGCCCGCATGTCTTCCTTGCGGACCTGCCGGGTGAACATGTCCCGGTAGAAGTTGGAGAAGTCGTCCTTCACGAACAAAGGGACCTCCACGTCCGACGGGAGGCGGACGGTGCGGTAGTTGGTGGCCTCGACGCGGCCATTGCGGGTGAGCGCGTAGACAAACAACTCCTGCGGGCCGTCGGCGTTGACCATCCCCAGGCGGATTGGCAGCATGAACTTGGGAGATTCATAGGCCACCTGGATCGGCCTCAGGTAGGTGTAGCCAAGCTTCGACTGCTCAGTCAGGTTGACCTTCGCCACGAAGAAGCGCATGCCTTGCTTGAGATAGCTGCCGAGCACGCGCGAGGCCCCGGGTGGAATGCGGTAGCCGCTCTCGCGCAGCCAGGTCCCGAGCCCCTCGCTCTGCGTGGCCGAGAGGATCAGGATGTCGTACTCCCCGACCGTGTAGCTCGCCTCGATCTTTACCCCCAGGCTCTTGGCACGGTCCGCGGCGACTCCGCCCGCGGCGGATTGCGCTGCCGGGGCGGGCACCCGCATCTCCTCGAGACGCATCTCGCAGGGGCTCTCATCGAAGTACTCGACGAGCCGCGGCGAGGAGTAGGCATCAAGGTGCTCGAGCAGGGCGCGCTCCGCCACGTGGATCTGCTCTTTCCGGATGAACGTCGGCACCGGGATGACGACGGCGAACTCTTTGGGGTCCCCCTTGAAGTCGTTGGCCATGGTCATCACGGTGCGGTCGCCGTCGCGTACCAGGACCACCTGGGAGGCGTGGTTGAACAGACGGGTGTCCGCCTTGGCCACATAGAAGCCGCAGAAGGCCAGGGCGGTTCCGGTGGCCATGGCGAGGGCGGCAAGGGCGGTGAGCACGAGCAGGGGCAGAATGAGCCGTTTCACGCGATTCTCCTTTCCTCCAGGAGTGGAGGGGCGAGCACCGGAACCGGATCCCGGCGCCAGGCGTAGCGCGCCGCGGGCAGCAGCCGGTCGACGAGCGGTATCAGGAGCGACAGGAAGGCGAGCGACAGGATCAGCCCATTGGGCCGGTAGAGCACGAAGTGGACGAAGCCAGCACCCAGGGCCACGAGGAGGGCGAAGAGGACGCGGCCGGTCCGCGAGTCGGGCGTGGTCTTGGGGTCCGAGATCATGAAGAAGGTGAAGAGAAGGAAGGCTCCGTTCTCGATCTGGTGGAGCGGGACCGCCATTGGCTGCCCCAGCCAGAGCGCGCGGCCGAACAGGACCGCCAGGTAGAAGGCGAGGAAGGCCCAGGTGACGTCGCTGCGCGCGGCCCGGTGGACGACGAGGCTGCCCAGGCAGGCCATCAGGAAGGCGAAGACGGCGACGTTTCCCCACTGGCCCGGCGAGACCCAGACGCGGTCCGTCGCCAGGAGCAGGGCGACAATCCCGAAATTTGTGGGATTGAACACGTGCTTGCCGCGCCAGCGGATCACGAACTTGCTGGCGATGGTGATCACCGCGGCGACGAGCGCCAGCGGGAGCGAGCCCGTGCGCAGCAGCAGGCAGAGGGAGAGGCCGGAGATCAGGGCACTGCGCGGGTCGAACGCCGGCAACCGCCAGAGCCGGGTGCAGGCGGCCTGGGTGAGCAGGGCCGTCCCCAGGAGGACGGCCGCCTGAGCGGGCGCGACCTCGAAGTCGAGGCGCAGGACGCCATAGAGCAGCAACGACGCGAGCACCGCGACCTGGTAGAGGCGCGGATCGCGGAGCCGAAGGCGCTGGACGAGCGTTGAGACGAACGTCGAGAGATGCATCCGGTGCTCCTTCCACACCATTAGACACGGCCGGGGCGGGAAACGAAACCGATATGACGGTGTGCCATGGAGGACCGTACAAATGTAGAATCAAGAATCGGAGTAAGGTCTCCTCCAGTCTTCCGTAGTGAGGTTTCAAGCTGATGAAGAAAGCCGCATGCGTCCTGTCGTTCCTCCTCACCCTTCCATCCATGGCCGCTCAGGCGGGCATTCAACCTTCCGGCGCGGAGTTCCACGCCGGCTCCTGCGCCGATTGTGACAAGAGAGTTCCGGCCGTCGCCGGTGCCAAGTCCGGGGAGTTCGTCGTGGCCTGGGAAGGCGCCAGCCGGACCGATCCCCAGGCGGTCCTCGCCCGTTTCTACTCGAAGGCCGGCACGCCGCGCGGGGTCCAGGTCCAGGTCAACAAGCTGCTGCCTCCTGATCAGTATGACGCGACCGTGGCGGTCGATACGGCAGGCAACTCCATCGTGGTCTGGTCCGAGGTGGTCGGCGACAACAGCGATATCTTCTTCCAGCGCTTCAACTCCAAGGCCAAGGCGGTCGGCCCGGCCGTGCAGGTGAGCGTGGACGACCCGGCGGCGCCGGCGACGCCCCTGGACGTGTTTCCTGCGGTAGCCCCGACACCCGACGGTGGCTTCGTGGTGACCTGGATCCAATCGGTTCCGCCGAGCGACACGGACCGGATTCCGCCGGTGGTGCTGTTCCGCGCCTACAACAAGAACGGCGCTCCGCTGGGGGCTCCGATCCAGATCAGCACGGGTCTGGTCCGCGGCATCCGGCCGGACGTGTGCGTGAGCAACGCGGGCCAGGCCGTGGTGGTCTGGACCAACGTGGACGGCTTCCGTCCCTTCCAGAACAACAAGAAGGGGATCTCCATGCGCCGGATCGCCAAGACCGGCGTGCCGGCCGGCCTGGAGGTCGTCGCGGTCGAGCCGAAGGCGTATGACAGCGACGGGGCCGTCTCCTGCGCTCCGAACGGCACCTTCGTCGTGATCTGGCACACCGACGAGACGCCGGCGGTGGACCGGATGGATGTCCTGGGGCAGCGCTACACTGCGATCGGTCGCAAGAGCGGAGGCATCTTCCAGGTCAACAGCCAGAAGGCCGGAGACCAGCGCGACGCGGCGATCTCCCATGACGCCTCGGGCAACTTCGTCGTGGTTTGGGAGAGCCGGGAGACGGATGCGACCCGCATCGTCGGCCGCCGATTCAAGGCGAACGGCACCGCGGATGGAGCGGATTTCATCGTCCACACCCAGACCGACGAGGAGCCCATGCCGGACGAGGCGGACGTGGCGCACGTCGGGAGCGCCGGCGAGTTCGTGGTGGTCTGGCAGGCGGGCCCGGAGGACGTGGTCGGCCGCCGCTACAAGATCAAGGCCTCGCGCCGCTAGAGCCCCCGCGGAGTCCTGCCTGCAACGGCGGCGAGAACCGCCGCGGCCCCGTTCTCTTTGAGGACGGCGGCCGCGGCCTCCAACGTCGCGCCGGTCGTCGCCACGTCATCAATCAGAACGATGCGCCGCCCCCGGATCCGGGCGGCGCGGCGGACTTGGAAGGCGCCGCGGAGGTTCGCCTTGCGCTCCTCCCGGCCCAGCGAGGTCTGCGGCGGCGTGACCCGCCGCCGCGCCAGCGCGGGCAGCAGCGGCAAGCCCATCCGGGACGCGATGGGGCGGGCGATCCGCTCCGCCTGGTTGTAGCCCCGGGAGAGCCAGCGCCGCCAGTGGAGCGGCACCGGAACCACCAGGTCGACCAGGTCGGCCCCGGCCAGCTCCTCTTCCCAACGGGCGGCGAGCGCCTCTCCCAGGTGGCGGCCCAGATAGTCGAGCCGGCGGAACTTCAGCGCCTGGATCACGGCATCGAGCGGCGCCTCGTAGCTCCACAGCGCCAGCAGGCGGTCGAAGGCGGGTGGATGCTCGCGGCACGCCGCGCAGCACCAGCCCTCCGGCAGGGCGCCGGACAGCGGCAGGGCGCAGACGGCGCACGCCGCAGCCGGACGGCGGAGCTGGCCGCGGCAGCGGGCGCAGAGCCCCAGCTCCGTACCGCTCCACGGCAGAGGCGTGCCGCACCCCAGGCAGGGGGCCGGCAACAGGGCGTGGATGAAGCGGTCGCGCCAGCGGGAGAGCGCCGGAGGCGTGACACCGGACGGCCCGTTCCCGTAGAAGGGGGGAGTCATGGCCGAGAGCAGCGGCCCGGAGACGATATACTCCCCGTCGCTGCGGCTCTGGCCGCCCAGAAGGGGGACCGATGGATCGATATCAACGTGTGCTCGGCGGGATGGCTGTCCTGGCCGGGCTGCTCCTGCTTCCCGGTGCCGCGCGGGCCCAGGAGCCCTACAACTTCAGCGTCGGCGTGCTCGGCAGCATCGGCGGCTCGATCGACGCGGAGCCCGGCGACGACCTCAGCAACACGGGCTACCAGCTCAATCTCTCGATGGTCACGGACCCGCGGACCCATGTCGGGGTCCGCATCGGGCGGCTGGCCCTCGACGGGGATGAGCTTTTCGGCTCGTTGAGCGATGCCGATCTTACCTACCTGACCGTGGGGGGTGAGTACCGGTTCGACGAGACCTGGTACGACTCCGGGATCTACCTGGCGCTCGGCGGCTACCGCCTGGAAGGCAAGGATTTTTTCGGCGCCGACAGCCGCGACACCTCTCTCGGCCTGGCGGTCGGGGTCACCGGGGAGTTCAAGGTGAACCACTGGCTGGGCGTTCTGCTCGAGCTCTCGGGCCATTACGTGGATTTCGACGAGGCGCAGATCTTCGGAATCGGCCACGGCGGCATCACGATTCACTTCTGAGCCGGCCACTGAAGCGCCAGGCCGCCGTTTCGTCCGGGAGCGGCGGCCTCACCGGGCCTCTCACGAACCCCGATGCGCCGAGGCGGTCCGCGGGGCGGGCGCGCCGAGGAGAGAGGACAGGCGGTCGCGCAGCTTCGGGTCGTCCCAGTTCGTAGCGCCGACGAACGTGTCCACCACCTTGCCGCGCACCACGAGATGGGTTTCCGGGAGCTTGTCGGTGCCGTAGCGGTGCGCCACGTCCCACGTGGGATCGAACAGCACCATGTCCCAACCCGGGCCGAGGAACTTCGTCACCTTGGTCTTCTCGTCGTCCACGGCGATCATCACCACCGAGAACCCCTCCCGCCCCTGGAAATCGCGCGCGAGACGTTGCAGCGACGGGATCTCGTCGACGCACGGGGGGCACCAGGTCGCCCAGAAGTGGACCAGCGACACCGGGGCGAGCTGCGCGCCGAGCTTGGCCGGCCTCCCGTCGAGGTCCAGGGGGAACCCGCCTGGCTCCCTGGTCTTCGCGCCGCGCGGCCAAAACAGCGCCGCCAGGGCGCAGATCATGAGGAGAGCCAACCCCAGCTTCGCCTGTTTGCTGAGGCCGTGACCCGATCCGGGATCGGCTGGAGAGGCCGAGTTCGTCGAGGAATTCATGTTCAAGCTCCGATGTTTACTGAAATGCAGGGTCAAGTTTTGACCCCGAGGACAACTTCTCCTACACTAGACTGCCGGAACCAAACGAATTGTACAACCTCGAAGACAACACCAATGGGCGGTCTCGTCGCGCCTTCCTGGTCGGTCTGATCCTGCCGGGTCGGCCGGGCCATGTGGTCGACGAGCATCTAGATGAATTGGAGCAGCTGGCGGAGAGCGCCGGCGTGGAGGTCGCCGGGCGCGCGATCCAGGCGCGCCGGACTCCCGATGCGGCCACCTGGATCGGCGGCGGCAAGGTCGAGGAGATCGCCGCCACGGCCAAGGAGCTGAAGGCCAGCCACTTGCTCTTCGACGACGACCTCACGGGGAGCCAGGTCAAGAACCTGGAGAAGGCGTCCGGTCTGTCGATCATGGACCGGAGCGGCCTGATCCTGGAGATCTTCGACCAGCGGGCGCGCAGCCGCGAGACCCGCACGCAGGTCGAGCTCGCCCGGCTCAATTACCTGCTCCCCCGGCTGACGCGGCAGTGGACCCACCTGTCGCGGCAGGGAGGCGGCACCGGCCAGCGCGGCGGCGAAGGTGAGAAGCAGCTCGAGCAGGACCGCCGTCTGCTGCGCGCCCGCATCCGCCGGTTGAAGCAGGACCTCGAAAAGATCGAGCGGACCCGCGAGACCCAGCGGCGCGGCCGCGGCGGCGCTCCGGTCGTGGCCCTGGCGGGCTACACCAACGCCGGCAAATCGACCCTGTTCAACCGGCTCACCCACGCGGGCACGCTGGCCGAGAACCGTCTGTTCGCCACGCTGGACGCCAAGCTGCGGCGCGGCGTCGTGGACGGCCACGAGGCCGTGGTTTTCGCCGACACCGTGGGGTTCATCCGCAAGCTCCCGCACCACCTGGTCTCCAGCTTCCGGAGCACCCTGGGAGGGATCGCCGAGGCCGACGTGGTGCTCCACGTCATCGACCGCAGCCATCCGCTCTGGCAGGAGCAGATGGAGGTCGCCGAGGAGGTCATGGAGGAGCTCGGCGTGGACCGCGAACGGGTCCTCAACGTCTTCAACAAATGTGACCTCCTTCCCGCGGATGCACGGCCCGGTGGCGGCGTGTGCGTGTCGGCTCTGACCGGAGATGGTCTCGGCGATCTCCGGGCCGAGGTGGCGCGCCGTCTCTCCGCGCCGCTGTCGCCTGCCGCGGCGAAGCTCAACGACCTCGCGGTGCCGGACCTGCTCTAGTGGTCTCCCCACCGCGCCGGCGGCCGGCCTGCCGCGTCTCCTGACGGACTCTCGCCATGCGTGAGCTCGGCCTCGATCTCTCCCATCTCGACCGGCTGCTCGGAGACGTTCTTTTAGAGGGAGAGATCGCGCGGACCCCTCTGGCCGCGGTCTTCCGCATCCGGACCGGCGGGATGGGAGGCGGGCGCCCTCTGGCCCTGAAGGTGGCGCGCCAGCCGAGCGACGCGGAGGACCTGGCGCGCTTCCGCCACGAGGTCCGGCTCCTCTCGGAAACCCGCCACCCCAACGTGGTCGAGGTCTACGACTTCGGCGTCCTGCCCGGCGACTTTCCCTTTCTGACCATGGAGCTCCTGAGCGGCGGGAACCTCGCCGCGCACCTGCGGGAGCGGGGCTGGGACGCCTTCTGGGAGGCCGCCATCCAGGCGGCCGCCGGGCTCGCCCACATCCACCGCCAAGGCGTCGTCCACATGGACCTGAAGCCGGCCAACCTGGGGCTCGCCGGAGGAGCGGAGGGCCGTCCGGTCCTCAAGATCCTCGACTTCGGTCTGGCGCAAGAGCGGCGCGGCGCCCTCGACCGCCGCATCCGCGGGACGCTCGCCTACACGGCGCCCGAGGTTCTTCTCCAAGACGACTATGACCACCGCGCCGATCTCTACTCCCTGGGCATGACCCTGTACGAGCTGGCGACCGGGGTTCTTCCGTCGGCCGGAGAGGACCGGGAAGCGATCCGCTTCCATCTGGAAGGCGAGCTGCCCGATCCGCTGGCGCTGCGGCCCGGCCTGCCGCCGGCCCTGGCGCGCATCCTCGTGCGGCTGCTGCGGCGCGATCCCGGCGAGCGCTACGCCTCGGCGGGCCGTCTGCTGGCCGATCTGGCCACGGCCGCGGGGCGGCCGATCGATGCCGCGGGCCTCTCTTTCGGAGAAGAGAAGGTCCTGGCCAGCCGACTCGTCTGCCGCGACGAGGCGCTCGGACAGCTCCGCGCCGATCTCGCAGAGGCGGCGGCCGGTCAAGGGGGAGCGGTGGTCATCGAGGGGGAGGAGGGAGTCGGCAAGAGCCGGCTCCTGCGCGAGTTCCGGCTATTCGCCGCGATCGAGGGGGCGCGGATCGGACGCGGCAACGGCACCGCCGAGGCGGCGCAGCCGCTCGGTCCGTTTGTCGAGGCTCTGCGCTCCGTCGGTCTCGAGGTGCGGAGCCTGGCGCCTTCCGCTCCAGCCGGGGAGCTCATCCGGCGCGCGCGCTTCCGCCTGTACCGCGAGATCGCCCTCGATCTGGCCGCCCACGCCCAGACCGGCCCGCCTCTCGTCCTGCTGCTGGACGACCTCCATCTGGCCGGGATCGAATGCGAGGAGCTGCTGCGCTATCTAGGGGAGGAGCTCTGCGGATTCCGCGTCCTGGTGGTGGCGAGCCGGCGTCCGGCCGAAGGCGAGGCGCGGGATGACGAGGCCGGACCGCTCCGCAAGCTCGCTCTCGCCCCTTTCGGACGGAGCGAGACGGCGCACCTGATCGATGCCTGCCTGGGCACGGCCAACCTGCCGGCCAGCTTCTATGCCTGGGTGCACGAGGCGACACGGGGCGTGCCGGGGCAGATCCAGCGGCTCCTGCGCCATCTCGTGGACGACGGCGTGCTGCAGTACCGCGATGGAGATTGGAAGCCGTCCCTGCCTGCCCTGGCGCGCTGGGGAAGCTCGCCCGGCGGCCGTGAGGCTCAGGAATGGCAACGCCTGCAGGCGCTCTCCCCGGACCAGCGCGAGGTGCTGAACGCTGCGGCGGTGATCGCCGAGGCCTTTTCGCTGGCCCTTCTCTCCGCGCTCCTCGGGCAGGACTCCCAGAATCTCTACGAGCGCCTCTCCTCTCTCGTCGAGCAGGGCCACCTGGAGAGGTTGCGCGAGGCAGGCGGCGCCCAATATCACCTGCCGCAGCGCCGTTTCCAGCAGGCCCTCTATGCGGAGCTGGACGGCGAGCGGCGGGTGGCCCTCCACGGTCGCCTCGCGGCGCTCCTCGAAGAGCGTCTCCTGCAGGGCGAGCCTGGGCTGACCGCGGCGGTCGCCGAGCACTTCTGGCGCGGCGGCGACCGTGCGCGGAGCCTCCCGCACCTGCTGCGGGCCGCGGCCGAGGCCACCGCGGTCTATGGCTACGCCCAGGCCGCCAGCTTCTATGGCCGGGCCGCCGAAGCCGCCGCCGCGTCGGCCGGGGAGGCCACGACGCGCGCGCTTGCCGCCCAGGCCGAGTCTCTCGAAGGAGCGGGCCTCTATCCCCGGGCACTGCGCGTCTATCAGGACCTGCTGGCGCGGCCCGAGCTGCAGGGGGAGGACCGGGAGAGCCTCCTCTTCGCGGCGCGGCTGTCGCTGCGCCAGGGACGGCTCTACACGCGCCTGGGCGAGCACGCCGAGGCGCTGGCGAGTCACGAGAAGGGGCTGCGGCTGATCTCCGCGCTCGACGAGCCCGAGCTGGAGGCGGACCTGATGCAGGGCAAGTCCCTGGCTCTGCGCGACCTGGGGGATTGGGAAGCCGCCTTCCAGACCGCCCGCGCGGCCCTGGCGCATGCTCATCGCCAGAGCCTGGAGCGCCAGCGCGCCAATCTCCTGAATACGCTCGGCATGCTGTACTCCGACCGCGGCGATTGGCGCCGGGCCGGCCGTCTCACCCGCCGAGGCCTCTGGGTCGCCGAGCGCTGCGGCGATACGGCGCTCTGCCTGACCCTGCGCAACAACCTGGGCAACGTCCTGTGGAAGACCGGCCGCTTCGAGGAGGCGCTGGACCTCTACCGCCGCAACCTCGCGCAGTGCGAGCAGACGCACGACCTCTGGGGAGAGCTCTTCGCCCTCAACAACCTGGGGATCATGGAGTGTAGCCGCGGCAACTGGCTGCAAGCGCGCGATCCGCTCGTGCGCAGCGCCGACGTGGCGCGCCGCCTCGGCGCCCGCGAGAACGAGGCCCTGTCGCGGCTCAACCTGGGGGAAGTCGAAGAGGTCCTCGGCAACTGGGCGCGCGCCGAGCGGCACTACGAGCGGGCCCTGAAGCTCCTGGAGGACATGCCGGAGCACCCCGACCGCTTCGCCGTGCTCGCCCAGCTCGCCTCCCTGGAGCGTAAGCGGGGGCGCAGCGTCGACGCCGAGCGGCGGGCGCGCGAGGCGCTGGCCGGCGCCGAGAAAGTCGGGGACCGCGACCTGCTCGCCGCCTGCTACTTCCAACTCGGCCTGGTCGAGAAGGACCGGGACGATCTGGAGCCGGCCGCCAACTATCTCCTGCGGGCGCTCGATCTCTGGGACGAGACCGGCACGAAGCAGTCGCTGGCCCGCGTCCATCTCTCGCTCGCCGATCTGGCGATGCGCGACACCGATCTCGGGTGCGCCGAGAACCACGCGGCCCAGGCGCGGCAACGGATCGAGGAGATGGGAGACCGCTTCAACCGGGCCAAGCTGTACTCCATTGAGGCCCGCCTGGCGAGCGCGCGCGACGAGGTGGAGGCGGCCGAGCGGCTCTTCGCCGAGGGGGTCCGCCTCCTCGAAGAGCTGGAGACGCCATACGAGCACGCGCGCAGCCTCTATGAATGGGGCCTGCGCACCTGGAGCTTCGACACCGCCCTGCGTCGCCTGCGCCGGGCTCTCGCCGGGTTTGAGCGGCTGGGCGCCGAGACAGAGCTGCGGCGGGCCAGCGGCGCCCTCGACCGCATCCGCGAGCACCAGCGGCTCACGGTCGGCCGTGGCGCCAGCGAGGTTCTCTATGAGGTCGTCAAGGTCATTAACTCGACCCTCGACCTCCAGGAGGTGTTGAGCCGCACGCTCGACCTGGTCCTGGAACGGCTCGGGGCGCAGCGCGGCATGATCGTCCTGGCCAACCGCTTGACCCGGGAGCTGGAGGTTGCGGTGACGCGCAACCTCGGCGGGGACATTGAGGAGGAGGGGAGGCTCCTCTCCGAAAGCGTGGTCCGCCGGGTGATCGAGAGCCGCGAGCCGGTGCTGGCCGTGGACGCCATGACCGACGGCCGTTTCTCCGGAGCCAAATCGATCATCGCGCGGCACATCGTCTCGCTCCTCTGCGTGCCGCTGGCGATCAAAGACCGGCTGGCCGGGGCCATCTACGTGGACCACCGGGAGTCGCGGCACCTGTTCGGTCAGAGCGACCTGGAGTTCCTGGTAGCCTTCGCGGACCAGGCGGCCGTCGCGATCGAGAACGCGCGGCTCTACAGCGAGTTGGAAGCCTCGCGGCTGCACCTCAAAGAGGAGAACGAGTCGCTCCGCAGCGAGATCCTGTCGCGGAACAACCTGGGCTCGTTGATCGGCAAGAGCCGGGTGATCCTGGACCTCCGGCACATGCTGGAGAAGGTGGCCCAGAGCCCGTCGACGGTCCTGGTGCGGGGGGAGAGCGGAACCGGCAAGGGGCTCGTGGCACGCACCATCCATTCGATCTCACCGAGAAGGCAGGCGCCGTTCATCCACTTCAACTGCGCGGCCCTGCCGGAGACGCTGGTCGAAAGCGAGCTGTTCGGCCACGAGAAGGGGGCCTTCACCGGCGCGGCGGGCCTGAAGCCGGGCCGCTTCGAGCTGGCCAACCACGGCACCATCTTCCTCGACGAGATCGGCAAAGTCTCGATGTCGGTCCAGTCCAAGCTGCTGCGAGTGGTCGAGGAGAAGGAGTTCGAACGGGTCGGCGGCACGCGGACCCTCAAGTCGGACGTGCGGATCATCGCCGCGACCAACCTGGACCTGGAGGAGGCGATCGAGCGCAAGGAGTTCCGGGAGGACCTCTACTACCGCCTGAACATCGTCCCGATCCTCCTGCCGCCGCTGCGCGAGCGCAAGGAGGACATCCCGTACCTCGTCGAGCACTTCCTGACGAAGATCAGCCGGGATCTGGGCCGTCCCGCGAAGGATCTGGACGAGGCGGTCCTCGACCTGTTCCTCTCGTACTCCTGGCCGGGCAACGTCCGCGAGCTCGAAGCCGCGATCCATCGCGCCTGCGTGCTCGCCGCCGGCGACACGCTGACGGTCACCGATTTCGGCTGGATCGCGCTGAACGTGCAGGGCCCGCCGGCCGCGCTGGCCCGGCCGCCGGAAGTCCCGGGGCTCCTGCCGACCATCCACCTCGCCGGCGGCGGCTACGAGGAGGCCCTGGAGCGCTACGATCGGCAGCTCATCACGGCCGGCCTCGCCCAGTGCGGAGGCAAGATCCGTGAAACCGCCCGGCTCCTCGGAATCGCCCGCAACACCCTGCGAGCAAAGATGAAGAAGTACGGCCTGAGCGGCACGGATTCGGGCGAGGCGGCGTAAGGTCTCCCGAGATTGACATCCCCCCGGCCTCTTGGCTACACTGCGCGCTCCTGTGGGGCCGTAGCTCAGATGGGAGAGCGCTTGAATGGCATTCAAGAGGTCAAGGGTTCGATTCCCTTCGGCTCCACCAGTTCACCTTCCCAGTCTTTCCTAGGCAAGCGCCTCCACCTCGAACCCGCTCCTATCTGTCCTGGAGGAAGATGACGTGCGGTAGGATACCGTCCTGGAGGATCATTTCACCTTCAGGAGGTTTCCGTGGCCGCAGAATCGATGCCCTTTATCACGCCTGACGCTTTGCTGGCTCACTGGCAGGGACACCGCCGGCTGACCCGGCGCATGATCGACGCGTTTCCCGACGATAAGCTGTTCACCTTCTCAATTGGCGGCATGCGGACCTTCGGCGAGCTCGCGATGGAGATCGTCACGATGGGCGTGCCGATGCTGCGCGGCGCGGTCTCCGGCGACTGGAGCGCCTCGCCGAGCCGCGACTCGCGGCCGAAGGAGGAGGTGCTGAGCCTTTGGGACGAAAGCACGGAGCAGCTCGACGCGCTCTGGAGGCAGATCCCGCCGCAGCGGTTCCAGGAGACGCTGACAGCCTTCGGTCAGTACACCGACGTGCTGCACAACCTGATCCTGTACGTCATCGACAACGAGATCCACCACCGCGGTCAGGGCTACGTGTACCTCCGTGCGCTCGGGATCGAGCCGCCCCCCTTCTACGAGCGGGCCTGAGGTTCGCGCCCGGCGGACGCTCCTCCGCGCCTGTGAAGTGGGCCGCCGGGAGGGCCTTTCTTGAAACGCCTCCTGGCATTGGCTACACTCCCGTGTGGATCGAGCGGCGAAGAGGTGACCGGAGGCAGAGCGAGATTCTCGCTCCGAGGGAGGCCCCGCTCGGCGGACATACCGGGGAGAGCGTCTTGCAGCCAAGAAAAGTGCTCGTCGTCGACGACTCGAAGCTGATGCACAAGATGTATGAGGTCATGCTGCGCCAATACCCTCTGGTCTATGCCTCGGACGGCCGGCAGGCCCTGGAGCGCCTGCAGGAGCACGCGGACATCGACCTCGTCCTGCTGGACATCAACATGCCCAACATGAACGGGCTGGAGTTTCTGGCGCAGATCCGGTCGAACGGAGCGCACCAGAGCCTTCCGGTGATCATCATCAGCACCGAGGGGCGGGATGAGGACACCCAGCGCGGCCTCGAGGCGGGAGCGACCGCCTACATCAAGAAGCCGTTTCACAGCGAGGATATCCTCGAGAAGATTTCCCAGTTGCAAGGGCCGTCGTAAAGGGCGTCACCACGTGAACGAACGGAGCACCACGGAGGTCGATCCGCGGGACAAGCCCGGCATCCCCGGCTTGAAGCTGGTGGCCGAGCTGCGGGCTACATTGGAGCGCGTCGGTGAGCTGGCGCGCGTGGTCGAGGCGAACCTGCGCGATACGGCCGATCGGGCCGAGTCGGACTCCGCGGACGAACGGGTCCAGGAGCTCGAACGGCGCCTCGCCACGGCCGAGTCCGACGTCAAGGAGCTCGCCTCTCGGCTGGTCGACTCGGAGCACCAGGGCGGCCGGCTGATGAACCTCTACGTGGCCACCTACCAGCTCCACGCGACCCTCGAGCCCGCCGAGGTGCAGGCGACGATCGCCGAGATCGCCATCAACCTGCTCGGCGCCGAACAGTTCGTCCTCCTCCTCCGCAAGGACGACGGCCCGGGCTATGAGATCGCTCTCCTCGAAGGGATGTACGACGGCCCCGTGCCGCCGTACGACGGGGACTCGTACCTGGGCGGCGATTCGATGGTTGACGCGACGCTCCACGACGGCGTGCTCCGCCTGGGGCCGACGGCGGAATCGCAGGCCTTGGCGGCGGTGCCTCTGCGCGTCCAGAACGACATCGTGGGCGCCCTCGTCCTCAACAAGCTGCTCGACCACAAGCCGATCCTGCGGGCCGAGGACCGCGACCTCCTCGACCTCCTGTCGGCGCACGCCGCGTCCGCGATGTTCGCGGCGCGTCTCTTCGCCACCAAAGACCGCAAGCTCCGCACCCTGGAGAGCCTGGTCAAGCTGGCGCGGGGCGAGTAGTCCGCGCCCTCCGCCGGCCAGCGTCCGCACCGAGTCCACCGATGGGAATCTCCGGCAGCCTCAAAGACGTCTCCGTCGCCGACGTGATGCAGTTCATTCACCTCGGCCGGCGGACGGGCACGCTGCTGCTCAACCGCGGCGTGCAGAGGGCCATGATCGGCTTCCACCTGGGCCGTCTGGTGAGCGCGCAGGCGCCGCAGACTCCCAAGCTGGGAGACCTGCTGGTGTCGTCCGGGATGATCGATCGGGGCATCCTGGAGCGCGCGATTCAGAGCCAGCGCGACGCCCTGGAGCACCGCTCCCTCGGACAGATCCTGATCTCGTCGGGCTCCATCGACCCCGAGGGGCTCCGCCAGGTGATCGCCCAGCAGATCGAGCAGGCGGTCTCCGAGGTGATGGTCTGGGACAACGGCACCTTCGAGTTCGCCATCGACGACCTGCGGCCGATCGACGACATCGCCCTCTATCCGAGCGACGTCCTGCCCGACGCCGACATCAACACGCAGATGGTGTTGCTGGAGGCGGCACGCATCTTCGACGAGCGCAACCGCGACCGCGCCGAGGGGCGTTCCACGGAAGATGGGGACGCGACGAATCCGACCATGGTGATGAGCACGCCACCGTCGCGCGCGAGCGTGCACGGCTCCTCCATGGCGCTCCCCGGGGCGCCCGAGGACGAGCTCGGCGACGGGCCGAAGCACGCGGCCGAGCTGCTCAAGCTCCACATCGTGTCGAGCGACCGCGAGTTCGCGGAGAGCCTCGCCGCGGCTCTGGAGCACGAGATCGCCGCGGTGGAGGTCCGGGGGCTCGGCCAGGCCGGCGTACCGGAGACCGGCGAGCCCCATCCCATCGTGCTGCTGGACCTGCGCCAGGACGAGGTAAGCATGGAGGACGCGGCGGAGCTCCACCGCTCCCGCCCCCGCGCCTCGGTCATCGCGCTGGTGGGCCCCGGGGCCTCCTTCGTGAAAGCCTACGAGACCGGCGCGCTCGCGGCCCTCCCGGCCGAGGTCGAGGCGGTCGTGGCCTGCGTCGAGAACGTCATCGAGAGCCGGCGCGACCTGATCCGCGGCGTGCCGCGCGAGGAGCCCTCCCGCGCCGGTGTGGAGCGCCTGCGCCGCGTCTACGGGGACCTGCGCTCCGGCCTGATCTCGGCCACGGTGGCACTCAACCTCATGCACATCATCTCGGAGTCGGTGGAACGCGCGGTGCTCTTCCTGGTCAAGCGCGACCACCTGGTGGCACTCGGCGCCTTCGGCACCGACTCCAAGGGGCGCCCGCTGGCGGAGTCGACCCGCACGCTGCGGCTCGACCTGATTGACACCGAGGGCGCCCTGATGCGCAGCCTGGAGTCCGGCGAGGTGCAGGCCACGGCCTTCGAGGAGTCCGGGCTCCCCGAGAGCCTGCGGAACGCCCTCGGCCGTCCCCGTAGCGGCCAGATCGTGGTCTTCCCCGTGCTGGGAGCCCAGCGGGTCATCTCCATCATCTACGCCGACAACGGCGACCGCGACCAGCCGATCGAGGACATCGACATCCTGGAGCTGGCCACCGCGCAGGTGGGCATGGCGTTCGAGAACGAGCTGCTGCGGCGGCAGATCTCGCAGATCCGGTGATCCCCCTCCCCGACCCTCCCCCGCGGAGCGGGAGAGGGAGCCAGGCTTTCCGCTATACTGCTCAGCGTACTGAGGAGAATCAACCCCCGAAGAAATCCTCCGCGACAGTCTACTGAGGCTGGCGCGTCCACGGGGCCTCGCCTCTTTATGCGGCTCCAATCGACATAATCCGTCGAGTCGTGGGTCGCCCAGAACTCCCGTTCCTCGTCCTCTGAATCAAACTTTGGGATCGGTTTCAAGCTCTTGCGCTTGGGCATATTCATCCTCCTTCCGCCTGCGGCCCGCCTCACCAGGGAATCTGCCGCCGGTCGCGGAAGAACTGTCCGGTCGGTCCGCCGTCGGGGAGGGTGGCGAGCCAGATGGCGGTGTCGGCGCCTTCCTGGACGGGACGCGGGGCCTGGGGGCCGCCCATTTCGGTTTGCACCCAGCCGGGACAGAGGGTGTTGACCAGGATGTTCGTCCCGCGCAGCTCGTCGGCCAGGATGCGCGTCAATCCATTGAGCGCCAGCTTCGAGACCCGATAGGCGGGATATCCGCCGGACATCTCCGACATGGCTCCCAACCCGCTGGACAGGTTGACGATCCGTCCATAGCCGTGCCGCCGCATCAGGGGCACCACGGCCTGGGACAGTGCCCAGGCACCGACGAGATTGATCTCGAGCGTCTCCCGCACCACCTCCATGGGCACGTTCAGGCCACCCCAGCTCTGGTCGAGGAAGACTCCGGCGTTGTTGACGAGGACGTCGACGCGCCCGAACCGGCTCTCCAGGAAGGCGGTGAGCCGGCCGGGTCCCTCCGGATCAGTCACATCCAGACAGAAGGGGATTCCGTCGCCATCCAGCTCGGCAGCCGCTTGTGCCGCCTTCTCCTCGTCCCGTGCGGCCAGCACCACCCGCAGGCCGCGAGCCGCGAGCTGGCGGGAAATCTCGAATCCGATTCCACGGTTGGCTCCGGTGACGACGGCGATGCGGGGTTCTGCCATGTGGGATAGGCCTCCTATGCAGTGCTCCTAAAATCTCCTTCCCTGCCACTCAGCCACATCGCGAACGCCGAACCGCTTCATCGGTGAATCACCCGGAGCCTTGGCCAAGATCCCGCAGACCAGCTGGTAGAAGCCATCACTCTCATCTTTCTCCCAATCCCGCATATCGACCCAGAGTGTCTGCTGCACAAAGAGCGGCAACTCCGGTACCTCCTTGACCCCCGGAAGAATGACTGGAATCATCCGAGCCTTCCTCTTGGCCCAGGCTGCCACGTAGGAGCGGATCTCCAGGATGTGCCAATCGCCCACATCCGCTGGTCCGAAACAAAGCGCTGCGCAGGGGATTTTTTTGATCGCATGCTCTAACGCATCCTCAATCGTATCCCCGCCAGCAAGGTTCCACTTGTCGAGCCACGGACGAAGGCCCACAGCCTTTAGCTGCTTCGCAATTCTCTCCACGGCGGCTTTGTCTTTCGAATTGTGGCTGAGGAATACATCGAACTTTCCTTCCGCTTCCTTTGCCTTGATGACAAAAGCCGCAGTCATGCGCTGCCGGCCAGCTCTGGCATCCGTCCCGATCTGTGCCGCCACTGATGCGGCCGCTGCCGTTGGCGATGCCAGCAGGTTAACGAGCGGAGTCTTCTTCTCGCAGATGGGACAAAGCAGGTTCTTCTTTCGTGCATCCAACCGGGCCTTCACGACGCGGTCCTCAAAAGGATTCCGGCATCTCGCATTCGCACAGTGATAAGCGTGGCGCTTGGTCACGCTCTCTGGACTGCTCCTGACCTCTAGATGTTTGCCGACAAAGTCTAGGAATCCCTGCCGGACGGATACCGGTGTCTCGCTGTCGAACAACACCTCCAGCTCGCCTTGGCCGTGCCCTTGGTCGCGCAGACGGACAAGGCAGCGCCCGCCTGCTTCGGCGTGGTACGCGGCGGCGTCCTGAAAGAATTCCCGCTTTTTGAAACCCTCGTAGTGCGCGAGCTGCGCAATAAGCGTGGCATAGATGCTCCGCACAGGCCCGGCGAAGCCAAACGCTACTCCGAAGGCTGCAGCACCAGGGAATCTGAGCTCCGCCGCGCATTGGGAGGGGAACACGAGGTAGTCTTTGCCTTTGATCCGCTCACGCAGCGCCAGATCGCGGGATAATAAGTTCTCCATCACATACCACAGAACTCGTCGTTCCGACCCGCGGTCGGCCATCCGCTCGTCCTTGTCAAGCTTGAAATCGCCCTCACGCACGAGGGATTCGAGCAGATGCCCTGGCCCGTCGGGCTCGTCCTTCGCTTCCACTAGCAGTGCACTCGCGTACGCATCCACCCGCGTGGGGTCTAGCAACACCAAGTCCTCTGGGCGCGGCGCCGCGCCGGTCGTGTGGAAAACTAGTAAGTCTACATCGTCAGTTGCCTTGAGCCGTTGCAGGTGGGAGATGAATTCCTCCAGCGGAACTTTCTCGCCCAAATCCGCGGCAAAGTCCTCGTAAAGTGCCGTGATGGTCAGCAGCTTGATCGGGGCGTTCCCGCTCTTCAGCCGCGCCACAAAATCGCGCAGTGCTGCAAGCGTCGTAGTCGTGGTTACCTTGGGCAGTTCATCCCACGGAATTCCTTTGCGAATTGCCTCCAGTAGATCATCGCAACCTTCGCCTGTGCTGGCGCTCGTGGAAATAAAATCCTCAAAACCGTTCTTGCGAGCGAAGGTCTGGATCCGCTCCTTGCTGGCAGGGATGCCACCCACGTCAACGCGTGATGCGACGAGGAGCTTCTTCACCTTCGTGTTTGTCCGTGCCTGTTCCAGCACTTGAGACCAGTAAGCCGCAGCCTCGAAGGGGTTCGTCTCGTTACGGCAATCAAAAAGAACGCAGGCGAGTGCCGCGTCTTCCATGCTCAGTTGATGCACTAATCGGTAGGCAGGTTGCCCGGCGAGGTCCCAGAGCACTGTTTCTCGATGAAGTGAGATACCGCTGGGCTCTTCCAGGATTTTGTTCTCTAGAACATACGCCCTGCGGGCATGCGAGGATTTCATTAATACAAATTGCTTGTGAACCAATCGCTCGGCCAAGCTACTTTTGCCCACTCCGGTGTCACCAACGAGGAGCACTTTGGCATTGGTGTACTGTACCTGTTTCGGTGCGGGCAAAGTCGATATGGGAAGGGCAGGTGCTCTATCCTTACCGACAAGCTCCGACAGATCCCATACCCGGATACCGCCGCGTTGGTCACCGGAGAAGGCGTGATGTTGATCGATACTCCAAGCCACACTAATAACGCTGACCGAGTGTCGCTTGAGAACGCGCAGGCAGCGCCCAGTGTCTGCATCCCATAGCCGCACAGTCTCGTCACGAGAGCCGGAAAGGGCATGGCGTCCATCGGTGCTCCACGCCACCCCATAGACAGGGCCCGTGTGGCCTTCGAGCACGCGCAGACAGCGTCCTGTCTCAAAGTCCCATAGACGCACAGTCCTGTCTCCGGCACCCGAGAGGACGCGGCGTTGATCGAAGCTCCACGCCAAACTAAATACGCTGGCCGAGTGGCCTTCTAGCACGCGCAAGCAGCGCCCTGCCTCCAAGTCCCACAGCCTGAGTGTGTGATCGCTACCACCGGAGAAGGCATAGCGTTGATCGGCGCTCCATGCGACGCAGTAAGCCTCACCTGTATGGCCTTCAAACACGCGCAGGCAGCGTCCCGTTTCCAGGTCCCATAGCCGCACGGTCTTGTCAGTGCTGCTTGAAAGGGCGTGGCGTTGATCGGTGCTCCAAGCCACGCTAATGACGTAGTCCGTGTGGCCTTCAAACGTGCGGAGGCAGCGTCCCGCTTCCACGTCCCATAGCCGCATGGTTGTGTCCAAGGAGCCGGAAAGGGCGCGGCGTTGATCGGCGCTCCACGCAACGCTGCCGACAGCTGGGTCTGTGTGGCCTTTTAATTCGAGCAGGTGGAGTCCAGTCGCCATGTCCCAAAGGCGGACGGAGTTGTCATTGCCGCCCGAGAGGGCGCGTTTCCCATCCGGACTAAACGCGTACGAACAGATCTGCCCCTTGTGATCGAGTTGGACAGCCCTTTCTACAAGCTGCTCGCGCGCTGCTCGAGCGTCCGCTATCGCCAGCTTCTCTGGCGGGCGGCAGGCCTCGAGGAGCTTGGCGTATTCCTTGTCACGACCATCCGGGAGCCAGTTGATATAGAGGAATGGCGCCAGAGAGCCTATGAACGGGGCTTCGTCGAGCCGCAAGGGAATGAAGCGGTGCTCCTTGTTCAACTGGTTGCGAAAACGTAACGTCTGACTCTCCAGCGTCGGCCAGTCAGAGCCGAATGCATGCGCCGACATGCAGAGCACGAGCACGCGCGAGTGCTCCAGGCCCTCCTCGGTCTTCGCCGAGATGCTCTCGCCGGAGCGAATTTCCCATTCATCGAACCAGACTCGTAGGCCGTCTTCCCGCAGCCGCTTTGCTATCGAGCGAACGACCGCCTTGTCCTTCGCGCTGTGGCTGAGGAAGACGTCGTATTTAAAATTGTCAGCCATGGTTCACCCTTGGTGCGAGCCTCCATGCCGTCGCAGCGGTTTCGCGGCTTCGATTATACCCTTGACCCCTTGCTCGTCCGGTTTGGGCCCGATCGGCGGAGCATCTCCAGCCTGGATTCTCACGCGGAAGCTTCAAAACCCGCCCCGGAGCCCTCAAGAGCCGCCTGGGAAGGTATCGGAGCTCCTACGGAAGCTTTCGTCGCGCTTCTGACAGCTTCGGAGGGCGCCCGGAAGGTTCCGGGGCGCTCGCGGAACTTTCCGCCGCGGCTCTGACAGCTTCGGAAGCCGCCCGGAAGGTTCCGCGGCTGTTCTGACACTGTCGGAGCGGGCCCGGAAGGTTCCGCGGCGGTCGCGGAAGGTTCCGCCGCGGTTTTTAGAGTGTCGGAGGTCGCCCGGAAGGTTCCGCCGCGTTTTTTAAGCTGTCAGAGCGCGTTCGTAAGGTTCCGCGGCGGCTGCGGAAGCTTCCGCGGCGTTTTTTAGACTGTCGGAGCGCGCGCGGAAGTTTCCGCCGTACTTTGGGGACACATCAGGGGCCGTTCGGAGAATTCGGCAGAAGGAACTTGGCCCCGGAGAACGCGAAACTCCGGCTCCGTTCGCCGCCAGATGGTTCCTGGCGGCGGCTGTTCTACTCCCCCAGGCCTTGCAGCGGGTTGAACGGCGCTTCCTTATAGCCGGCCGGGGGCTCGTAGGTTCCGGCGTTGGCGTCGCGGGT
Source organism: Thermoanaerobaculia bacterium (assembly GCA_035264905.1). Classification (GTDB taxonomy): domain Bacteria; phylum Acidobacteriota; class Thermoanaerobaculia; order Multivoradales; family UBA5704; genus UBA5704. Next base: position 23,916 of record DATFPH010000122.1, read on the forward strand.
CTCGACGGTGACGAGCTCCTCGCGGGTGCCGAAGCGGGCTCCCATGGCTTCGACGCGCTCTTCGCGGAGGACGGGGAAGCCCTCCAGCCCCTCCAGGGCGCTCACCCAGGCGGCGCTCCCCGGTTGCAGCGCGGCCAGGGTCGCGGCGAGGCGGTTCAGCTCGGTCCAGCCGGGGACGTCCTTGCTCACCCAGAGCGCGCTGGCGATCTTCATGCCGGTGGCGTTGGTGATGTCCATCTTCACCTTGCGGGCGTTCCAGGTGCCCACGGTGCGCGTCTCGTTCGTGGGCTGGAGCTGAACGGTGAGCTTCATCTGCTGCGCCCAGACGGCCCCGGCCTGCTCGCTCCCCTTGGGCATCAGGCGGACGAAGTCGACCGGCAGGGTCAGCTCGCTGTAGGTCTTGTCCTGATGGCGGACGACGTAGAGCTTGTTGCGGTCGAGGCGGAGGATGGCGGTGGTATCCCCCTCGTCGCGGCGGAGCTTGCCGCTGCTCGCCCAGATGCGGATGTCGGTGTCCTTGGCCGGCTGGGTCTCGCCCGCGACCTTGAAGGAGTCGACGTGGTTCTTCAGGGTGAGCAGAGTATCCGCGGCAGCAGAGACGGCGAACGCGAGAAAGAGCACGAACAGGGGAAGCGAACGTCGCAGCATTGGGTCATCCTCGTGGAAAAGCTCAGGCAGGGTAACACGACTCAAGGGGTCGGGGCAGAGTCCTTCCGCCGCACGTACAGCAGCTTCTCCACCTCCGCCACCACTTCCCCCTTGTCGTCCCGCACCTCGACCGTGAAGACCGGCTCCACCTTGCCGTCGCGGTCGGCGGCGGCGCGGATCTCGGCGATCTTCTCCGGGGGGATGTGGAAGTGGGCGTGGACGGTGCCTTTCCCGGGGCGGCGGAAGCGGATGGTGGCGGCTTTGTCCCAGACGATGTAGTCGCGGCCGAGATGCTCGACGAGGATGAGCATGTAGAAGGGATCGCACATCGTGTAGAGCGAGCCGCCGAAGTGGGTTCCCACGTAGTTGCGGTTCCAGCGGCTCAGCTTCATCCGCACGTCGAAGGTGCGGAGGTCGGCGGAGGCGCGGACGCGCACGCCGGCTCCCAGGTACGGGGGGTAGAGGTTGAGCAGGCGGATGAGCCAGCGGCGGTCGACGAGGGGCATGGCGGGGGGATTCTATCCGCCCCCCGCCGGCTTCGGTCGGCGAGGCCGGGCCGATTCAGTCGCTGGCGGCTCGGCTCCAGACCACCTCGCCGACGGCTCCGTTGCCCGTCGTCGTGGTGGGGACGGTGTACCGCAGCTCGTCGCCGGTCCGCGTGAAGGAGCGCTTCTGCTCGGTCCCCTCCCAATTCGGGTACGACGCATGCTCGATCTGGAAGGTGATCACGCGGCTCGCTTCGTCGACCGAGTACCTCCCGAAGTGGGAGTTGGTTCCTTCGACCGTGGCTTTGTACTCCTCGGCGGTCCCCCGGCTCTTGTCGTTGGACGCGAACCCGGCACGTCCCGAGCGGAAGATCTGCAAGGAGTACCGCCCCTCGGCATCGAACATCAGGATGCCCTGCGGGCTCGGGCCGTAGGGCTGCACGCGGGTGCCGTCCGGGAGCACATTGCTCACGGAGAGCAGGGTCCAGGTTCCGGCGAAGGGCTCGGGCGAGGGGCGGACCGGGCTTTGCGGCTCGAGAGCGGACAGGGCCGCGGCGACGAGGCCGAGGGCCAGGAGTGGAATGGTGCGTCTCATAGGTAACCTCCGGATGCCGAGTTGGGCTACATCAGAAGACCGCCGCCGTCCACGGCGAGGACGGTGCCGGTCAGGAATGGGTTGGCGATCGCGAAGAGCGCTGCGGCGGCCACGTCCTCGGGCTGGCCGACCCGGCGGGCGGGGGATTTCTGGGCGAAGTCGGCGAAGAGCCGCTCGCGGCCCTCGGGGCCGAGCCGGTCCCAGAACGGACCGGAATCGACGATGCCGGGCGAGATGACGTTCACGCGCACAGGCCCGAGCTCGACGGCCATCGCCTTGGCGAAGGCTTCGAGGCCGCCGTTGACGAGACTGGTGATCGATGTCCCCGCCGCGGGCCTCGCGGCGCGGATCCCCGAGAAGAACGTGAACGAGCCTTCCGGAGCGATCCACGGAGCGCCGTGTTTCGTCAGGAAGATGGGAGCCCAGAGCTTGGCGGTGAAGGCCCGCCCGATGGCCGAGGCCTCGAGGCCGGTGATCGGTCCCGCAATGCCTTGGCTGGCGGTGCTCACCAGGTGATCGAAGCGCCCCACCGCGCGAAAGAACGCCGCCACCTCCTCCTCGACCGAGGCGTCGAGGGGGTATGACTGCCACGGGCCGCTCAGCGAGGCCGCGGTGGCCTCCAGGGCCTCACGCCGGCGGCCCGCGAGAACGACGGTGGCGCCGGCTTCCGAAGCGGCGACAGCCACGTAGCGACCGATCCCCGAGCCGGCGCCGACGACCACGACTTTTCTGCCTTCGAGTTGCATGAAGACCTCCGCGAGAGGAATGCGTAACCTGTTTGTTGGGTTACAAAGGCAGTTATAGGCCAGATGGTGTAACCTGTCAAGGAGGTTGCAGATGATGAGGAGCCCGCGTTGACCCCCAAGAACTCCACGCCGGCCACGGGCGAGGTGCGGGATGGCTTCAAGTTCCGCTCCGGCCGGCTGGCGCTGGATCTGCCGGCGTCGGTGGCGGCCCGCCTGCGCGCCGAGCCGAGGGACCTGCTGGCGACGCCTCACGATCTCGGCCGCTGGCTGGTGGCCGCCGGGCTGGCGGAGAGCAATCCCGAGCCGGCGGCGGAAGAGCTCGACGAGGCGCGAGAGCTCCGCGAGGCGCTCTATCGTCTGGCGCTGGCCTGCGCCGAGGGGCGAGGCTTCGATGCGGCGGACAGGGACCTGCTGAACCGGTGGGCGGCCGAGCCGCAGCCCGTCCCCCAGCTCGGACCCGAGGGTGGGCTCACCTGGACCCACACCGGCGTGCGCGCTCTGCTGGCGACGCTGGCGCGGGACGGTGTGGAGCTGTTCGGAGGTCCTCTGGCGCAGCGGATCCGCAAGTGCGCCGGGGAGGGCTGCGCTCTGCTCTTCGTGGACACCTCGCGCTCCGGCGAGCGGCGTTGGTGCTCCATGGCCGGCTGCGGCAACAAGGCCAAAGTGGCCGAGTTCCGCCAGCGGAGGCGGGGAGAGGGCCGGTAGGTCTAGCCGCCGGCTGCGCCCAGAAAGGCAAAGCGCTCGCCGCCCCCGCCGGCTTCGGATTCGGCGAGGTCGACCTCGGCCAGGTAGGCCTCTTCCAGGCTCGGCTCGACGGTTTCTCCGGCCAGCGGCTGGCCGGGTCCGGCGACGGCGCGGATCTCGATTCCTTCCAGGCGGCGGACGCGGGCAGTGACCCGGTAGCGGTGGCCGATGCCGGCCAGCTCGGCGTCTTCGATCAGCGCGCGGAAGACCCGGCCGCGGGCGCGGTCGACCAGCTCGTCGGGCGTGCCGTCGAAGCGCAGCCGGCCGCGGTGGAGGAGGAGGATGCGGCGGGCGGCGGCTTCGACGTCGCTCGCGATGTGGGTGGAGAAGAGGACGATGCGGTCCGCGGCCTGCTCCAGGAGGATCTGCCGGAAGCGGCTGCGCGATTCGATGTCGAGGCCGGTGGTCGGCTCGTCGACGATGAGGATGGGCGGCGCGCCGAGGAGGGCGCGGGCGATGCCGACCCGCTGCCGCATGCCTCCCGAGAAGTCGCGCACCTTGCGGCCGGCGTGCTCGGTCAAGTCCACGGCGGCGAGCCAGCGCTCGACCTCGGCCCGGCGCTCGCGCGGATCGGCGACGCCGTGCTCCAGGGCCCAGTGGTCGAGGAACTGCTCGGCGGTGAAGTCTGGGTAGGCGTTGAATTCCTGCGGCAGAAAGCCGATCCGCCGGCGGTAGGCGGCGAGGTCGTCGGCGGTGACCGGCACACCGCGGAACAGGACGTGGCCGCGGGTGGGATCCAGGAGCCCGGTGAGGATGCGGAGAAGCGTGGTCTTGCCGGCGCCGTTCCGGCCGAGCAGGCCGACGATGCCCGGCTCCAGCCGGAAGGTCATGGCGGAGAGAGCGGTGACACCCGAAGCGTAGGTCTTGGTGAGCCCCCGGACCTCGAGGGACGACGGACCGGGCTCCTCCCAGGCCGGAGGCAGGCGGCGGCGCCGTGCCTCCTCCGGGTCGCGGTCGCGCCAGCGGGCCGCGGCGAGGCGCAGCGGCGGCGTGATCAGGGCGGAGGCGAGGAGGGCCACGCCCGCCGCCATGGCCGCCGCGCGCAGAGGGACGGCCCAGCGGTAGCGGATCGGGTCGGCGCCGAGGGTCGGCAGCGCGAGCAGGAGGACGGCGGGGAGGGCGGCGGCGAGCAGCCAGGGGGTCTCGCGGCGCAGGGCTCGCCAGAGGGCGGCGGTGGAGTCGGCGGTGGAGTGGGCCCTCACCCCCGGCCCCTCTCCCGCAAGCGGGAGAGGGGTGTGGGTTAGCTTGCGCAGCTCCGAATTCCGTGAGACCGGCTTACCTGCTCCCCTCTCCCGCTTGCGGGAGAGGGGCCGG
>DATFPH010000123.1:0-13073 GCA_035264905.1 Thermoanaerobaculia bacterium
CCATGGCGATGCTTGCTTCAAACAGTTTTTTATCGTTCAGCAGCGTTGCTGCGTCGAGCAGAAACCAGGAGCTTCCAGCGGTTCCGAAATACAGACCAGGAGGTGCATCGGGGTGCTTGTCGAGATAACCGATCGTCCATCGGGCAAGCTCATGCAGGGTTTCAAAGTAGAGGCCATTCCCTGTTGATTGCGCATGCGCGAGCAACGACATCCCAATCCCCACCGTGCCGTGTTGGACGTTGCAGGGATGGGAGGACTCTCCAAGGCAGGTCGGCAAGAATGGCCTAGTTGGTGATTTGAAGTCGAGCGACGCGGTAATCTGGTCGAGAACTGCCGAGGCCAACCTGCAGACCTCCTCCCTTGTCTTCTCTACGGAGAGCAACCGGCGGGATCGGAGACCCTCAGCACCGGCGAGCTTTGCGGTTGATAGGTAGCGAAGCACCCGCCCAGGCGACCAGCGTTCCTCCGGCGAGGGATGCAGGTTGCTCACAATGGGGAGCATGAGGTCCTCGTGGAGCCCCTGCTCTGCAAAAAATACCTCAAGATAACAACGGACTCGCTCCACAAGAGTCCGCCGATCAGGTTCGTCGCTGGGGAAGACGGGATCGCGCAAGGTCGTGAGGAAGAAGAGGATTCCACCAAGGCTGAAGTAATCATCCTCAAAGGAGACCGGTGCCCGGCCGAACTGCTGCGGAGAGGCGTATCCGGGTGTTCCCTCGCCCATTCCCAGAGGGTTCTCCTCGCCGACCCTGGCTGCCAGCTCCAGGTCGATCAGGAAGAGGCGCCCCCTGGGCGTGACCATCACGTTATTCGGCGAGAAATCACGAATGACCATCCCATTGGCATGGCAGCGTTCGAGGAGCTTGGCTACACGGCAGCTGAGGTTGAGGAGCTTACGTTTGGGAAGCCGCGACAGGTGCTTCTTTTTAAATTCGACAACGTACTCCCGAAGGGTCCTGCCTGGTAACCATTCGAGTGCCAGGAAGAGATGCCCGCCCTCCCAGAAGAGCTCGATAGGCCTGGGTGCAAGTCCCAGATCACAGAGCTTCTCAAGAACCTCTGCTTCACCTCGCAATCTGTCAGTCGCATCACGATCAAGCTGGTCAGTTGCCACGTTGGGACGCGCCTCTTTGATCACCACCTTATCTCCCGAAACCCGGTCGGTTGCGAGATAGACGCCACCCTTGTTGGCGTGACGGATCGCATGAGTCACGAGGTAACGGCCGCGGAGGGCAATGGAGCTCGGCGCATGAGGCTGCGGTGCAGGAGATTGCGATACGGCGAAGGGATCGACGACCCACTCTGCCACTCGTGAGGACACACTACGAATGTCGGAGACCAGTGTGCCATCGGGTCCACGAAGGGAATAGACGATAATCCCATTGTCGTCGTAGGTGGTCAGTGGCTTGAATCCACCATAGCGATAGTGGACCAGGCCGCCAGGCCGAAAAGGCTTGTCCGAGAGGATCGCAGGCCCCTTAAAGCTGGCTGTGGCCTCGCTGAGCTCTGCAATCAACTCACGAAAGGTCTCGATTCTCTCGGGATATACCGTTACAAACTTTCCCGAAGCAGCGCGAGGTGCGTGCGGAGAGTTCATCAACCGCAGCAGGCGAAGATTCATTATAAACTTGAAACAAGTCCGCGCCTGGAGCAAGATAGGGAGCACTGCGGCAAGGACACCGGCGGCTGAATTCATGGTTGCCGAGAGGTGGATCTTCCATCCTTGCTCTGGGACTTCGGAGGGCCGCGCTTGAACATACGTCCACGGAGGGCTCTTGCGAACCTCCCAGACATCAGCGGCTTCGCTGCTAGCCAAATGCTGTTCAAGTATGTTGTCTAACTCATCGGTTTGTATCAATCGATGAAGGTCAAACATCCGATCTAAAACGCTCGCCAGCATGTGATCTCCTCAGGCTTCATCAAAGCCAAGTGCTTTCGGCCGCTCACACTTGAGAAATTTGCAACGTTTGTGCCCGGCGTATAAACCACTTTTCATCGTGAGGAGCAGCTTGCATGGGTATTTTCTTTCACATCCTGTGTAATTTGCTTCCCCTTTCCTGCCTATCGCGAGCTTCAGCTTCGCTCAGCCAATGTTTTCAAAACTGTCTTTTGCGCAGTCTTGAGACGGAGAGGCCCCTGACCGGCAGGCGGCGGGTCGTACCGGCCAGGAGCAGCAGGTCTGTAGTCACTCACAGTTACTGAAGTTGGCGTTGATGAAGTTGGTCACCTCGTTGTCAATCGGCTTGTAGGGCTCCTCAAGCGTGGAGTATCCGAAAGTGTTGCCAAAGGTATGTCCCTTGCGATCAAGAGATTTGAAGACATTGATGGTGACACGAGCTGAGTTCGGCTTGAAAGGCAGACCCGGCAAGAACAAAGCCCGTGCCTCATCTAGTGTCGTCTCGAGCGATTCCAGGCTTTCAGGCGTGGCGGTGGACTCGCAGATCTCGCCTTCAGGATGATCTGAATCCCTTTGCGTCAAGATGGATACACCGTCGCTGTACACCGTCAGCGTCACCAGCACGCCCCCCCTTCTGCTAACAAGATCGAGATTCAAGAGGAGGATACGGTCCGGCGGGTTGTTAGTGGCATGCAGAGACGCAGGAGTGATGAGTGCAAGGAGTAGAGCGGATAGTAAGACAAGTTTGGTCCTCATAAATGCATTCTCCTTTCAGATGGCTGTTATAGTGATCGGACGCCTACCGTTCGAGCCTAAGAGGACACTCTTTAATTATGCAATCCGTGCGGGGGCCTGCGGCAGAGCTGAAAGTCGAGAACCGGCTTTCCACTCGGCACCGTTTTGGGTACGAGTTGGCAAAGGTTCTCCGGCTTTACCCGATCATCGAGTAGCCCATCTCGTATGAAGGTGACGAGATCCTCGATTTCATCCTCGCTAAGGAGAGTCGGCCTCTCCACCAGCGGATCTAGCCGGTCGAGCACAGGCTGGATTGGCCCCTTTACGTGGGTTAGGTCTTCATCGACTCCTGCCTCCTCCGGGTCGTAGCGCGTGGCCGAACCGACCACATCAAGGTGGTGCCGGATGGCCCCTTCCAGACTAATAAAAGAACCGTTGTGGAAGTAAGCTGCCATGACGGCTAGGTTGCGCAGCGGCGCAGTGCGAAATTTATAGCGATCCGCAGAGTTGCCAGAAATCTGTTCAAGACCGAAGTCCTCGTCGGCGCCAGGACCATCAAACACCGTGTTTCCCTTGCCTACGCCAAAGAAGGGGGCGATCTGAGGAACTCCCAGAACATGGTTCTGAAAATCGCTGAACATTTCGTTTGCTTGGCCGCCCACTGCATGGCAACGCACACAACCGGCTTTGCCAAAGAAGAGGACTGCTCCCCCCTTCTGGCGGTCGGTCATTGCGTTGCGATTACCGCGTGCGAAGCGGTCGATGGGCGCATTGGCGAAAGTCAACGTGAATTCGAACTCGGCGATCGCTTGAGCGATGTGAACGAAAGTTATCGGCTGTCCGTTCTGCACCTCCGGGAACACCTGCGCGAACCGCAAGACGTAATTGGGGTTGGCGTTGAACCTCGCTAAGACTGCCTCACGTATCGGCTCGTTTCGATAACCGGCCGTGTCTGCCGGGGGCACAGCTGAGCCCCTTGCGTTGTCGAACTGGTCGAAGGGGGCACCTATGGTTCCCTGTGTTCCAGTGAATCCTGCGGCCTCATTGAGCTCTGTCGGTGGCAGATGTGCTTGCGCGACCAACAGGTGCTTGATTCCCAGATCTTTGGGCAGGAACTTCGTCGAGCCTTCAGGAGGCGGGAAAGTGAACCCCTGAGAGTTGTCAAAAGGATCTCCTGAAGGCGCGAAGAACCGGCCGTTCCACATCAGCTTGGGATAGAATGCAGTATTTATGACTACAGGAGTTCGCCGCTGATTGCGCGGCCCTCTTCGAGTTTGTCCAACGATCCCATTGTTGTCGACTCCAATGGCGATCGATTGCGAGTCACCAAAGCCATGAGTCGGAGAGTGGCAGCCACTGCAGTTGTTGTCTTCGTGCAACCCAGTGATTGTATCGAAGAAGATATCGCGGCCGAGTCGAGCTAGTTTTGGGTTGAGCCGGCGGCCCAGGCGGGTTTCGAGTGTCGACTCGATACGGCCGGTGAAGCCCTCGGCTTGAAGAAGCTGGATCAAATGAGCGTCCTGATGGTCGTCATTACTGGCAGCGACGGGAAGACTCGTCAAGAGGGCTGCGAAGAACAAAATCGCCATCGGCCCTTTTCCCATCATGGAGCCTCCTTTCAGATCAGACAGAGCAGCATTTCACTTCAATTTCTCTAAGACTTGGGCGCATAGAGATTGCAGTTATATTGGACACAGCTCAGATCCTGGGCCACCACGCCGCCGAGGACCCGGGACAGCGCCTCCTCGACCAGAGCGTCCAGAGCTCCAGCGTGGACTACTTCGGGATTCAGCCGAAACGCGGCGCCATTCAGACGCACGATCTCTCCGGCACTATGAGATTTTCTCATTGCTTCCTCCTCGCCTTATCACAGGCTTTTAAAGATCGCAGACTTTTTCGTGCAACGTTGCAGGAGCGCTTCCGGCGGCATGCTCCCGGTAAGCCTCGGCGAGGCTCGCGCGGAAGCGGGACGCGAAACCGTCACAATAATTCGAGTTATATGAGCCGTTCTTGTCCAAGGCCAGCACCGCGCAACCACCACCGCAGTGAAGCGCATATCGGCAACGGCGGCAGACCGGATTGCTCGCCACCGTCCTCCCCCGCCAGACGGCGAGCTGATCCTCCCGCAGCTCTACTTCCCCCTCGGGCAGAACCCGGCCAATGCGGACGCCAGGATCGCCGGTCCGCTCCCAGCAGGCATAGATGTCGCCGAATGGATCGAAGATGTACATGCGGTCGTGGGCGCCGCAGAAGCTCGGCCGCAGGCTCGGGAGGATCTCGCCGCCCAGGTCGAAAATCCGGCGGGCGCGGGCCCGCAGCCCTTCGTCGGGACGGGACAGGACCGCGATCTCCGGATGCTCGGCCCGCAGGCGCGTCAGCTCCCGGTCGAGATCCCAGGTGCTCAACGTGCTCCCGGGGTCGGTCTTGCCGTTCCCGGCCCGCACGGGCGAGGTGTAGGCCGAAAACCCGGGACGCGACGCCCATCCGCGGGCCGCGAGCTCGCGGGCGACGGCGGGCAGGTCCTCCAGATTGTTGCGGTCCACGTTGATCCGGAGGCTCACCGCAGCACCCTGCTCCAGCGTCAGGTCGATCCCCGCCGCGATGCGCTCGAACGAGCCCGAGCCGTCGGCGTAGATCCGCCGCCGGTCGTGCTGGCTCGGCGTGCCATCGAGGGTGATCTGGATCATGGCGATGCCGGCGGGCCCGAGGAGGTCGCGATAGGCGCCCAGCTCGGTGCCGTTGCTGACCGCCCAGACATCGGCCTCTCCCATCTCGAAAGCGCGGCCCAGGATGTGCTCCACAACCCGCCGGTTCGCCGCGAGCAGCGGCTCGCCGCCGAAAAATCCGATGTCGCGGCGATGCCGCGCACCGGGCTCTACCCCATGCAGGGCCTCGATTTTCGGAATTGCGGCGAAAATGCGGTCCACCATTGGACTCTTCATGGAACGCAGGAGGTGATGCAGACTGCAGTCGGTCCGCATATGATCCTGATAGCAGTACGAACATCGTAGATTGCAATCGTAGGTCGGCATGAAGATGTAGCTCGGCGGCCGCTGCTGGGCCCGCTCATGAAGGCGGGTGGCGAGACGTCCGAAAAAGGCCTCTTCCTGCTCAGCGCTCAGCTCAGTGAGATAGCCCTGGGCGCTCAGGTGCCCGATCAGCGAATCGGATGGTGCGTCCGCCGCCTCCGCGGCATCCAGGTCCTCTCTCCATTCTCCATAGAGAGGCTTCGCCGCGTGTTTCCCGCCGCGGCAGCGCAGGAAGTCCGCAACACCGCGGGAGACCTTGTCGTAGGCACCGGTGTAGCCGTGGACCAGGAGGACCTCGCCCTCACTCTCCGGCAGGTCGACAAAGATTGTATAGCTGCTCGTGCGAAGCATAGGGCCCTCCGGAAGCTATTGGAAGATTTTTGTGACGACCTTCGATCCGGCGGTGGAGGGCCAGTGCAAAGGGTGGGCCAAAGGCGAGGTGCAAACACTCCCCCTTTCTTCTGATCCCGCCCCGGCTCTCTTGGGTAACGCGATACCCATCGCGAGTAAGCAGATACCCCGGTGGGCGGCGGGAAACCCCCGTTGAACGGCGGCGTCTCCATGGCATGCGGGCTGCACAGGGGGGCAGGGTATACTCTGATCCAGGAGTCCCTGGCTTGAGACAAGACATGCTGCGCACCATTCTTCAAAAGGAATGCCGGTTCCACCTCGCCGGCTTTCCCCTGCGGGTCGGAATGCTGCTGACGCTCGTGCTGACCGCGTCGTCCACTCTGATCGCGACGCGGGACTACAACCTGCGCCTGAGTGACTATCGGGACCGGGTCGCTGCGCATGCGCGCGCGCTGCGGGAGGAGACCGTGTATTCCTTCCTGCAGCCGGTGGTCGTCCGTCCGCCGGAGCCACTCAGCGTGCTGGATCAAGGATTCGACGCGCACCTGGGGAGCGAGGTGCCCATTCATCTCTTCGACATCCCTGCGGAAGCCCGCGGCGGGTACTGGGGCAATGAGTTCCTGGGCCCCTCTCCGGCCGCCGACCTGACGACGATCGTGGCGATCGTTCTCGGCCTTCTCGCCCTTCTGCTCGCCCTTGACGCGTTCCATTCCGAACGGGAAAGTGGGACTCTCTCCTCGCTTCTCGCCCTGGGCGTCCCGCGCGGCATTCTGCTCACCGGCAAGATTCTGGGAGGGCTCCTTTCTCTGGCGCTCCCTCTGGCAGGAGCGTTGTTGGTCAGTCTGGCGATCTTCGTCCTGCAGGTCGATACGCTCTCGTCTTCGCAGTGGCTGCGTGCGGCAGGGCTCACGGCAGCGTATCTCTCTTATCTCTCTCTCATGTTCCTGCTCGGTCTGCTCGTCTCCATGCCGGTGCAGAGCCGGTCGCGGGCGCTGGCGGTGGCCGTCGTTGTGTGGCTTGCCACGGTCCTCGTCCTCCCTGGGACGGTTCGAACGCTGGTCGCAGACCTGGGGAGCTCGCAGGAGGCGCGGCAGGCGGCGGCGCGGCGCAGCGCGGAGCTCCTTGCCGAACGGGACCAGCGGCTCGCGGAGGAGCAACGGCGCGAGCCGCTGCGCGCAGTCTTCAGCGGCGACCACGCCAGCTCCTTCTCGAACGGCCCGAATCGCGCCGTGCGCTATCGCTATGGATCGGCCGTTTATTACGACGCGCTGAGCGCCTACTACCGCATCGAGATCGCGACCGGGATGCGGTATGCCGAAGCCGTTTTTACGGAGCGGCAACGCTTCGAGGAGCGGCTCCGCTCCACGGAGCGGCTCGCCACCGCGTTCGCCCTCATCTCGCCCGCCGCCCTCCTCGACGGCCTCTCGGAAGAGCTCGCCGGGACATCGATCGGGGAATACGACCGGTTCCTCGCAGCCTGCCGGAGCTATCGGCTCGCCCTCATCAGGTATCTCGGAAGCAAGGACGCCTTCGCCTCCTGGCGCTGGTTCACGGACGATCCTCCGGAGCGCCTCCACCCCTGGCCCCGCTTTCTCGGCCTTGCGCCCGAGGAGGTGGAGCCGGAAGAAGTCCGGCGGCTCTTCGAACGGTTCGGCGATCCGAAGGTCGCGAGCCGGGTGCGGCGGGAGCAGGCCCGGTTCGAGAGAGATCCCGCACGCCGGCTGCAGATCGACGAAGTCCCCCGTTTCGCGGACCCGGGCGCCGGCTTCCTCGAATGCCTGCGCCGGGGAGCCCCTGAGGCGTTCGGCCTCCTGCTTCTCAACGTGCTGGCTTTGATCGCAGTCGCTGCACGCTTTCGGCGGTGGTTACCCGGATGAACAGCTTGCCGGCACCGTTCCACTCGTTTCGGGAGACTTCGGCTGCCGTTGCCGAAGCGCTCCCCCGCGGTGTGATCGTTACCATGTTCTTGCACGAGGTGAGGTTGGCGGCAACCAGCTTCCGGCTCTGGGCACCGGCTGTTCTCCTCCTGGCGCTGATGGTCCTTGCGGCAGTGACCTCCGCCGCCCGCCACCGGGGGCAAGCCGCAGAACAAGGAGAGATCGAGAAAACCTATGCCCGAGACCTCGCGGGTGCTTCGATCGGCGATACCGCGGAGAGCCATCACCCGGCCCCCAAACCGCCCTGGCGCCTCGCTCTGGTGGTCGACGGCGGGCAGGCCGCGACACCCGATGTCTATCGCCAGGCCCTGAGCGCGTTGGAGGAGCCGGAGATCCGGAGGACTTCCGGAGAGAATCCTCGCCTGCCCGGGACGGCCCCCCTGGATTGGATGCTCGCGATCCGGATTGTCCTCTCGATCGGCGCGTTCCTCCTCTGCCACGCAGCCGTCTGCGGAGAACGCCAGGCGGGCACGCTGAAACTGTTCTTCTCCTGTTCAATTCCTCGTTGGAAGATCCTGACCGGTAAATTCCTCGCCGCCTGGGTCTGCCTCGCGGTCCCACTCCTCGCCGGAGCTCTGGCCAGCCTGCTTCTCGCTGCCGGCCTCGGTGACCTCCGGCCCGCGGGAGGAGATCTGGCCCGCGCCGCTCTGGGCCTGCTGCTGGGGCTCTGGGCGGCGGCGTTCTTCGTGCTGATAGCTCTGCTCGTCTCGTCGCTGATCCGGGATCCCTCTGCCAGCCTCGGGGTCCTCGCCCTGTTCTGGGTGGCCGCCGTCGTGGTGGTTCCGGCGCTGAGCGTGTTGATCGCCCGCGGAGCGCAGCCGCTCCCGACCGGCGCCGAGGTCAACCAGCGGATGATCGAGGCGCGGATTCAGGCGGAGCATGAGGTCGCGGGGCAGGAGGGGAGATGGCGGCAACCGAGATGGGCCGCGGTCGACGGATATGCCTGGGAGAGGCTGTCTGCGCGGGCTGAAAACCGGCGCGCGGCTCTCCAGGAGGAGGTCCGCCGGGAGGTTCTCGACCGCAAGCTGCGGCAGGCGTCCCTGGCCCGCACCCTGGCTTCTCTCTCCCCGCCGTCGCTCGTCCAGGACGTCGCCGAGCGGCTGATCGGCACGGGACTGGGGCGCGACCGTGCGTTTCTCGAGCAGGCCTGGGCCTTCCGCAGTAATCTGGAGAAACGCGTGCGGCAGCTCGACGCCGCAGATCCCGAGAGCCCCAACATCCTCTACTTCCGCGGCTACATGTCGCAGCGGCCTCTCGCGCCGAACGCCCTCCCGCGCTTCGTCTTCCGCGAGCGGACTCTCCGTGAAGGGCTCGCCTCTGCCGGTCCAGCCCTTCTGATCTTCGCTTTGGAAACCTTTCTTCTCGTCGCCGCGACCCTCTTTGCTTTCTCTCGCTACGACGCCGGATGATTTCGTGATCGAAGCCATCGATCTCAGCAAGCGCTATCCTGGCGGCAAGCTGGCTCTCGACGCTCTCAACCTGCGTGTCAATCCGGGTGAGATCTATTGCCTGCTCGGGCCGAAGGGGGCCGGAAAGACCACGGTCATCAATCTCTTTCTCGGTCTCACCGCGCCCTCCGCCGGCCGCGCCCTGATCGATGGAGCTGACGTGTTTGCCGATCCGCTGGAGGCGCGGCGGCGCATCGCCTTCCTCGCCGAAGGAACGATCTTCTACGGACGTCTCACGGTGCGGCAGAACCTCCAATTTTTTGCCCGTCTGGGAGGACGCCCGCGGGCCGCGCACGAGGACTGCGAGATGCTTCTGCGGGAGGTGGGCCTGCCGGAGGCATCCTTCGATCAGAAGCTGGCCGAGCTCGGCCCCGGCGCGATCCGCAAGCTCGGCCTCGCCGTGGCCATCTCCAAGAATGCGCCGGCGCTCCTGCTGGACGAGCCGCTCTCCGGGGTCGATCCCAAGGCCGCCGCGGAGCTCGTCGAGATCCTGGAGGGGCTGCGCGACCAGGGCAAGGCTCTGCTCGTCACTCTGCAGGAGCTCTTCTGGGTCCGCCAGCTCGCCGACCGGGCCGGCTTTCTCCAGGAGGGCCGGCATGTGCTGGCGCGCACCCGCGAGGAGCTGCGCTACGAGGACCTGGAGCGCCTCTATCTCGACTACACCCGCGGCGGTTTGACGGCCCGCTGAAAAGCGGTCCACGAGCTACGGCTCAGCATCCTCGATCTCATCCCCTGTCAACCCGTACTGGCGCATCTTGTTGAAGAGCGTCTTGCGGCTCACCCCGAGGCTCTCGGCGGTGGCGGTGCGGCTCCCGCGTTGCTCGGCCAGTCGGGCGAGAATCATCATCTTTTCGAGCCGCTCGGTGGCCTCGGCCACGGCTTGGCCCAGGGTGAGATGAGAGAGGTCCGAGACGACCGCCGGCGCTCCGTCCGCGGGCACGCCGCGCACCCGCCCTGGCAGATCGGCCGCGGTGAGAGTATTGCCTTCGCAGAGAATCATGGCGCGGCAAATCGTGTTCTCGAGCTCGCGGATGTTGCCGGGCCAGTCATAGCCGCAGAGGAGCTGCTGGGTCTCCGGTGCGAGGGACACGACCGACAGCCCGAGCTCGCGGTTGAACCGGTCCACAAAGTGATCGATCAGGACCGGCAGGTCGGAGCGCCGCTCGCGCAGGGGAGGCAACCGGACATGGACGACGTTGAGGCGCCAGTAGAGGTCCTCGCGGAAGCGCCCTTCGCGCGACTCCTTTTCCAGGTTCTTGTTGGTCGCGGCCACGACGCGGACATCCACCGTCCGGGGCGCCCGGGCTCCGACCCGATGGATCTGTTTCTCCTGGAGGGCCCGCAACAGCTTGGCCTGTGCGTCGACCGCGAGGTCCCCCACCTCGTCGAGGAAGAGCGTGCCGCCGTCAGCCTGCTCGAACTTTCCCGGCCGGCTCTCGCGGGCGTCGGTGAACGCGCCCTTCTCGTGACCGAAGAACTCGGACTCGACCAGCGTCTGTGGAATGGCGCTGCAGTTGACGGCGACGAACGGCCCCGCTGCCCGTGCGCTGCGGCGGTGGATGGCGCGCGCCACCAGCTCCTTGCCGGTTCCCGACTCGCCGGTGATCAGCACGGTGACATCGACGCGGACCACCTTGGCCATCCTGCGGAAGACTTCCTGGAGCTCGCGGCTGATCCCGACGATCTCACTGAAGCCGTAGCGCGCGGACAGCTCCTCGCGGAGCGACTCCACCTCGGATGAGAGGCGCCGCATCTCCAGCGCCCGATCGACGATCATCATCAGCTCGTCGTTGTCGAATGGCTTGGCGACGTAATCGAAGGCGCCGCGCCGCATCGCCTCCACAGCCGAGGCGATCGAGCCGTGCGCCGTCATCATCACCACATCCAGCCGCGGGTCGAGAGCGCGCAGCCGCTTGAGCGTGTCCAAGCCATCGATGCCTGGGAGCTTGAGATCGAGGAGAACGAGGTCCGGCTTGGCGTTTGGGAACGCGGCCAGAGCCTCTTCCCCGGAGCCCACGTCGGTCACCCGGTGGCGCTTCTCCTGGAGAAGCACAGAGAGAATGCGGCGGATCGGGCGTTCATCGTCGACGATCAGGATGTTTGCCATGCAGCCCTCACCCTATCAGAGGCAGGCGCACGAGCGCCGTCGTTCCACGTCCCGTCTCGCTCTCCAGCCGGATCTCCCCTTGATGCTGCTCGATGATCCCGTGGCAGATGGCGAGCCCCAGACCGGTGCCGTCCCGCTTGGTTGTGAAAAATGGATCGAAAGCTTTGCGCAGCTCTTCCGCCGGAATCCCCGGCCCGGTGTCGGCGATGCGCACCTGTCCCCAGCGTCCGGTGCCGGACGGCGAGCCCCACGGCCCTGCCGTGAGCGTGATCCGCCCCCCGTTGGGCATGGACTGGAGAGCGTTCATCAGGAGATTGAGAAAGACCTGCTTGAGCTGGCCGGCGTCCGCGAGGACCCGCAGCGGCTCGTGTCCGAAGCTGGACTCGAGAACAACCTTCTGCTCGTCCGCGCGGGCCTGCACAAGATGGACTGAGGCGGAGAGCGGAGCGAGGAGATCGACCTCCGCGAGCCGCAGCTCGCCGGACCGGCTCAGGCTGAGCAGACCGCCCACCGTGCTGTTGATGCGGTCGACTTCACTCAACAGCTCCTCGATGAGCTGGTGGCGCGGCTCTTCGGGGCTGAGCCCCTTGAGCAGATACTGCATGGTGGACCGGATCGCGGTCAGCGGATTGCGGATCTCGTGAGCCAGGCCGGCTGCGAGCTGTCCTACGGCGGCGAGACGCTCGGCGCGATGGAGGCG
The DNA here is from genome assembly GCA_035264905.1 of Thermoanaerobaculia bacterium. Classification (GTDB taxonomy): domain Bacteria; phylum Acidobacteriota; class Thermoanaerobaculia; order Multivoradales; family UBA5704; genus UBA5704. The sequence goes on from DATFPH010000123.1 coordinate 12,205, forward strand.
GTCCAGACGCTCGAGCTGGGCACGGTACAGCGCGGCGTTCTCGAACGCGAGGCCCGCCTGGGAAGCGAGCAGATCGAGCATCTCGATCTCGGCCCGGGAGGGGCTCCACCCCTTGCGGTCGCCGCCAAGCAGGAGGATCCCGATCAGGCGATTCAGATGGATCATGGGTACACAGAGGTCGAGCCGGAGGCGGGCCAGGAGCTCCTTTTCGGCGGCATCGAGAAACTCGTAGACGCCGGGCCTCTGATCGAGCGCCAGGGAGGTCTCGTTGACCGAAAGCCAGCGGGCGAGCTTGCCCCGGGAGGCGATCCGCAGGTTCGAGAGACCCTCGGAGCCCAGGCCGGTGGCGAACGTGGGAACAAAACTCGCGCCTTCCGCGTCCGGTTGGAGAATGACCAAGCGGTCTGGATCGAAAAGTTCTCGAATCCGTGCCGCCACACTGGATTCAAGAGCCTCGCGGTCAACGATCAGGGCCAGCGAGCGCCCTAGATCCTGAAAAGCGCGCCGATTGATCCTCCGCCGCCGCCATCGCGCCAGTGCTCCTTCGAAAAAGAATCCATGCGACATCACGCTCGATGATACCCCCGAACGGCAGCGGTGGAAGACCACCTCCGCGTTCGATCTCCCGTCTCTCCTTACGAGAAAACAGGATACGGTTTATGGTAAAAGATGCGTCATGGCAAGATCGGTCACGCAGAAGAGCAGCCGCCCTCCCAACAGACGTGTCGAGGAGAAGCGCCCCCGCTTCCGGGGCTGGCTCAGCACGGACGAAGAGGAGATCGAACGGCGCCGGGAACGGGCGCAGGTGGAGCCGCTCAGCGTCGAAGCGCTCGACGAGGACGACCCGGTCTTCGGGACGTTCCGGGTCG
>DATFPH010000124.1:0-16285 GCA_035264905.1 Thermoanaerobaculia bacterium
GAGGCGCGCCAGCCCTTCGACTCGGCCCGCCAGCGCGGCCGGCGGCTGGAGCAGGAATGGAACGACCTCCTCCGCCGCTACCGCGAGGCGCATCCGGACGCCGCCGCCGAGCTGGACCAGCGCCTCTCCGGCAAGCTCCCCGACGGCTGGCAGGACGCCATCCCCACGTTCGCGTCGACCGACAAGCCCATCGCCACCCGCGCCGCCTCGGGCCAGGTGCTCAACGCCATCGCCTCCAAGCTGCCCCAACTCGTGGGCGGCTCGGCGGACCTGACGCCGTCGAACAACACGGCGATCAAGGGGCGGGGCGACTTCGAGGGCGCGAGCCGGGCCGAGGGCCTCTACCTGCGTTTCGGCGTGCGCGAGCACGGCATGGGCTCGATCCTGAACGGCTTGGCCCTCTCGAAGCTCTGGATCCCCTACGGCGGCACGTTCCTCATCTTCTCCGACTACATGCGGCCGCCGGTCCGCCTGGCCTGCCTGATGAAGCTGCAGGTGATCTACGTCTACACCCACGACTCCATCTTCCTCGGCGAGGACGGCCCGACCCACCAGCCGATCAGCCAGCTTGCCTCGCTGCGGGCCATCCCGAACCTGACGGTGATCCGTCCGGCGGACGCCTGCGAGACGGCCGAGGCCTGGCGCGTCGCCATCGAGCACCGGCACGGCCCCACGGCGCTGGCCCTGACGCGGCAGAACCTGCCAATCCTGGAGGAGACGGCGGCCAAGGCGCGCGAGGGGCTCCCCCGCGGCGGCTACGTGCTGCTCGATCCTACCGACGGCAAGCCGGAGATCCTCCTCATCGCCACCGGCTCGGAGGTCCATCTGGCGGTCGAAGCGGCGAAGCGTTTGGCCGGCCGGGTAAAAGCACGCGTCGTGAGCCTCCCCTCCTGGGAGCTGTTCGATCGGCAGCCGCGGGAGTACCGCGACTCCGTCCTCCCGCCGACGGTCCGCAAGCGCCTGGCGATCGAAGCGGCCATCCCATTCGGCTGGCACAAGTACGTGGGCATCGAGGGAGAGATCCACGGCATCGAGCGCTTCGGCGCCTCGGCCCCGGCAAAAGACCTGGAGCGCGAGTTCGGGTTTACGGCGGATGCGGTGGTGGCGCGGGTGGAGGGGATGCTGTAGGGGGCTCACCCCAGCCGCCGCAACGCCTCCTCCAGCCGCGGCAACGCCGCCTCGATGTCGGCCAGCGCGACGCCCCCCGCGCTCATCCGGAACCAGCCCGTCTCCTCCTCCGAGCCGAAGGCCTGGAAGGGGACCACGCCGATCCCGGCGGCCTCCAGCACGTAGCGGCGGATCTCTTCATTGGTGCGCAGCTCGTCGCCGGACGGGGTGCGGCGGCCGAAGGGATGGAGGCGGGCCGTGAGGTAGATCGCGCCCATGGGCGGAATGCTCTCGACCGGCAGCCCCCGCCCTTTCATCGCCTGGAGCCCCTCGTGCAGCCGGTCCAGCCGCTCCTCGATGTGCCGCCCGAAGGCCGCCTGGAAGGTGCGGATCCCCTCCGGATCGTCGAGCAGGCCCACGGTCGCCACCTGCTCGGGGCGCGGCGCCCAGGCGCCGATGTGCCCCAGCACGGCGGACATGCGCGACATGACGTCCACCGGCCCGACGCCCCAGCCGACGCGCAGCCCGGTGGCCGCGAAGGCTTTGCTGATGCCGTCGACGAACAGGGTGTAGCGCACCATCTCCGGCAGGAGCTCCGGCGGAGTAAAGTGCGGCGTATCCCCGAAGCGGAGCATCCAGTAGATCTGGTCATACAGGAGGTAGAGCGGGCGCTCGCCGCGGCGGCTCCGCGCCTCGTTTTCTTCGAGGACCGCCTCGCAGATGCCCAGCAGGGCGCCGCGCTCGAACATCGTGCCGGTGGGGTTGAGCGGCGAGGTGAGACAGAGCAGCCGGGCCCCCGGCAGGACCGGGGCCAGCATCTCGCGGGTCGGGAGGAACCGGTCCTCCGGGCCGCAGACCACCGGCACGCCGGCGCCTCCCACCAGATGCGTGTAGTGGTTGTTGTTCCAGCTCGGCACCGGATAGATCACCCGGTCGCCGGGATCGCAGAGGGTCTGGAAGACGCAGTAGATCACCGGCCGCGCGCCGCCCACGATGAGCACCGACTCCAGCGGATAGCACAGGCCCAGCTCGCGCTCGTAGAGCCGGACGACGGCTTCCCGCAGCGGCAGGATTCCGCTCGACGGGGGATAGTTGGTCTCCCCGCGCTCCAGGGCCTCGTGGATGCCCTTCGCCAGGCGCTCGGGGATGGGGAAGTAGCGGGGATCGAAATCGCCGACGGTCAGATCGCAGACCGGCCGGCCGGCGGCCTTGAGGGCGCGGATCTCTCCGGCGATGCGGAGGACCTCCGAGCCGATGAGCCCCGCCGCCATGGTGGACATGCGGCCCGGCTCCGTCCCTCCCTCCCGCGCGAGATCTGTGAGATTGAGCGCCTGCTGGGTTTCCATGGCGCTAAATATGTCAGGGATCGACCCTTGCGTGCCACTCCTCCGCTCAGCGGACGATCGACAGGATCGCTGCCGCCGGCGACGCCGCTTCGGCGGCCTTCCGCGCCGCCTCCACCTCGGCGAGCGACTGCTTGAGGATGCCGAAGACGATGTACCAGCCCACGATCAGCAGGACGATGTCCTTGAGGATGTCAGGGACTGCCGACTCGAATCGCTCCGACAGGGATAAGATGTCTGTGTCCCAGATACCGTGCAGCACCACCGCCACCAGCCAGCGGCGGATGACGAGCGGGTGGAACAGCATCGGGATCTGGAATGGCCTGTCCCCCTTTACCTTCCAGAGGGCGGAGCCGACCATCGCCGTCCAGATGACGTGACCGCCGGGGGCCAGCAGCCCGCGCATTAGGACATTGCCCGTCGCAGCGCTCGTCACGGCCTCTAGCGCGTGCGTGTTGAGCGCCGCATCGAGAGCCTGGTTGAACGCGTAGCCGGCCGATTCGAACCCCGCAAAGCCGGCTCCCACCGCCGCGCCGAAGAGCAGGCCGTTGAGCTGGAAGCGATAGCGCACCGCACCGATGATAATGAGGAGGACAAGCCCTTTGCCCACCTCCTCGACCACACCGGTCAGCATCGCCAGGAACACGTTGCCCACGCCAGAGGGAATGACCGCGCCGACGAGCATGGTCGCCACCAGACCCAAGGCGCCACCCAGAAGGATCATCTTGCCGATCTGGTAGATGGAGACGTTGCGTGGCACGTTGAGCTCGAAGAAGAGAATCACGATCGACAGCGGCACCACGAACGACCCAATGACGATCATCCCAGGCAGGAAGTTCGTGTTGTCGAACTGCTTGAGGCCGAAGAGCAGCAGCAGGTAGGTGGCCATGGCGCCGAAGAAGATGCGCCAGAAGACCCGCGGTGTCGGCCACCCCGAGGGGACGGTGGCAAGATCCGGCGTGGTCGTTTCGGTGCCGACGATGAACAGGTCTTCGATGTGCGAGGTCGTCACCCCCGGCTGCAATCCGCCGAGCAGCACCTCGCGGATGGGGACGCCGGACAGCGTCGGAAGCTCGGCCGCGCGGCTGATGCTCACGCCGATCTCTCCCAGGATGCTCCGGCCGGACGGCGGAGGGATCACCGGCATGGACGGCGTCGGCACGGACGGCGGCGGCGGCAGAGCCGGCACGAGACCGGGAACCTCGCTCGCCGGAAGCCAGGCGGGCATGCCGTCCTGCCAGACGTAGGTGGTGGCGTAGATATTGCCGCCGGCGATCAGCTGCTTCAGCACATCGGTCTCGACCGGACCGGCCGGGGCTCCATTGTGCACGTAGTACCACTGCCCGTTCATGATGTTGCTCCACGGGGGATCTGTCGGGTTGACTGAGATGCTACAGAACCCTCCCGCGGCAGGTCAACCATCGCCGTGCATCTCCTACAACCATTTCTGCAACTGTTCCCAGAAAAGCCGGCACAGAACGCCTCCAGGGGCGAAATAGCAGCAATGTATGCCCTGGCGGCTATGGTTCAAGCTTTGCATTACTGTCATGCCGTAACGAAAGGAATGGATTGGCCAGCAGAAGTTTCTGGATTGGAGGTTTCGAGTGTTCCTGTCATCGTCATCGCGACGGCCGGCGGCTCGACCTGATTGCAGCGACGGGACATGACCGGCTCGCAATCGAGGACTACGCGCGGTTGCGACGGGCCGGAATCGGTAGGGCCCGCGACGGCGTGCGCTGGCACTTGGTCGAGCGCTCGCCCGGGCAGTACGACTTCTCGTCTCTGCTCCCCCTGGTATCCGCGGCGCGCGACGCCGGGGTGGAGGTTATCTGGGACCTCTGCCACTACGGATGGCCGGAGGACGTGGACCTCTTCCGGCCGCAATTCGTCGACCGCTTCGCCGCATACGCTCGCGCGGTCGCCCGCTGCCTGATTGAAGAGACGGACGCGCCTCTGTGGCTGGTGCCGGTCAATGAGATCTCGTTCTGGTCCTGGGCAGGCGGGGAGACCGCGCACGTCGATCCCTACGGGCGGCGGCGCGGCTTCGAGCTGAAGACCCAGCTGGTGCGCGCCTGCCTGGCCGCAGTGGATGAGATCTGGAGCGTGGCTCCGGACGCCCGCATCCTGCATCCCGATCCGGCGATCCACATCCTGCCGAAATCGGACAAGCCCGGGGCTCGCGCCAAGGCGGAAGGCTATCGCCAGGCGCAGTTCCAGGCCTGGGACATGATCGCGGGGAAGCTCTGGCCGCAGCTCGGCGGCGAGGAGCGCTTCCTCGACGTCGTCGGCATCGACTACTACCCCTACAACCAGTGGATCTACCGGGGGCCCGCGATCCCGGTCGACAGCCCCCTCTATCGCCCCTTCCGCGAGATCCTCGCGGAGATCTACGCGCGCTACGGCCGGCCGATCCTGATCGCCGAGACCGGCGCGCAGGAGGATGCCCGCGCCCCCTGGCTGACCTACGTCGGCGAGGAGGTGCGGGCCGCCCTGCGCCAGGGGATCCCCATCCAGGGGATCTGCCTCTATCCGATCCTCGATTACCCGGGGTGGAAAGACGACCGCCACTGCGCCACCGGGCTCTGGAGCTTCCCGGATGCCCACGGGGAGCGGCCGCTCTACCATCCTCTCGCCCGCGAGCTCGAACGGCAGAGAGATCTCTTCGAGCGCGAGCTTCCGCGGACCTCCACCGACGACACGACCGATCGAATCCCGGCCGCCGTGCCGGGGGAAGTAGAAAGCGAGCACCATGCAGCAGCCTGTTCCGTCTTCCGATGAGACAGGTTCGGCGCGGCCGGACTTCGTCTGTCTCTCTCATCTCCGCTGGGACTTTGTCTATCAGCGCCCACAGCACCTGATGAGCCGCTTCGCCCGCGAACGCCGGGTCTTCTTCGTGGAGGAGCCGGTCTTCGATGGCGGCGCGCCCCGCCTGGAGCTGCGGGAGCGCCCCGGCGGCGTGTGTGTCGCGGTGCCGCACCTGCCGGACGGGATCGGTTCCGCCGCGGCCGAGCGGCTGCAGGCCGAGCTGCTCCGCGGGCTCCTGGCCGATCAGGGCCTGGCGGACTACGTCCTCTGGTACTACACCCCGATGGCGGTGGCTTTCACCGGCGGGCTCGAGCCGTCGGCAGTGGTCTACGACTGCATGGACGAGCTCTCGCTTTTCCGCGGCGCGCCCCGCGAGCTGGTCGATCGGGAAGAGCGGCTGCTCGCCGACGCCGACCTGGTCTTCACCGGCGGCCAGAGCCTCTACGAGGCCAAGCGCGACCGCCATCCCAGCGTCCACGCCTTCCCCAGCAGCATCGACCGCGAGCACTTCCAGCGCGCCCGCGCGCCGCTGCCCGAGCCCACCGATCAAGCCAGAATCCCGCACCCGCGGCTGGGCTACTGCGGAGTGATCGACGAGCGGATGGATCTCGATCTGCTGGCGCGGGTGGCCGAAGCCCGCCCCGACTGGCAGTTCGTCCTGCTCGGCCCGATCGTCAAGATCGATCCGGCGGCGCTGCCGCACCGCCCCAACCTCCACACCCTCGGCCTCAAGACCTACGCGGAGCTCCCCTCCTACCTCGCCGGTTGGGACGTGGCCTTGATGCCGTTCGCCCGCAACGAGTCGACTCGCTTCATCAGCCCTACCAAGACGCCGGAGTACCTGGCCGCGGGGCGGCCGGTGGTATCCACGCCGATCCGCGACGTGGTGCGCCCCTATGGCGACCTGGGGCTGGTCCAGATCGCGGAAGACACCGCGGCTTTCGTGACGGCCGTCGAGCGCTGCCTCGCTCTCGACGCCGCAGAGCGCGAAAGCTGGTTGCTACAAGCCGACGCTTTCCTGGCGCAGAGCTCGTGGAGCCGCACCTGGAGGCAGATGTCCGACCTCGTCGATCGAGCCGTGGCCGCGCGCCGTCTCGCGGCCTTAGAAAGTGAAAGGAGTACATCCACATGTTCGATTACTTGATCGTGGGAGCGGGATTCGCGGGGAGCGTCCTGGCCGAGCGCCTGGCGCGGGGCGCGGGCAAGAGAGTGCTTCTTGTGGATCGCCGCCCTCACATTGGAGGGAACGCCTACGACTTCTACAACGACGCCGGGGTCCTGATCCACAAATACGGACCCCACATCTTCCACACCAACTCCCGAGAGGTTTTCGAATACCTTTCGAGCTTCACCCGCTGGCGTCCGTACGAGCACAAAGTGCGCGCCAGCGTGGACGGCCAGCTTGTGCCGATTCCGATCAATCTCGACACGATCAATCAGCTCTACGGCCTCAGCCTGACGAGCCAGGGGATGGAGGATTTCTTCGCCTCCGTCGCCGAGCCGCGCGAGAGCATTCGCACCTCGGAGGACGTGGTCGTGTCCCGGGTCGGCCGCGAGCTTTACGAAAAGTTTTTTCGCGGCTACACGCGCAAGCAGTGGGGGCTCGACCCCTCGCAGCTCGATGCCACGGTCACGGCGCGGGTCCCGGTGCGCACCAATCGGGACGCCCGCTACTTTTCGGACACCTATCAGGCCATGCCGCTCCACGGTTACAGCCGGATGTTCGAAAACATGCTCGACCACCGCAATATCAAGATCCTGCTCAACTGCGACTATCGCGAGGTGATCGACGACGTCGAGTTCGAGAAGATGATCTATACCGGTCCGGTCGACGAGTTCTTCGACTATCGCTACGGCAAGCTGCCGTACCGCTCTCTCGAGTTCGATTTCCAGACGGTCGACCGGGAGTGGGTGCAGCCGGCGGCGGTGATCAATTATCCGAACGAGCACCTCTACACGCGGGTGACGGAGTTCAAGCACCTGACGGGGCAGGAGCATCCCAAGAGCACTCTGGTGTACGAATATCCGCGGAGCGAGGGTGATCCGTACTATCCGGTCCCGCGGCCGGAGAACGCGGAGATCTACAAGAAATACCAAGCGCTCGCCGAGGCCGCGCAGGACGTGCACTTCGTGGGTCGGTTGGCGACTTACAAGTACTACAACATGGACCAGGTTGTAGCGCAGGCCCTCACCGTCTACGCCCGCATCGTCGGCCAGAAGCGCGCCGAAGCGGCGCGGACCGAGGTGTCTGCGCCTGTTCGCACGCAGACTCTGGTCGCCGCGGCGGGGTGAGTTGGGATAGCATGGTTGAATTCACCCCAAATTCCACCTATGCTAGCTTTCTATGGCATTGAACATCAAGAGCCCAGAGGTGGAGGAGCTCGTGGCGAAGGTCGCTGCGATGACCGGTGAGAGCAAGACGGAAGCTGTCCGCCGAGCCTTGGCGGAACGCCGCGAGCGGTTGAGCCTGCATTCCACTCGTCGCGAGCGCGGCAGCGCCTTCATGCGTTACCTCGCCGAGGAGATCTGGCCGAAGGTGCCGCCGGATCAACTGGGCCGCCGGATCAGCCGGGAGGAGGAAGACGAGATCCTCGGCTACGGGCCGCAGACCGACATCGAGATCGCCTGAGAAACTGGCGGAGGGGGTGGGATTCGAACCCACGGGCCGCGTAAACGGCCGGCGGTTTTCAAGACCGCTGCTTTAGACCGCTCAGCCACCCCTCCGCGATGCGGTGCCGTACAGCTTACTTGGAGGATGCGATCCTGTCCAAGCCGCCCATCCAGGGACGGAGCGCCTCCGGGACGAGGACTGTGCCGTCCTCCTGCTGGTAGTTCTCCAGGATCGCCACCAGCGTCCGCCCCACGGCCAGGCCCGAGCCGTTCAGGGTGTGGAGGAGCTTCGCCTTCCCCCCTCCGGCCGGACGGTAGCGCAGGTTCGCCCGCCGCGCCTGGAAGTCCGTGCAGTTGCTGCAGGAGGAGATCTCCCGGTAGGCGTTCTGCCCCGGCAGCCAGACCTCGATGTCGTGCGTCTTGGCCGCGCTGAAGCCCATGTCGCCGGTCGACAGGGTGATCACCCGGTACGGGAGACCCAGGAGCTGCAGGACCTTCTCGGCGTTGCCGGTCAGCTCGGCGAGGGCGTCGTAGCTCGTCTCCTGGGTGGTCAGGTGCACCAGCTCGACCTTATTGAATTGGTGTTGGCGGATCAGGCCGCGCACGTCCTTGCCGTAGGAGCCCGCCTCGCTGCGGAAGCAGGGAGTGTAGGCGGTGAGGCGGACAGGCAGGCGCTCCTCGTCCAGGATCTCGTCGCGGTAGAGGTTGGTCAGCGGCACCTCGGCCGTGGGCACCAGGTAATAGTTGGTCCCCTCCAGATGGAAGAGGTCCTGCTCGAACTTAGGGAGCTGGCCGGTGCCGACCAGGCTCTCGCGACTGACGATGAACGGCGGCAGGACCTCGGTGTACCCGTGCTCGCGGGTGTGGAGGTCGAGCATGAAGTCGATCAGCGCGCGCTCGAGGCGGGCGCCGGCGCCGAAGTAGGCGGTGAAGCGGGCGCCGGTCACCTTGGTGCCGCGCTCGAAATCCAGGATGCCCAGGGCCGGCCCGAGGTCCCAATGGGCCTTTGGCTCGAAATCGAAGCGGCGCGGTTCGTCCACCACCCGCTCGACACGGTTGGCCGACTCGTCCGGGCCGACCGGCACGCTCTCGTGCGGCAGGTTGGGGATGGAGAGCTCGATCGCGGCGATCTCGGGCTCGATCGCGGCGAGCCGGGCCTCCAGCTCCTCGATCCGCTCCTTCATGCGGCCAACGGCGGCGATCTCGGCGGAGGCGTCGCCCCCCTGCTGCTTGACCTTGCCGATGGCGCGGCTCGCCTCGTTGCGCTGCCGCTTCAGCTCTTCGACCTCGACGAGGTCGGCGCGCCGTTCGGCGTCGAGGCGCAGCCAGGCGTCCAGCAGGGCCGGTTCCGCGTTCCGGGTCGCCAGGGCCTGGCGGACCATCTCGGGGTTGTCGCGCAAAAGGTCTCTCGAAAGCATGGGGTGACTCTATCAAGTCGGAACGACGGTTTGCCGCGCCGTTCCGTAGGAACAGGGGACGTTACGATAACATCCGCGCACCACGCCGGCTGGAAGTCGCCGCCGACCCCGACTCGTGAACGAAGACCACTTTTCCCTCCGTGACGCGCTGGTGCGTGCCGCGCTTCCGCTCGCCGCCCTGGCGGCGATGGCTGCGCTCGCCTCGCGCGAGGTCGATCCCATGGGCGCCGCCGAGACGGCATACCTGGCGCTTCTGGCCACGGCGGGACTCCTGGCGGTGGCGTTCCTGGCGCCGGCGCCGGCCTGGGAGGCGGGGATCGGCGCGGCTCTGGCGACGACGATCGTCTGGGCGCTGCCGGCCGGGCCGGGGCGTGGGGCGGCGGTGGTGGTGCTGCTGGTGACGGCTCTGGCGGCGACGGCGGCGAGGAGCCCTCACCCCCGGCCCCTCTCCCACGAGCGGGAGAGGGGAGAACAGCAAGAAAATGCCTTTGCGTTGCTCGGGATCACCCTCCCTCTCGCCCTCGGCCTTCAGGTCCTCCTGCGCGGTAGTGAGCTGCTGTTCCGGCCGCAGGTGAATTTCCGGATGCTGGTGGCTCTGCTGGCCTTGCCGGCGGCCGGGGCGGTCGCGACGGCGGTGCTGGCCCGGCGCTATGGACCTCTCGTGCTGATCGCGGCAGGCACGGCCGTGCTCCTCGCGCCGGGGTGGAACGTGGCGGCAACGCTCGGGCTGATCGCTCTGGCGGCGGGGGACGTCCTCGCGCGGCCCGATGCGGGACGGATCACCAAGGTTGCAGCCGTTCTGGCGATGCTGGCGCCGATCGCCTGGAGCCCGGGACCGGGGATCGCCGCGGCGGCCGCGGCGCTGGTGCTCGCCCGGCCCAAGGAAGGACCGTTTGTCGCTCTGGCCGCCGCCGCGGGGCTCGCTGTCTTCGCGATCAGCGACCCGGGGTGGCTCACCTCCGTCTGGCTGCCCTTCCTGCTCCTGCCCGCCGCTCTCTTCTCGCGACGCGACCGCCTGTGGAGTGCCGCCGCGGGGCTCGCACTCGCGCTCGCCGTTCCGCGCACCCCGGATCTCTCAGCCTTGGCGGCGCCGCTGGCTCTTCTGACTTTGGACGGTGGCGCCCCTCTCCCGGTCGGTGGGGGGGCGATGGGAGGGGGGTCGGGGGTGAGGTCCCTCCAGGCCGCCTGGACCGCCACCCTCCTCGCCTCCACCTGCCTGCTCGCCTCCTATCCCTGGCTGCGCGCCGAGCCGCTCCGGGACGCCCTCAGCCTCTTCGGGCTCGCGCCGACCCCGATCGCAGCCGTGGTGGCCGTTGCGGGCGCCGAAGTCCTGGCGTTGGTGGCCCGCCTCCGGCTCCGCCTCTCGCCGGCAGCTCTGGCCGCCTGCATCCTCTTCCTCGCCGCCTGCCTCCACATCCCACCCCCGGACACCTCCCTCCTCCCCCCGGCCACCGCGATGGTCGTCGATGCCGCCCATCCGGCCTGGAACGCGGCTCTCGGCCGCCGCTCCGTGAGAACCGTCGTCCTGGAATCCAGCCTGTCCAACGGCGCCGGCCTCGCGAACGGCACCTCGGTGGCGACCGTGCGGCTGCGCGGCGGGGACGGCCGGACCTCCGAGTGGACAATTCGCGCCGGGATCGAGACGGGCGAGTGGGCGGCGCGCCGGCCGGACGTGGCGGCGGCGAGCGTGCTGAAGTCTCCTCAACCCTGGATCTCCTGGGTGGCCGGCGACTTCTTCGGCCAGCGCTACCGGTCGCTCTGGAAGATCGACGCCCCCGGCCCGTTCACCGCCCTCTCGATCGAGCGGAGCCCGGGGCTGCCGCCGGAGGTCTCGTTGGCCATCCACCTGCTGGAGGTCCGCCTTTGAGGCTCTCGTGGGACGGACTCCGGACCGCCACGCTGCTGATCGCCGCGGCGGTCGCTGTGCCGTTCGCCGCCCGGATTCTGCCTGGTGGCGGTCCGCTCCGCGGCACACTGACGGTGCTGCCGCTGGTCTTCGCGGCGCTCTGGGCCATCGCTCACTGGAGCCTGCGCCAGGGGGCCAAGCCGCTCTCCCGGGCTGCCTCTGCCGGCGAGCTTGTCGCTCTCGGCGCGCTCGTGCTCGCCATCCTCGCCCGGCCGAGCCTGGGGCTCGCGTGGTCCGCGGAGGTCCTGGCCGCCGGTCTCGCCCTGGTGCTCGGGCATCGCATTCTCCGGCAGGTCCGGGCGTTTCGCCCCCTTTTACGAGACCGGCTGCCGCGACGGCCCTCGATCTTCTTCTTCCTTCTGCCGCTCACCGCCTATGTCGCGATCCTTCCCTGGTCGACGGCGCACCGGCAGCCGGACGGCGACGAGCCGTTCTATCTGCTGATCACGCACAGCCTGGCCTACGACTTCGACGCCGACCTGACCAACAACTACAAGAATGGAGGCTGGCGGCATTTCATGGAGCGGCCAATCGAGCCGCAGCCGGGGGACCCGGTCGGGCCGCGCGGCGAGGTCTACTCGCGCCACAACGAGCTCCTCCCGCTGGCGCTGGTCCCTGCCTATCGCGTCGGAGGCCGGATCGGCGCCCTCGGGATGATGGCGCTCTTCACGGCCCTGCTCTCCTGGACGACGCTGCGCCTCGGCCGGCACTACTTCCCGGACCGGCCGGGCGAGGTCCTGGCCGGCTGGGCCTTGATGGCGTTCACGCCGCCTCTCCTCCTCTACTCCTACCAGGTCTGGGTGGAGGTGCCCGCGGCGCTCCTGATGCTGGCCGCTCTGGACCGCATCCTCGCTCTCGACAGACAGCGGGACTGGACGGTCCGCGAGTGGGTGGGGATCGGCCTTTCGATCCTCCTGCTGCCGCTCCTCAAGATGCGTTTCCTGCTGGTTGCCGGCCCGCTGCTCGCCTTGGCGTGGTGGTACGCGGGACGGCCGAGACGGCCGGTCTTCCTGCTGTCGGCGGCGCTGGCCGTGCTCGGGGCGGGCATGCTGGCGTACAACCAAATCCAGTACCGCAACCCGCTCAAGATCCACACGTGGGAGGAGGTGGACCCACACCGATACGAAGCGATTTCATTCCTGAAGGGAGGATTGGGGCTCCTCTGGGATGCGGCGTTCGGCCTGTTCGGCTGCGCGCCGGTCTGGCTGATCGTGCTCCCGGCGGTGCTCCTCCTGATCGTCCGGCGGCACCGGTTGCTGGCCCACCTCGCGGTGCTGACCTTTCCTTATCTGGTGATCGTAGCGCCGCGCATCGAGTGGTACGGCGGCTGGTCGCCCCCGTTCCGCTACGCGCTGATCGGCCTGCCGTTCCTCGGCCTGGCCCTGGCGCCGCTGCTGGCCCACCGTGACGGGCCGGGCGCGCGGGCGCTCCTCGCCGGGCTCGGGGTCCTCACTCTGGCGCTGACGCTGATCTGGTTGACGGTGCCCGGCTGGACCTACAACTTCGCGGACGGCCGGACGTACGCCCTCGATGCGCTGGGCCAGCGGCTGGGGCTCGACGTGGCCCGCTTCTTCCCCAGCTCGATCCGGCCCCGGCCCGCCACCTGGCTCTGGCCGCCGGTATCGATTGTGGTGGTCACTCTCCTGTGGTGGTGGAAGAGCGGGAGAGGGGTGGACGGCTGGGGACGGGCGGCTCTCGCTGGGATTGGGGCCGTTTTGCTGGCGGCGGCAGTGCTGCCTTCGGCCGCGGCACGAATGCCGACGCGGGTGGCGGAGATCGAGGATCCCCAGGTGGCGCGGAGCGGCGGTCATATCTATCCGGACCGGTGGATCATCGAGCGGGCGCGCCATCGCGGCGGTTGGGTGCTGCGTGTGAATGAGCGGCTCGAGGTGCCGGTCGAGGCCGGCGGGCGGCGCGTGCGCCTGGTGCTGCATGGGCAGCTCATCCAGAACCAGCCGGTGCCGTTCCGTCTCGACGTCCGCGCGGGCAACCGCCTGCTCGCCATCTGGGCTCCGGGCCGGGACCGCGCGTGGGATGAAGTGACGCTCGGCCCCTTCGACTGGCCGGCGGGGAAGCCCCTGGTGCTCGCCGCCTTCGGTCCTCATCCGCCGGGTGAGCTCAACGGCATCGCGCTGGACCGGGTGGACTTCGCATGGCAGGAGTGACCGTCTCCGCGGTCGTCCCCACGCTCGGCTGCAGCCCCTGGCTGATTCCCTGCCTGGAAGCTCTGCGCCGGGAAGGCGCCGAGGTGATCGTGGTCGATCAGGGGGAGACGGCGGTGGAGCTGCCCGCTGGGCTGGCCGACCGGGTCCTCCGCCCGGGACGGAATCTTGGTTTCGCAGGCGGAACCAATCTGGGGATCGCCGCCGCGTCGGCCGCGCTGATCGCGACGGTCAACGACGATGCGTTGGTGGAGCCGGGCTGGGTCGCGGCGCTCACCGCCGCCTTGGACGCCGACCCGCGGGTCGCGGCAGTCCAGGGAGTCACCTTTCAAATGGATCACCCGGAGCGGGCGGATGGCTGCGGGCTCGCCTGGAACCGCTGGTGGCAGGCGGTCCAGATCGGGCACGGCCGGCCGGCGCCCGCGGCTACCGAGCCTTCGCGGGAGATCTTCGGCGTCTCGGCCACCGTGGCGCTTTTCCGGCGGGCCGCTCTGGAGGCTGTGGCGGTGGACGGCAACGTCTTCGATCCGCGCCTGGTCTCCTACTATGAGGATGTGGAGCTGGCCGTGCGGCTGCGGGAGGCGGGCTGGCGCGCCCTGCTGGTACCGGCGGCGCGGGCCCGCCACGCCGGCTCGGCCACCGGCGAGACCATGAGCCGCGAACGCTGGCGCCTGATCTATGGCAACCGCTGGCTGGCCGCGGCGCGGCTCCTTGGCCGGGGCTTCTGGCCGCACGTGCCCTGGATGTTCCTGCGCGACCTGGTCGATCTGGCGCACGCCGCGGGATCAGGGGAGGGTGCGCGGGCCGGCGGGATCGCGGCCGGCTGGGCGCGGGCGGCACGGAGGCTTCCTGGATTCGTCCATGCCCGGGCTCCACTGGTGAGATAACCTTCGCCGCGATGGAGCCCCTCCTCACCGGCATCGTCGTGCACTGGCGCAACGAAGAGCCGCTCGCCGCCCTGACCGCGGCGTGGCCGCGCGATCCGCGCTTCGAGCTGCTGGTGGTGGACAACGGCTCCTCCGGGCCCCTCGATGATCGACGGCTCGGCCCGGCCCGTCTCCTCCAGCCCGGCCGCAACCTGGGGTTCGCCGGTGGCGCGAACGCCGGGATCGCCGAGGCACGGGCTCCGATCGTCCTCCTGCTGAATCCGGACGCCGTGCCCGAGAAAGGAGCCCTCGACCAGCTCCTCGCCGGATTCACCGCATATCCCGACGCCGCCGGGCTGGCGCCGCGGATGATCGGGCTGGCCGGGGAACCGCAATGGGCCTGGCAGCTCCGGCGTCTCCCCTCACCGGTGCAGCTCCTCCTGCACGGCCTTCCTCTCGGTGGCTTGCAGGGCGGCCTGGCCGCCGAGCCGCCAGCCGGCGCTCCGGTGGAGCAGCCGGCCGCGGCGGCTCTCGCTCTGCGGCGCGATGCCGTCGAGGCGATCGGCGGGCTCGACGCCGGTTTCTGGCCCGCCTGGTTCGAGGACGTGGATCTGGCGCACCGGCTGGCGGCGGCCGGGCACGTGCTGCGCTACTGGCCGGCGGCGCGCTTCCGGCACGGCCTCGGCGGGACGGTGCCGCTCCTCGGCTACGGCCCCTTCCTTTGGATCTACGACCGCAACCTGGTGCGCTATCTAAGGAAGCACCACGGGATGGGATGGGCGCTCGCGGCGCGGGTCCTCCTCGTCGTGGGCGTCGTGATCCGTCTCCTTCTCCTGCCGCTGCGCCGGCCGAACCGGGCGGCCTCCCGGAGCGAAGCGCTCCGCGGGCTGATGGCAGTGCTGGCCGGAGCCGTGAGCGGCTGGCGGTGGCCGAGGCGGATCTCGGAGTCAGTGGCTTGAGCACGTCCCCGGAGACCCCCGTGGCCGTCTGCATTGTCGCCCACAACTCGGCCGCCGACCTGCCCGGCTGCCTGAAGGCGGTCGGGCGCCTGGAGCACCGGCCGCTGCGGATCGTGCTCGTCGACTGCGCCAGCGAGGACGGTAGCCTAGACGCGGCGCGGCGCCATGCCCCGCCCGGGCTTCCTTTCCAGACGATCGAGCTGGGAGAGAACCGCGGATTCACCGGCGGGATGAACGCCGCCCTGGCCGCCTCCGACGCTCCCTGGGTCCTGTCTCTCAATGCCGATGCCCGGCCGGCTCCGGACTACATCGCTCGCCTTCTCGCCCGCGCGGCAGCGCATCCGGAGCTGCGGGTAGGCGCGCTCATCGGCCGGCTCCTCCGCCCCACGGCGGCGGACGGCACGCGGCGCCTGGACGCCTGCGGCATGCGCCTGACCCGCACCTGGCGGCACCTCGACCGCGGCTCCGGCGAGATCGATCAAGGCCAGTACGCGATTCCCGAACGGGTCTTCGGCGCGTCCGGAGCGGCCTCCCTCTACCGCCGCGAGGCATTGGAGGACGCGGCCGTGGACGGCGAGGTTTTCGATCCGCGCTTCCACTCGTTCCGCGAGGACGCCGAGCTCTGCTTCCGCCTGCGCGAGCGCGGCTGGGAGGTCCTCTACGAGCCCGCGGCCACCGCCGAGCACCGCCGGTTCAACCTCCCGGAGCGGCGCTCCGCCATGCCGGCGGTGGTCAACTACCACTCCCTGAAGAACCGCTACCTCCTCCGGCTCTACCACCAGACCGCCGGCAACTTCCTCCGCACCCTGCTGCCGACCCTCGTCCGCGACCTGATGGCCATCGTCTGGGTGGTGCTCTCCGAGCGCACGTCTCTCCCCGCCTACGGCTGGCTCTGGACGCACCGCCGCGAGATCCTGCGGCGGCGGCGCGCAATTCAGGCGCGACGCACCGTCCCCGCGGCCGCCATCGACCGCTGGTTCTCCTCGGAAGGCGAGCCTCTGTGAGCAAGCGGCCCCTGCACGTCGCCCTGCTCGGCAGCCGGGGGATTCCGGGGCGCTACGGCGGCTACGAGACACTCATGGAGGAGCTGTCCGTCCGGCTGATCGCGC
>DATFPH010000125.1:0-9680 GCA_035264905.1 Thermoanaerobaculia bacterium
GCCCGCGATGTGGAGCTCGCCGGCGACCCCTATGGAGACCGGCCGCAGATGGCGGTCCAGCACATGGAGCCGGACGTTGTCGATCGGTCTGCCGATCGGAACCGGACGCGCGTCGTCCTCGGCCGCGCAGGGCCACCAGGAGACCTCGACAGCCGCTTCCGCCGGACCGTAGAGGTTGTGGAGCTCGATTTCCAGGCGTCCCAGGCTCGCCTGGAAACGTGCGGCGAGCTCGCGACTGAGAGCCTCGCCGCTCAAGAACACGCGGCGCAGGCCGGCGCAGGCGTCGAGCCCCGGCTGCTCCAGGAAGACCTGCAGCATGGAGGGGACGAAGTGCACCGCGGTCACGCGAGAGCGGGCGATCTCGTCCCGGAGATACGGCGGGTCCAGATGCCCCCCGGGCCGCGCCACCACCAGGCAAGCTCCCGCCAGAAGAGGCCAGAAGAGCTCCCAGACCGAGACGTCGAAGCTCGTGGGAGTCTTTTGGAGGACCCTGTCCGCCGCCGTCAGCCGGAAGGTCTCCTGCATCCACCGCAAGCGGTTGACGATGGCGCGATGGCTGTTCATCGCCCCCTTGGGACGGCCGGTCGAGCCGGAGGTGTAGAGGACGTAGGCGAGGTGGTCCGGGCGTACACCGCTGCCCGGGTTGCCGGGATCGGGGCGGCTCCGCCACGAGGCGTTCTCGAGGAAGACGGTGCGGGCTGGGGAGGCTGGCAGCTGGGCGGCGATCCGCTCCTCCGTGAGCACCACGGGAACGCGCGAATCCTCCAGCATGTAGGCGATCCGCTCGGCCGGATAGGAGGGATCGATCGGCACGAAGGCACCGCCGGCTTTGAGCGTCGCGAGGAGAGCCACGGCGAGCTCGGCTGACCTCTCCAGGCACAGCCCCACCCGCACGTCCGGCCCCACACCCAGCCGCGCCAGATGATGGGCCAGCTGATTCGCGCGCACATTGAGCTCCCGGTAGGTCAGGGACTCCTGGCTGAAGACCACGGCCGGCGCCTCGGGGGTGCGCTCCACCTGCGCTTCGATCAGCTCGTGCAGGCACTCCGCGCTCCCAGGGGCGGCGGTGGCGTTCCACTCGTGAAGGACCTGCTGCACCTCGGCCGGGCCGAGCATCTCGAGATCCGAAAGACGCCGCTCCGGATTGCGGGTCATCGTCGTCAAAAGATTGGCGAAATGGCCGAACATGCGCTGCACGGTCGAGGCATCGAACAGATCGAGATTCCACTCGAAGGCGGCGGCCAGGTCACCGCCGATTTCGGCGGCGAGGAGCGTGAGGTCGAGCTGGGCCGAGGGCCGCTCCAAAGCGACCGACTCCAACGTCAACCCGCCGGTGCGGACGCGGGCGCCACCCTCGCCCAGGGCAAACGCGGCCAGGTTTTCGAGCTCCGGCACCGGCGACCGCTCGAGCACGAGCATCGCCTGGAACACCGCCGGACGGCTCGGGTCCCGCGCCTCCCCCAGGCCCTCGGCCAGCAGGGTGAACGGGAGATCCTGTCGCGCCAGGGCATCGAGGGTGGCGCGGCGCGCCCGGGCCAGCAACGTGAGGACGTCGGGGTCGTCCGCCAGCTCGGCCCGGATCGGCGCCGGGTTGACCAGGTAGCCGACGAGCCCGGAGAGCTCGTGCGACGACCGTCCGGAGGTCGGCGTCCCGACGAGGAAATCCTCCTGCCCTCCGTGGCGGGCCAGGAAAGCCTCGAAACCGGCCAGGAGCACCATGAAGAGCGTCGCCTCGGAGCGCCGCGCCAGGGCGGCGGCGGCAAGGGCGAGCTCGCTCCCCAGGCGCCCGCCCAGCAGCGCTCCCCGGAAGGTCTGGAGATCCGGCCGCGGCCGGTCCAAGGGCAGATCGAGCGGCGGCGCGCCGGCGAGCTGCCGCCGGGCCCGCGCGAGCATCTCGTCGTATCGGCCGGCCGCCCGCTCCCGCCGCTGCCGCGCCACGAGCTCGGCGTAATGCACGGCGGGGGCGGGCAGGTCGGCGTCGCCGTTGTCTCCAAGGGAGGCGTACAGCTCTCCCAGCTCGCGCAGCAGCACCGCGAGCGACCAGAAATCCGCGGCGATGTGGTGCACCGACAGGACCAGCACGCTCCCTGCGGGGTCTTCCGGTCCGCGATCGAAGAGAACCGCCCGCAGGACCGGCCCGTTGTCCAGGTCGAACGGGCGAAAGGCCGCCTCCCGCACGCGCCGCCCGAGCTCCTCGCTGCTCCAGCCCGAGGCATCTTCCCGAGCCCACGCAGCCTTGGCTTGCGCCGCCGGCGGATGAACGCGCTGGAGCGGTCCTTGAGGCCCGTTGGCGAAGGTCGTGCGGAGCGATGGATGGCGTTCGACGAGCGTCAGGAAAGCGCGGCCGAGAACCTCCGGATCGACGCCTTCGACCAGCCGTGCGGCTCCGGCGATGGTGTAGGCCGCGCTCGCAGGCGCCAGCCCATGGAGGATCCACAGCGCCTGCTGGCCGAGAGACAGCGGATAGCAGGAGGGGTCGGAGGGGGCGTCAGGCGCCTCTCGCGGCGGAGCGCCGCGGCTGGCCGCGGCAAGCGCCGCCACCTCCCGCGCCGCCTCGGCGATGGAGCACCCGGACAGCAGCTCCGCAACGGAAGGCGCGATGCCGAGCTCCTCTTCCACCGCATGGCTCAGCTCGATCGCCGCCAGGGAATCGAGGCCGAAGGACGACATCGGCAGCTCGCGATCGATGCGTGCGGGATCGAGCCGCACCACCCGCGCGAGCGCCGCATGTAGGAAGTCTTCGATCGTGCGCCCTTCCAGCTCCCCCATCCCGGCGTGCGGCGCGGTGGCCGCAGGGTCTCCCAGGGCGCTCCTCCCCACGGCCGCAAGCCCGCCACCCAGGTAGAGATCACGGCACCGGTGGCGTTGCACCTTGCCGCTCGAGGTCCTGGGCAGCGAGGCCGGGCGGATCAAGACCAGCTCGTAGAGCTGCACCTCATGCTCTTCGGCGAGGCTCCGGCGCACCGCCGCCACCACCTCGTCGACCGCCAACGCCGGCAGAGCGTGGCGCTGGGCCTCAAACACCACGACCAACCGCTCCTCGCCAAGAACCTCCACCGGGAAGGCCGCGCCGCACCCGGGCCGCAGGACGCTGTGCGCCCGCTCTGCGGTGAGCTCCAGATCCTGCGGGTAGTGGTTGCGGCCGCGCAGGATGATCAGATCCTTGCGCCTGCCGGTCACATACAGCTCGCCATCCCGCAGGAATCCGAGGTCCCCCGTGCGCAGGAAGCTGCCGCTCCCGTCCGCGAGCCGGGCGCGGAGCTCCGTCTCGCTCACCTCCGGGCGTCCCCAGTAGGCCGGGGAAACGCTCGGACCGGAGACCCAGATCTCGCCGACGCGGTCCGGTGGGCAGCGAGCCCGGCTCTCGGGATCGACGATCGCCACCTGCTGCTCCGCCCAGGCGTGGCCGCTGCTCACCAACCGGAGGGTCGAGACCTCGCCGGCCGAGGCGGGCAGCACCTCCTGCCGCGCCAGCGCCGCCGCGGCGACGGTCGCAACCCGCGCCCCATCTCCCGGGCGCCCGCCGGTGACGAAGAGCGTCGCCTCGGCCAGGCCGTAGCACGGATAGAGCGCCTGCCGCGCGAAGCCGCAAGCGGCAAAGGCCGCGGCGAAACGGTCGAGCGTGTCGGCGCGCACCGGCTCGGCGCCGTTGAAAGCCACCGTCCAACTGCTGAGATCGAGCCCCTCCCGTGCCTCCGGGCCGATCTTCTGCAAGCACAGCTCATACGCGAAGTTGGGGCCGCCGCTTGTGGTTCCGCGGTAGCGGGAGATCGCCTCCAGCCAGCGCCTGGGCCGCTGGAGAAAGGCCGCGGGCGACATCAATACGCAGCGGCCGCCACAGTAGAGCGGCTGGAGCACATTGCCGATCAAACCCATGTCGTGGTAGAGCGGCAGCCAGCCCACCACGACCGCGTTCTCGTCCTGGCCGAAAGCCTTCCCAATCATCCGCTCGTTGTGCAGCAGGCCGGCATGGCTGACGACCACCCCCTTGGGCAGCGCGGTCGAGCCCGAGGTGTACTGGAGGAAAGCCGGAGCGTCCGGCGCGGGATTCTCCTCCGGCGCCTCTCCGGGCGCGGCGGCTTCCCCGTCCGCCTGCTCCATGGCCAGCCATCTCGGCGCCTGTAAGGAAGGCTCCCGCCGCAGGATCTCCGCGGCATCGGCGAGCAGCGCGTGCGTCGTCAGCACCACTTTCGGCCCGGCGTCCTGGACGATGGCCCGCAGCCGCGGCTGATCCCGCCGCGGCCGGGGCGGATAGGCCGGCACCGCTACCACCCGGGCGTAGAGACAGGCGAAGAAGGCGACGATGAAGTCGAGACCCGGCGGGTAGAGCAGCAGAGCGCGATCGCCGGGCGCGGTGTCCCGCAGCAACGCCGATGCCTGGAAGCGCGCACGGCGATCGAGCTCACCCCAGGTCAGGCTCGCCGATTCGATCTCTCCATCGGCCAGGAAGAGGTAGGCTGGCCGGTCCGGAGTCAGGTTTGCCCGTGCTCGCAGAATGGCGCCGAGAGTCGCGGCCTCACAGATGAGACGTGGAGGGCTGCCGCTCCAGACACCAAACGACATGAGTTTAATATTAGCGCAGACCCGCCATCGGGTCCAGGGTGGCGGCGCGCCGCGCCGGTATGTAATTCGCCATGAGCGTTATGACAAAGAGCCCGAGGGAAGTACTAATCAGAATCAGCGGATCGAGGATGCTGGTCTTGTACAACAGGTTGACCAGAAGCGGGCCCAAGGAAATGACAGCCACGATTCCCAAGGCGAGCCCCACGGCGGTCAGCAAGGCACCGCGGCCCACAACCATGCGGAAAATGGAGCCGCGGTCGGCCCCCAGCGACATGCGCACAGCGATCTCGGACCTCCGCTGCGCCACCCCGTAGGAGATGACACCGTAGATTCCGATGATTGCCAGGGTCAGCGCCAGGACGGCAAAGACGTTGATGAGGATGAGCTGGAACGTCTCCTTGTGCGCCTGACGGGCAAGCCGCTCCTCCATGGTGGCCACGTCGTAATACGGCACCTCGGGATCGATGGCGATCATTTCCCGGTGCAAAGCCTGCCGCAATTGCGCCGTCGAAACACCCGGCTGCGGCCGCACCAGGAAGTTGACCGTCAACGGCGGGCGAAAGATGAACTGCAAGAGCGACACGTACATGTCGGGGGCCGGTGCTATCGGCTCCCCATAACCTTCATACCGGGCTTCGGCGGCAACTCCGACGACGGTGAGCCACGCCCTCACCGGCTGGCCAACGCGCGGGCCGAGCTTGAGGCGCTTGCCAACGGGGTTCTGGCGAGGCCAATGCTGGTCCGCCATTGCCTTGCTGACGATCACGGCGAAGGTATCCGTGTCATGCTCGTCAAAGCTGCGGCCGTTGAGGATCGGTATCCCGAGGACTTCAAAATAACGCGGGCTGACCGCATGCGCCTTGACCGCGTAGGTGCCGTTGGGCGCGTCGCTGTCGTGGTCCTCGATGGTGATGAGCCGTTCGACGACGGGGTCGGTCGGTACCGTCGGATCCGACATCGCCAGTTGCCGGACTCCGGGCACCGCCGCGATCCGGCGCATGTATTCCTGGCCCAACAGCGTGGTGACAAACTTCTCGTCGTCGTACTTCGGTCCGCGCAGGTCCATGCGGTACGTCAGCAGCTCCTGCGGGCGGAACCCGAGATCTTCACTGACCATATTGCGATAGCTCTTGGCCATGAGGAGCGAGTTGATCGAGAGCGTGAGAGCCAGGGCCACCTGAACGATGACCAGGACGTTCTGGAACCGGTGCCAGCTCCGGCTTGGTGGGAGCTTCTCGTTGCGGCTGAGACTCGTGGTGAGATTGGCGCGAAAGCTCACCCAGAGCGGAGCCAGCCCAAACGCAACGCCACAGACCAGGGCGAGACCGATGGTCGTAGCGATCACCTCCGGTGACACGCCAATGCGGACGAAGCTCGGGAAACGGATGCCGCTCACGGCGATCAACGTGCGGGTGGCCCACTGCGCAAGGAGGAACCCGGCAGCGGCACCGAGGAGAGAGAGCAGGATGCTCTCGGTCAACATCTGGCGGATCAGGCGGCGGCGGCTGGCGCCCAGCACGAGCCGGATGCTCCACGCGCGTTGCCGGGCTGCCGCCCGAGTCAGCAGGAGGTTCGCGACGTTGATACACGCGATGAGAAGCAGGAGCGAGGCGCCGACCGTCAGGATCAGCAGGCCGCTTCGCATCGAGCCGATCAAGAACTCCGTGATCGGCGTGAGGGTCGCGCCCAGCCCGCTATTGGTGTCGGGCATCTCCTTCTCGAGAGCGGCGGTGATTCTGTCCATCTCCTCCTGCGCCTGGGGCAGGCTGACGCCCGGCTTCAGGCGGGCGACCCCCAAGGCCCATCGCAGACCACGCGACATCAAGAACGAGCGGACCGGGGGCAACATCGACGGCACCCAGAGATCCGCCTCATCCGACAGTCCGTGAAAGCCCTGCGGTCCGACCCCGACGACCTGATAGCTCATGCCGTTGAACTGCAGCATACGGCCCACAACCGCCGGATCTCCGCCAAAGGAATTCCGCCAGAGATCGTAGCCAAGGACGACGACATACTTTTCCAGAGGCGTCACGTCCTCGTCGGGAGTGAAAAAGCGGCCCAGCGCCGGCTCGAGCCCGAGCAGCGAGAAGTAGCTCTGGTTGACCAGCTCGGCCGACAGCCGCTGGGACTTTTCGCCCTGTTCGAGGTTGAAGGCGAGGCTGCCCCAGACCGATATGCCCGAAAAAACCGTGCTGTGCTCGCGCCAGTCGGCGATGTCCGTCTGCGAAAGGGACACAAGTTGGGCCAAGCCTTTGTCAGTCAGGCTGCCCTGGAGAATCAACAGCTGCTCCGGCGAGCGATAAGGAACCCTCTTCAGGAGCACGGCGTTGGCGATCGTGAAAATGGTGATCGTGGCACCGATGCCGAGAGCCAGGGTAAGGATTGCGGCGACGGAAAATCCCTTGTCTTCCATCAACTGCCGCACTCCGTAGCGCAAATCCTGCCAAATGCTTCCCATCGGACTCAGCCCTCCACGCTGTCGAAATCCGGAAAGTGACGAAAGATGAGCCGCTCGCGAGTTCTCACGAGATCCATGAGCGCGGGGGTGTAGTGGTTCTGCCAGGGGTCGTTCTCCGGTCGATCTCTGAGACCGTCGTCCGGCAGCACTCGCTCGGAGGAGAGAATGAACGCCAGATCCTTCGGGCTGTGCCCCAGGGCGAGCAAATAGTCATGGAGCCCCCGGCGCAGGTTGTCGGTGCGTAGAAAGTGGACGTCGTACATGTCGCGCACGTAGCTGCCGCTCTCGATGGTGTCCTCGTCGAGCCGCGCGTAGACCTGCCGCGGGTCGTGGAAGTAGAAGCGGACGAAGCTCTCGGTGTGCCAGCCGAGCCGGCGCTCCGGCGGAAAGCTGTTGTTGACGAAGCCGTTGGGGGCGCAGCGATGGGTGCTCATGAATTTCGCGTTGGCCAGCTGGAGGAACTCTTCGAAGGTGATGTCAGGGTAGTGCGGAAACATCTCGCGCATCACCGCCTCCCCGCAGTATTCCTGCGGGGCGATTTTCCACCACCCGTAGCGGTATTGGGAGACGTAGCGGTCGTAAGGATTACGAACCGTCGAAAGGAGCGGCTTGCCGCGGTGTTCCTCCGGAACGTCGTCGCAGATCCCGTGCTGGTCGGTATCGACAGACCGGTCGCCGTAGAGACGGGTGAGCATCTGCGCTACGTAGGTCCCTCCCGTTTTGGTGAAATGGATGAAGACGAAATCCGGAGTGAATATCATGCCTCGCCGAGCTCCTTGACAGTTCAGCTATTTCCCCGCCGGCCGGCGGTGCTGCCGGCTCCTCTGGCGGTAGATCCTCTTGCGCTCCAACGCACGGCGCGCCGCGGCCGCGATCGAGGCCGCATCGAGACCATAGTGCGCCACCATCTCCTCATAGGGTCCCACGGTCTCACAGAAGCGATCCTCCACTCCCACGCGGACCACCGGCACGGGAACCTCCTGCGCCAGGAGCTCGGCAACCGCACCGCCCAGACCGCCGAGGACGTTGTGGTCCTCGACCGTCACCACTGCTCCGGTGGCGGCCGCGGCGAGGACCGCTTCGCGGTCGAGCGGCTGCACCGTATGCACGTTGAGCACGCGCGCTCCGATCCCGGCCTGCCCGAGCTGCTTCGCCGCGGCGACCGCCTCGGCGACCATCTGATTGCCGGTCGCGAGGATCGCGAGATCGTCCCCTTCGGCCAGCACCACGACCTTGCCGATCGTCAGCTCGTAGTCGCCGAAGTAGACCTGCGGGGTGTCGGCCCTTCCCACCCGCAGGTAGACGGGGCCGTCCCAGGCCGCCGCGGCCCAGGTCGCTTTATATGTCTCGACCGCATCGGCCGGCGAAAGGATCACCAGGTTGGGCATCGCGCGCAAGATGGCCATATCCTCGATGCAGTGGTGGGAGGAGCCCGCGAAGCACCCCGACAAACCGGCGACATAGCCCACCAGCTTGACGTTGGCGCTCTGACAGGCCACGTCGAAGCGCACCTGCTCGCAAGCGCGCATCGAGAGAAAAGCGGCAAAGGTATTGACAAACGGGATCTTGCCGCGCATCGCCAGGCCCACCGCCGCGCCCACCAGATCGCCTTCTGCAATGCCGATCTGCAAGAAGCGGTCGGGAAACTCGCGATGGAAGGGAACGTTGTATTGGCCGAGATCCCCTTCGAGCGAGAAAAGGCGCTCCTCGACCCGCGCGAGATCGAGTTGCGCCTTGCGGCAAGCGGTGCGGCCGGAAAGGCTGTAGGCGGCAATCCATTCCGGCGAGCCGATAGCCGGACCGGCGGCGGGATCACCTGACGTCTGCTGCGGGTTTGCCATCACGCTTCCTGCAACTCCAGGGCCCGGCGGGCGCTCGCGGCGATGCCCGGTGCATCCAGGCCGCAGCAGCGCAGGTGCTCTTCCTGCGTCCCCGCCTGCTCGCGGCAGGCATCGGGGATGCCCAGGATGCGCATCAGCACCGGGTACTCGTCGCCCAGCGCCTCGGCCACCGCTCCGCCCAGGCCGCCGCGCACCGGATGCTCCTCGATGGTGATGATCAGCCCCGTCTCCTCGGCCGCCTGCTTGAGCAGCGCGCGGTCGACCGGCTTGACGGTATGCAGATCGATGACCCGGGCGTCGATTCCGTCGCGCCGCAGCAGCTCGGCCGCGGCCAACGCTTCCGCCACCATGGAGCCCACGGCGACGAGCGTCAGGTCGGAGCCGTCCCGCAGCACGATCCCCTGGCCGACCGTGAGCCGACAGTCCTGGCGATAGACCTGCCTCGTGGCGCTCCGCGCCAGACGGACGTAGACCGGGCCGGCGTGCGCCCCGGCGGCGAGAGTCGCATGGTAGGCGGCGGTCGCATCGGCGGGGACGATGACCGTCAGATTGGGGATGCTGCGGGCCAGCGCCAGATCCTCGATCGTGCCGTCGATGCTGCCGAAGAGCTTGGCGTTGGCGTGGTGATAACAGAGGTCGAGCCGCACCTGCTCGCAGGCCCGGATCAGGGCGAAAGACGAAAACAGATTGACGAGCGGGATCTTGCCGGCCAGAGCCAGGCCACCGGCGGCGCCGATCAGGCTCGCCTCGGCGCCGGACCAGGCGATGTAGCGCTCAGGAAGCTCCGAGCGGAACGGGAAGCCGCCGACATCGCCGGG
>DATFPH010000126.1:0-33508 GCA_035264905.1 Thermoanaerobaculia bacterium
CGTAGTCGCGGGTCCAGTCGGCGAGCGACAGGGAGCGCGGCACGGCGACCGGGTGCGGGTGCATGAGGCGCGCGACCGGCTCGCCTTCCAGGACCTGGCGGAGGAGGAGCTGCTGGTAGGCGCCGGACGCGGCGCTGCGCACGAAGAGGCCCAGGAGGACCCACCAGATCCCGCCCACCCAGTCGGAGGACCAGAGCGCCCGCAGGACCCCGAGGCCGATCATCAGATAGCCGAACCCGGTGCCGATCCCCGTCGAGATCCGGGTGGCGCGGCGCAGGTCGCCCTTCCAGCTCCAGAGGAGCGAGCGGAGGATGCGCCCGCCGTCGAGCGGGAAGGCGGGCACCAGGTTGAACAAGGCGAGGACGGCGTTGGTCAGCGCCAGATAGCCGATCACCGCGGAGAGCGGCGCGGGCGCGCCGAGCGCCATGAGCGCCGTCACCAGGAACCAGCCGGCGCCGCCCACGACGAGGCTCGCCGCCGGGCCGGCCGCGGCGACCAGCAGCTCGGAACGGGCGCTCGGCGGCTCTCCCGCCATCTCGGCGACGCCTCCGAAGAAGAAGAGCGTGATCCCCCGGATGGGAATCCCGTAGCGCCGGGCCACGAGCGAGTGCGAGACCTCGTGGAGGATCACCGACGCGAACAGGCCGATCGTGGCGAGGCCGCTGATCCACCAGTACGCGGCCGGGGAGAGGCCCGGCGCGAGAGACGGGAACACACCCGAGGCGAGCGACCAGGTCACGAGCGCCGCCACCGGCACCCAGCTCGGGTGGAGGCGGATGGGAAAACCGAAGACACGGAAGATTTCGAAGCTTCTGCCGAACAACGTCGTTGTACCCCCGCTCGCGGGGAATGCATGAAAGGTGCCGGGGGGGAGGGCTCAGGTCCGGGCGGCCGCCGGAGCGTCGGATTCCGGGTCCACCGGGCAGTACGTGTCCCGCCGCCTTTCCAGATCCTGGGCCACGGCCCGGCGGAAGCCGCGGGGGCCTCCCCCTTCTTCCATGCGGGCCGCGCGGTAGGCGGCGATGTCAACCACCTCCAGGCGCATGCGGACCGTCTTGAAGAGGCGCGGCAGGGACTGGCCGGGGACCTGGACGTGGTGGAGGCCGCCGCTGTAGGCGAGCAGCATGCGTCCGTCGCCCATGGTCTCCAGGATGTCGGCGATGCCGCCGCGCACGGTCATCGGCTTGCCCTCGGAATCGAGACCGTTGGCCCGCTTCATCCGCCCCTCGGGCAGGATGAGGACCATGGCGTCGGGATCGATCTGCCGGAGCACCTCGCTCCAGGTCTCGTCTCGCGCGCGGGTGATGGAAATGACCCGCTGCGCCACCAGACCGTAGAACCGGCCGACCACCGCGCGGTCGCTCGTCTTCTTCGCGATGGGGACGACGCCATGGCGGGCGAGGCGCCAGATGAAGCTGTTGGGGCAGACCCCCGCGAACAGGGCCTCGTAGAGGCTGGTGTGGTTGAGGATCGCCACCAGGCGGTGACCGCGCCAGGGATTGGGCGGCACGTCGCCGATGAATTTGTAGTCGAGCCGGTAGAAGATCCGGGTAAAGACCTTCACCAGAAAGAGGACCAGGAAGACGATGTAGGCGCGCACGGCTCCGGGATTTCATCACGGAAGCGGCCCTCCGCGAAAGTGATACGCTTCGCGGGTATGGCCGTCTCGGCGATCATCACCACCTTCAACGAAGAGCAGAACATCGGCGAGTGCATCGAGTCGCTCCTCTGGTGCGACGAGATCCTGGTCGTCGACTCCTTCTCGACCGACCGCACGCCGGAGATCGCGCAAAGCTTCGACAAGGTCCGTTTCTACCAGCGCACCTACTTCGGCTCGGCGTCGCAGAAGAACTGGGCCATGGACCAGGTTCCCAACGAGTGGATCTTGATCTTCGACGCGGACGAGCGCTGCACGCCGGCCCTCCAGAAGGAGATCGAGGCGCTCCTCGCCGCCGGCTCGCAGCACGAGGCGTACACGATCCGCCGGCGCGTCTGGTTCCTCGGCAAGGTGATCCGCTTCTCGGGCTGGCAGCACGACCAGGTGGTCCGGCTGGTGCGGCGCGGCTCGGCCCGCTACCCGAACCGCCGGGTGCACGCCGACATGATCACCCGCGGCCCCGCCCCGCTCCTGCGCAACCCCATGGAGCACTACATGACCGATTCGTTCGACGACTACGCGCGGCGGATCGAGAAGTACAGCTACTGGGGAGCGGCGCAGAACTGGAAGGAGGGGAAGAAGTCGGGCCCGATGGAAGTCTTCGGCCGCTCCGTCTGGCGCTTCCTGCGCACCTACGTCTTCCAGCTCGGCATCCTGGACGGCATGCACGGAGTGGTCTTCTGCATGCTCCAGGCGTACGGCACCTATCTGAAATGGGCGCTCCTCTGGGGCTGGCACGTCAACGCCGCCCGCGGCCTCACGCCGGCGCTCCCCATCTTCGATGATCGCGAAGAGACCTGGCGCGGCCTGGAGGAGGGAGAGGGCTCCTCCGAAGGCGAGCCCCGCGCGGCCGGGGAGGGGTGAGCGGGCGTGCCTGGGTCGATCGCGCAATCCCTCCTCTCTCATCTTCAAAAGCATCAGGACCATATGGTCGCCCTTCTGCGCGACCTCGCGCTCCTGGAGTCTCCGTCTGTGGTGCCGGAGTCGCAGGGGCCGGTGCTCGATCGTTTATCGGAGGAGCTGACCCTGGTCGGGATGGAGGTGCGGCGCCTGCGCGGCAAGAGCAGCGGCGGGCAGCTTCTCGCGAAGCTTCCGCGGCGGGAGCGGCGCGGGCGCGCGGCCCAGCTCCTCCTGGGCCACTGCGACACCGTCTGGCCGCTCGGCAGCCTGCACAGCATGCCGGTCGAGGTCCGCGACGGTCGTCTCTCCGGACCCGGCGTCTATGACATGAAAGGGGGCCTGGTGCAGGGCGTCTTCGCCTTGCGCGCCCTGCGCGAGCTCGGGTTGGAGCCTCCGTGCGCGCCGGTCTTCCTGATCAACTCGGACGAGGAGATCGGCAGCGGCGACTCGATGAGCCGCATCCTGCGCCTGGCGCGGCAGGTGCGCCGGGTCTTCGTGCTCGAGCCCTCTCTCGGCCCCGCCGGCCTGATCAAGACCCGGCGCAAAGGGGCCCTGCGCTTCGTGGTGAAGGTGTTCGGGCGCGCGGCCCACTCCGGGCTCGATCCGGAGAAGGGGGCGAGCGCGGTCCACGAGCTGGCTCACGTGATCCTCCGGCTGGTTGCGCTGGCGGACCCCGAGCGCGGGGTGAGCGTCAACGTGGGCGTGATCTCCGGCGGTCTCCGCCGCAACGTGGTGGCGCCCGAAGCCCGCGCCGAGGTCGACTTCCGCGTGCTGCGGATGGAGGACGCCCGGGAGATCGAGCGCGCGATGCGCGGGTTGCAGGCCATGGAGCCGGTCGTGCCGGGCACCCGCGTGGAGGTCGAGGGGGAAGTGGACCGGCCACCCCTGGAGCTCACGCCGGGCAACCGGGCGCTCTGGGACGCCGCCGTGCGGTGCGCCCGCGATCTCGGGTTGAATTTGGAGGAGGGGACGGCCGGCGGCGCGTCGGACGGCAGCTTCACGAGCCAGGTCACGCCGACCCTCGACGGTCTCGGCGTGGTCGGGGACGGCGCCCATGCGCTCCATGAGCACGTGGAGATTGCGCGGATGCCCGAGAGGGCGGCCCTGTTGGCATTGCTGTTGCTGGAGCCTCCTGCGTACGGAGAAGGATGAGGGTGGGGAAGGAGTGCTTCACCGATGAGAAGGATGATCTCTTTGCTGTTCCTGTCGATCCTGAGCCTCGCCCTGTTCCTGGGCGCAACCGCCGGCCCTGCCACGGCCGCCTCATCGAGCCCGGTACTGACCAAAGCCGAAATCAAGCAGGCCGAGCAATGGCTCAAGGATCTGGGCTACTGGACCGGCCCGGTGGACGGCGTCTGGGACGCCGCGTCCCGCCATGCTCTGATCGCCTTTCAGAAGGTGGAGCGGGCCCGCGCGACCGGCCGCCTGACCCGGGCGGAGCACAACGCCTTGTCGGTCGCCGCGCCGCACAAACCGAAAGAGCTCTCCGGCGACATGCACGTCGAGGTCGACATCGCCCGCCAGGTGCTTTTCCTGGTGGACGCCGAAGGCAAGGTGGGGAACATCCTGCCGATCTCTTCGGGCAGCGGGAAGCGGTTCAAGGAGGCGGGGTATCCCGAGGCCATGGCGATCACCCCCTGCGCCCGGCTGGAGGTCTATCAAAAGGTCTCCGGCTGGCGGAAGAGCCCGCTCGGCGAGATGTACAACCCGCTCTACGTCGTCGGCGGGATCGCCATCCACGGCAGCGCGGACGTGCCGGCCCATCCGGCGAGCCACGGCTGCATCCGGGTCCCCCTGTACGCCTCTCCGATCCTGGCGAAGATGATCCCGGTGGGGACGCCGGTGCTCATCTACGGATGCCAGGAGGACAGGAAGGACAAGCCGGAGATCGCGGCGGTGCCGTAGACCCTCAGGGTAAGGTCCTATAATGAAGAGGACGCCATGTCCTCTTTGCCGCTCCCCCGTGTCCGCCGTGCTCTCCTGCCGCTCCTCGCCCTCATCCTTCTTGCGCCGCTCCTCGGCCTGGCCCAGCCTGCCGCGCCTGCCCGCGGCGAGGTGGTCCTGGCCCGGGTCCACTCGGTCATCCATCCGGTCTCGGCCGAGCTGATCCTCGACGCGATTCGCGAGGCGGACGCTTCCGGCGCGGCCGCGGTGGTCCTGGAGCTCAGCACGCCCGGCGGTCTCCTGACCTCGACTCGGGAGATCACCACGGCGATGCTCGGGGCGCGGACCCCGGTCGTCGTCTGGGTCGCTCCCGACGGCGCGCAGAACGCGTCCGCCGGGTTCTTCGTTCTGATGGCGGCCGACGTCGCGGCCATGGCGCCCAACTCGAACACCGGCGCGGCCCACCCGGTCGGCGGCCAGGGCGAGGACATCCCGGGGAAGCTCGGCGAGAAGATGGAGCAGGACTCCGCGGCCTACATCCGCGCCCTCGCGGCGCGCACCGGCCGCAACGTGCAGCTCGCCCAGGCGGCGGTCGTCGAGAGCCGGTCGTTCACCGCGCGCGAGGCCCTCCAGGGCAAGCTCATCGAGCTGATCGCCCCGACCCTGCCGGAGCTGCTGCGCGCGCTCGACGGGCGCACGGTCCGCAAGGGGAACCAGGTGGTTGCGCTGCGCACCGCGGGCGCCTCGGTCCGCGAGGTCGAGCTGCCGTCGCTGCGCAAGCTGCTCGCCTGGGTGGCCGACCCGAACATCGCCTACGTCCTGCTCGTGCTGGGCGGCCTCGGCCTCTATTTCGAGCTGATGAATCCGGGCGCCATCCTGCCCGGCGTGGTGGGCGGGATCTGCCTGATCCTGGCGTTCTTCGCCCTCTCCGTGCTGCCGGTCAACGTGGCGGGCCTGGCCCTGATTCTCCTGTCCCTCCTGTTCTTCATCGCGGAGATCAAGGTGGTGAGCCACGGCCTGCTCGCCGTCGGCGGGGTCATCTCCCTCGTGCTCGGCTCCCTGATGCTGTTCAAGACCGGGGACGCCATGCTGCGGGTCAGCCTGCAGATCATCGCGAGCCTGGTGGTCTTCACGGTCGCCGTGGTCGGCTTCCTGGTGCTGATGGCCCTGCGGGCGCGGCGGGCGCCGGTGACGACCGGCCGCGAGGGGTTGCTCACCGAGCGCGGCACGGCGCGCACGCCGCTCGATCCGCGCGGCAAGGTCTTCGTCCACGGGGAGCTCTGGGACGCCGTGGCCCCCGAGCCGGTGGCGGCGGGAGAGACCGTCGAGATCGTCGCAGTCCAAAATCTGACCCTCGAGGTGCGGCCGTTGCGCCCCCGGGTGTCTGTCTAAAGGAAGGGGCTCGGTATGGGAGGCGGTTTCCTGGGTGTCGGGCTGGTCGTCGTCCTCGGGGTGTTCATTCTCTCCCAATGGATCAACGTGCTGCGGGAGTACGAGCGGGCGGTCACCTTCGTGCTCGGCCGCCTGTCGCCGCGGCCCAAGGGGCCGGGGCTCGTCTTCATCTTCTGGCCGTTCGAGCGGATGGTCAAAGTCTCTCTGCGCACCATGGTGCTGGACGTACCGTCACAGGACATCATCACGCGCGACAACGTGTCGGTCAAAGTCAACGCCGTCCTCTACTTCCGCGTGGTCGATCCGAACCGGGCGGTGGTCGAGGTGGAGAATTTCCTCTACGCGACGGGCCAGCTCGCCCAGACGACGCTGCGGGCGGTCCTCGGCCAGGCGGATCTCGACGAGCTGCTCTCCGCGCGCGACAAGCTGAACGCGAAGCTCCAGGAGATCATCGATCTCCACACCGATCCGTGGGGGATCAAGGTGTCGATGGTGGAGCTCAAGCACGTCGACCTGCCGCAGGAGATGCAGCGGGCCATGGCGCGCCAGGCGGAGGCGGAGCGCGAAAAGCGCGCTAAGATCATCCACGCCGAGGGCGAGCTGCAGGCCTCGGCCAAGCTGAGCGAGGCCGGGGCGGTGATCGCCCGCGAGCCGGTGACTCTGCAGCTCCGGTATCTGCAGACCTTGACCGAGATCGCTGTTGAAAAGAACTCGACGATCCTCTTCCCGCTGCCGATCGACATCATGCGTGCCTTCATCGACCGGGACAGGGACAAGACATAGGTAGGGAGCAGCCAGCCACGTGAGCGATTCCCACGAGCCGAGCTACTACGAGATCGCCCTGACCAACCGTCAGGTCATCGTTGCATTCGTCATCCTCCTCGTCTGCCTGATCGCGGCCTTCTTCTCGGGCGTCTGGGTCGGCCGGGAGAACGGATACCGCGCCGCCGAGCAGATGGCGAGCAACGCGCCGCCGGCCGATGAGGAGAAGAAGGAAGGGCAGAATCTCGAGGAGCTGGAGTTCTTCGAGTCGGGCCAGAAGGCCGCGGCCCCGGACTCCACCCCGGCTCCGCCCACGCCTTCAGCCGGCGAGGACTCCACGCTGGCCGAGGACGTGGGGTCCGAGGAGAGCGCAAGTCCCGCGCCGGCCGCGCCTGCCGACGACGACGAAGAGGAGCGGCTGTCGCGCCGCGAGCGCCGCCGCGAGCGGGCCGAGAAGAAGGCGGCCGAGGAGCGGGCCGCGCAGGCACGCTCCGAGCCGGGCCAGCCGGAGACCTCCCGTACCCAGCCGGAGCGTACGAAGGCGCCCGCCCCGGCCGAGCCCGCGCGCAAGGCCGGCCAGGTGGTCATTCAGGTCTTCTCCTCGCCGGAGAAAGATCAGGCGGAGCGCATCCGCGGCCAGCTCGTGCGCGGCGGCCAGCGCGCCTTCCTCTCGCCGGTCGAGGTGTCCGGCCGCACCATGTACCGCGTCCGCATCGGGCCGTTCGATTCGCGCGGCGATGCCCAGAAGGTGGCCGAGCAGGTCCGGAAAGGCTACAAGCTCGACACCTGGGTCACCGAGTGAAGCGGCCCCTCACCCCCTGGCCCCCTCTCCCATCGCCCACCCATCCCCCGGGAGAGGGGGAAGGGCGACGATGAAAAGATCTCTGCTTCTCGTTCTGGTCGCGGTCGCCGGCGGAGCGTTGTGGGGTTTTTGCTTCGGCCGTGAGCCGTTGTCGGCCGCCTCCTGGCTCGCCCTGGCGCCTCTGTTCCTCCTGCTCTCGGCACGCCGGGCCGGGCTCCTCGCCTTCCTCTACGGCCTGGCCGGCTGGATGGTGGGGCTCTCCTGGATCCCCGGCACCCTGGTGACCTACGGCGGCCTGTCCTGGCTGCTGGCATGGCCGCTGATGAGCCTCCTCGCCGCCTACCTCGCGGCCTTCCAGGGGGTCTTCGGCTGGCTCGGCGCACCGCTCTGGCGCAACCGTTCATGGCTGCGCTTCCTCGCCCTCCCGGCCCTGTGGGTCGCCCTCGAATGGCTGCGGACCTGGCTCTTCGGCGGCTTTCCCTGGAACCTGGCGGCCTACGCCTGGGTGGACGTCGCCGGAGCCCTGCCCCTCTCCGCCTGGATCGGCGCCTACGGCGTCTCCTTCCTGGTGGTGCTCGCGGGCCTGGGAGTGGCCGCGGCTTTCCAGACGCGGCGCTGGGAGCCGCTGGCGGTCTGCTGGCTGGTGCCGCTGCTTCTTCTTCCCATGGCCGCGCGCTGGAGCCAGCGCCGCGCCCTCCTGGAGCTCGAGATGGCGCACGGCGTCGGGGGCGTCGGCGTTTCGGTGCGGCTGCTCCAGCCCAACATTTCGAACCTGGTCGGCTGGGATCCGGTCGCCGTCGGCAACAACTACCGCAAAGTGATGCGGCTCTCGTCGGAGAGCTGTCAGCCGGACGCGCTGGTCGTCTGGCCGGAGAGCGCGGCCTGGCCCTTCTCCTACCAGGAAGACCCTACGTTCGCGCGCGACCTCCACACGTTGGTGGAGACCGGCGGTTGCACGCTCCTGTTCAACTCGAGCCATCCGGTGGAGGGCGCGTTCTACAACTCCGCGTATCTCCTGAGCCCGGGCGGGACCCTCGCGCGCTACGACAAGCGGCACCTCGTCCCGTTCGGCGAGTACATCCCGTTCAAAGGGCTTTTCTCCTGGATGGACAAGCTGGCGCGCAACGCCGGCGACTTCCGCCACGCCGACACCCTGACGCTCCTCCCCTGGGGGGACGAGAAGATCGGCATGGCGATCTGCTACGAGGTGGTCTTCCCTGAGGAGGTGGCGCAGCTGGCCGAAGCCGGGGCGACTCTCCTGGTGACGATCACCAACGACGCCTGGTATGGCGATACGGCCGCTCCCTGGCAACACTTCCGGGCTGCCCGCTTCCGCGCGGCCGAGAACCGCCGCCCCCTGCTGCGGGCCGCCATCACCGGCGTCTCCGCCCTGGTCGGCCCGGACGGCTCCGTCTGGGAGGAGATCGGCGTCTTTCAGGAAGGGGTGATCCGCGCTCGCGTCGTGGGAAAGAAGGGGCTCACCCCCTACGCCCGGGCGCCCTGGCTCCCGCCGCTGCTCTGCACGCTGCTGGCGGTGGGGGCGGTGGGCTGGGCGGCCTGGGAGCGCCGGCGCGGTAGCGGACGCTCCTGACGGCGGTATATTGCACGGAGCTATACCGGTGGTATAGTTTCTTGTGCCAGAGATCGGCATCGAGGAGGCGAGTCATGGTCAAAGCGGTTCTGCAAAGAGGAGTCATCCAGCCCTTGTCTCCTTTGCCGGAAGAAATGGCATGAGGGGCAGGAGCTGCTGATTCAGGGTGCTGGACCCGTTGAGCCGGCAGACTGGGATGCCTGGGAGCGAGAGATGGAGGCATTGGCCGCGAACATCTCGCCTGAGGACCATTTGCGAGTCGAGGCCGCCCTTGCCGAGGCGGATCGAGAGGCGAAGGAATTCGTCCGACGCCAGATGGGACTCGTCTGAGCGTGCACTTCCTCCTGGATACGAATCACCTGGGCGCAGCCGTCAAGCCTGGCTCTTCCGTGCGCCAGCGGATTCTCTGGATGAAAGAGAAAGGGGCCCATGTAGGGACTTGCGTCCCGGCCCTCTGTGAGCTCGAGGTTGGTGCCTGCCAAGTCCGGGATCCCGCTTCGTATCGCAAGGCTCTTGCGAGGCTCCTCGCAGCCTTGCGGATCTGGAACCTCGATGAGGAGACCGCGCTTCTCTATGGGGATTTCTACCATCAGCTCCGGCAGAGGGGCCGCGTCTGCTCCCAGGTGGACATCATGCTGGCGGCGCTCGCCCGACAGCTGGGACTCATCCTGCTCACCTCAGATCGCGACTTCGACGCCCTGCCCGGCCTCGCCATTGAAAACTGGCTGGACGCCTGACCTGCCCGGCGTGCCGAGCGCGCCAGGGAATCATCGCTCCCCCACCTGCGATAAGATCCACCGGGAGGAGAGACAACCCATGATTGCTTCCGACGTGCAGCAGCGCATCGATGCGCTCACCGAACAGCTCACCAACCTCCGGGGGTATCTTTGAGGACACCGGCCTGGAAAAACAGATGTCGGACATCGACCGACAGATGGAACAGCCCGGCTTCTGGGACAACCCCCAGCAGAACGCAGCCATCATGCAGCAGCGCCGCGCCCTCGAACGGCGCCTGCAGACGCTGAACCGCCTCCGCTCCGACAGCGACGAGCTCATCGCCTGGCGCGAGCTCCTGGAAGAGGGGGAGGGCGACCCCGAGTTCGACCGTTTCCTCGACCGCCTGGAACAGGACCTGGAGAAGCTCGAGCTGGAGCTCAAGCTCTCCGGCCCGGACGACGACAAGAACGCCATCGTGGCGATCCACCCCGGGGCTGGCGGCACCGAGTCGCAGGACTGGGCCGAGATGCTCCTGCGCATGTACCTGCGCTGGGCCGAGCAGCACGACTATGCCGTCGAGATGCTCGACCGGCAGGACGGCGAGGAGGCCGGCATCAAGAGCGCGGTCTTCGCCGTGCGCGGCCCCAACGCCTACGGTTATCTGAACGGCGAGGCCGGCGTCCACCGCCTCGTGCGGATCAG
Source organism: Thermoanaerobaculia bacterium (assembly GCA_035264905.1). GTDB lineage: Bacteria > Acidobacteriota > Thermoanaerobaculia > Multivoradales > UBA5704 > UBA5704. The sequence continues at coordinate 10,408 of DATFPH010000126.1, forward strand.
CCCGTTCGATTTCCAGGCGCGGCGCCACACCTCCTTCGCCTCGGTCGACGTCTACCCGGAGGTCGACGACACCGTCGAGATCAACATCGAGGACAAGGACCTGAAGATCGACACCTACCGCTCCTCGGGAGCGGGCGGCCAGCACGTCAACAAGACGGAGTCGGCGGTCCGCATCACCCACCTGCCGAGCGGCATCGTGGTGGCCTGCCAGAACGAGCGGAGCCAGATCAAGAACCGGGCGATGGCCATGAAGGTCCTGCGCTCGCGCCTCTACGACCAGGAGATGCAGAGGCGCGCGGCGGAGCAGGCCGAGCGGGAGGGCAAGAAGATGGACAACTCCTGGGGGAGCCAGATCCGGAGCTACGTCCTCCACCCGTACCGCCTGGTGAAGGACCACCGCACGGGCGCCGAGGTCGGCGACTCCTCGCGCGTCCTCGACGGCGACGTCGATCCCTTCATCGAAGCCTGGCTCAAGGGCCAGATGGCGGCGCCCGGCCAGGACGACCTGGCGCTCTGAGATGAGGCTCGACTACGTCTCGCCCCTCCCTCCCGTCCGCTCCGGGATCGCCGACTACAGCGTCGACCTGCTGCCGCATCTCGCGGCGCAGGCCGACGTGCGCCTGATCCAGCTGCCGGATCAGCCGGTCGCTCCGGAGGTCGCGGCGCGCTGGCCGGTGGCGCCTTTCGACGCGGCGGGCCGCGACGGGCAGGGCGTGCGCCTCCCCCTCTACCAGATGGGCAACAACCGGTGGCACGAGGGGGTGATGCGCCTCGCCTTCGAGCTTCCGGGCGTCCTCACGCTCCATGACATCCTGCTCCACCACGTCCTCCTCGACGTGACCCTCGGCCGCTATGAATACGACCCCTACGTCGAGCGCCTCACGCGCGATCATGGATGGATCGGGCGCGCGGCGGCCGTGGTCAAGCGCTGGGGCGCTTACGGCAACGCGGTCGTCTTCGCTCTGCCGGCCCACCGGGCGCTGCTCCGTGCTCAGCGCGGCGTGCTGGTCCACAGCGAGTGGGCCGCCGGAGTGATCCGCGAGGAGGACCCGGAAATTTGCGTCCGCGCCGTCCCCATGGGCATCCCGCTGCCGCCGCCGGCCGACCCCGCGGCGGGCCGGCGTATCCGCGAGCGCTTCGGCTTGCCGCTCGACGCGCGGGTCCTCGGCTCCTTCGGGTTCCAGACGCCGATCAAGCGGACCGGCGCCGTGATCCGCGCGCTCGCCCGGCCCGGCCTGGAGGAGGTTCACCTCCTCGTGGTCGGCGAGGTCTCTCCCGCGGTCGACCTGGAAGGCGAGGCCAGGCGGGCCGGCGTGGCGGAGCGCGTCCACGTCACCGACTTTCTCCCCTACGAGGACTTCGAGGCCGCGATCGCCGCCGTGGACCTCTGTCTCAACCTGCGCTATCCCACGGCGGGCGAGACCTCGGCGTCCCTCCTGCGGGTCCTGGCTCTGGGCGTGCCGGCGATCGTCTCGGACTACGCGCAGTTCGCCGACCTGCCGCACGAGGTCGCTCTGCGGGTCCCGCTCGGGGAGGACGAGGAGGACGCGCTTGCCGCGATGCTCCGCGATCTGCTCGCCCGACCGGAGCGGCTGCGCGCCATGGGCGAGGCGGCGCGCGAGCTGATCCGGAGCCGGCATGCGCCGGAGCGCTCGGCCGCCGCGGTGCTCGACGCCGCGCGCGAATGGAGCGATCTTCCACCGCCCGGCGGGCGGACGGACGGACCGCCGGAGGTCCCCGCGCCGAGCAGCCTCGCGTGGGGCCGGCTCGACGGCACCCTGGAGGTCGAAGGGGCCGAGCTGCCCTGGCCGGAAGGGGAGCGGCGGACGCTCCGCATCCGGCTGCGCAACACCGGCTTCGCCCGCTGGCTGGCGGGCGAGAAAGGCGCGGGCGGCGTGGCCGTGGTGGTCAAGCTCTTCGCGGACGGCCAGGATCTCCTGGAAGTACGGCCGTGGCTCGCCCTGAAGCGCGACCTCCAGCCGGGCGAGGAGGCTCTGTTCGCGACCGAGGTCCGCCGGCCGCCGGGCCCGGCCTGGCTGTGGATCGAGCCGCAGCTCTTCGGCGGCCTCGGCCTCTCCAAATACGGCGGCCCCCACTGGGAGCGCCACCTGTGAAGCCGCGGGCTCCCCGGCTTTCAGCCCAACTCGCCGGGTGGTGCGCCCTCGGCGCCCTGCTCCTCGCCACGCTGGTGGGCACGTGTCTCTTCGACCGCGCCGGCCGCCCCTCGCTCGTGGGGGACGAGGCGACCTACGCCATGCAGGCGGCGAGCCTCGCCTGGGATTTGGACCTCGCCTACTCGCGGACCGACTACGAGCGCTTCGTGTCGCACTGGGGCGGACCGCCGGACGGCCTGATCCTGCAGAGCGGGGACGGCGGCGCGCACATCGCCTACGGCAAACCGTTCCTGTACGCCCTGGCCATTGCTCCCTTCGTGCGGGTGGCACCGGTGCGCGGCGGGCTGATCGCCAACGTGGTCTACCTGGCCGCCGCGGCGATCCTCGCCGCCTGGGCCTTGCGCCGCCGGTTGGGCGACGCCGCGCCGCTCTGGGTCGCGGTGTTCCTCTACGCCTCGGTGGCCTTCGCCTATGCGTTCTGGGTTCACGCCGACCTCTTCCTCCTGGCGACGACCGCAGCGGGTCTGGCCCTGGTCTACTCCTCCGGCCGCGGCCCGAACGATCCCCTGCCGTCTCTCTACGAGGAGTCGAAGCCGCGCCAGGTCTTTCTCCGCTGGCTCCTGGCCGGAGCGCTGCTCGCCGTGGCCGGGGCGTTCCGGCCGTTCTATCTGGCCCTGCTGCTGCCCGCGGCGCTCGCGGCGCGCGCCGAGCAGCGACGCCGTCCGGCCCTGCTTGGCCTCCTCGCGGGCGCTCTCGCCCTCCTGCTCGTCACCGCCCTCGTGCAGCAGCTGTCGGGCGGCTCGTGGAGCGGATACGGCGGCGAGCGGGGCGGCTTCTATCCGCGCACCGGCTATCCGGATCTCGACTTTCCGGCCAGCCAGTGGTCGCAGGTCCTCCGGCAGTGGGGGAACACCTCGTGGCTCCAGGAAGGCGGAGTCGATCCGAGCTACAACCCGAAGCTCCTGGCCTGGAACGCCGCCTATTTCCTGGTGGGCCGGAACGTCGGCGTCCTGCCCTACTTCCTGCCGTTGCTCGTCGGCTGTCTGGCGTTTGGGTGCGACCGCGGGCGCTGGGCCATCCCGCTGGCGGTGGGCCTCGCGGTGCTCGGCTTCTTCGTCCTCCGTCCGTTCAACTTCTATGGCGGCGGGGGAGCGATCGCCAACCGCTACTTCCTGCCGCTCTATCCGGCCTTCTGGTTTCTCGCGGGCAAACCGCTCTCCGCCCGCTGGGCCCTGCCGGTGGCGGCGTGCGCCGGAGCGTTCCTCTATCCTCTCTGGCTCCATCCGACGGCGTTCCCGGTCGGAGAGGACGGCCGCTACCGGCACGTCGGCGCCGTGGCCGAGCGGATCCTGCCCTACGAGACCACGCAGAGCCACATCCCGGGAGGGCAGGACTTCGCCGCGAACGGTTTGTGGGTCAAGCTGCTGAGTCACAGCGTCTATCGGATCGAAGGGGCGGAGGCGCTGCGGCTGGTGGGCGACAACCGGGTGGACATCCTGGTGGGCAGCCCGGAGCCGATCGAGGGGGTGCACCTCCGTTTCGACGAGCAGGCGCCGTCGCACCTCGAGCTCGGCGGCCGGGATCTGCGTCCCACCGTCCTGCATCCGGACGGCGGGATCACCTACGTGGTTCCGCTGGCGCATGCGCGCGCGGTCCACCCCATGTGGTGGACCGCGGACGATTACTATCTCTATGAGCTGGACCTCCGCCTGCCCGGAGCGCCGGCCGCGCCGATCGGATTGGAGATCCGGCCCGCCGAGGACCTGATCCAGAAGAGTGGGAGCTGACCATGGAGCGCAGGAGCTGGATCACAGAAATCCGTGAGTCTCTGGAGTCGCCGCCGCCGCGCCGGCTGGCCGCGAGCGACCTGCGGCCCGCCGCGGTGCTGGTGCCGCTCTACGTCGACGCCGGCGAGCTCTGGACGATCCTCACCAAGCGCACCGACACGCTGCCGAGCCACCCGAACCAGATCGCTTTTCCCGGAGGTGGGAGGGAGCTCAAGGAGGATCTCTGGGGAGCGGCGCTGCGGGAAGCGCACGAGGAGATCGGCCTGGACCCGAAGACCGTTCTCCGTCTCGGCGAGCTCGACGAGGGAGAGACCCCGGCCGGCTTCCGCGTGGTCCCCTGCGTCGGCGCGGTGCCCCATACCTTCCAGCCGCAGCCGAACGCCGGAGAGATCGCCGAAGTCTTCAGTCTCCCCCTGACCGCCTTCGCCAATCCGCAGCTCGTCGAGGAGCGCCCGGTGAAGATCAACAACGTGGAGCGCATGCTGCGCATCTATCACGTGGGAGGTCGCCAGATCTGGGGCCTGACCGCGCGCATCCTCCAGAACCTGCTGGTGCGGCTGGGGATGGAGTCGGAGGAGGAGCTGTCATGAAACCGAAGAAAGAAAGAGAGGAAGATCCCATGGCTGACACCAGGCCTGCCGAGGGGATCCGAACCATCGCCTTGAAGGGATTCAAGTCCTTTGCTGAACCTCGGGCCATCGAGATTCGGCCCCTGACGGTTCTCGCAGGTGCCAACAGCTCGGGGAAATCGAGCGCCCTTCAGCCCCTCCTTCTTCTGAAGCAGACTCTGGAGCACAGCTTCGATCCGGGCCCGCTGCTTCTGGATGGCCCTCATGTCCGGTTCGACTCGGCGGCAGAGCTTTTTTCGCGATCCTCTGGCAGGGGGTTGGCGGATGATTTCGAGATCGGCATGAGGATCAACTCGGACCTGAGCCTGAACTGGAGCTTCCGGCGTACGCCGGACGACAACCTCCAGATCGGCCGACCTGACCACGGAAGCTTTCTCCGGCCTCAAGCCGTTTCTCTGACGCCGGACATGACGCAGGAGGAGATCGTTCGGCAGATCCGTCCGTTGCAGGGTGTCCACGAGAAGTTTCCCGGGACTGTCTTCAAGGTCGTCCGGAACCGATGCTTTCTCGGGGTCGTCGCAGAGGGTGCCGAGTCAGCGCCTCCGCTTCCTTGGACTTCTGGCTTCGATCGGATCTTGCGATCGATCATCCATGTTCCCGGGCTCCGGGGGAATCCGAAGAGGACGTATGACGCGGCGGAGGTGGGGAAGACCTTTGCCGGGACGTTCGAGCACTATGTGGCCAGCGTCATCGCAGAATGGCAGGAAGACCTCCGCCTGGAGCAGCTGGGGGAGTTGCTGGGCGATCTAGGGCTTACCTCGAGGATCGCGGAGCAGCGACGCAACTCGACGCAGGTCGCGCTCCTGGTGGAGCGGCTTCCCGGGCGGCGGGCGAGCGGCGCAGAGGATCTGGTCAACATGGCCGACGTAGGTTTTGGCGTCTCGCAAGTGCTCCCGGTGCTGGTGGCGCTTCTCGCGGCAGAGCCCGGCCGCCTGGTCTACATCGAGCAGCCCGAGCTGCACCTTCATCCGCGAGCACAGCAGGCCCTCGCGGCGATCCTTGCCGACACCGCGAAACGCGGTGTTCAGGTCGTGGTCGAGACACACAGCTCCACTCTGCTGCTTGCGGTGCAGGCGCTGATTGCGGCAGGACACCTTTCGCAAGACCTCGTCAAGCTCCACTGGTTTTCGCGAGACGCGGCCGGAGTCACCCAAGTGGTGAGTGCCGACCTCGACCGGTTCGGCGCCTATGGCGACTGGCCGGAGGACTTTGGTGACGTCCAGGCAGGAGTGGAGAGCCGGTATCTCGACGCTGTCGAATCCGCTGCATTCGGGAAGGGGAAGAATGGCCGCCGCAAGACGGCTCGTCGTTGACGCATCCGTCGCCAGATCGGCGGGGCACTACCCGGTCCCCGGATTCGTGTCGAGCCCGTGCCGGGCGGTCCTGGACGCCATCCTCGAAGTCCGGCACTCGATCGCGCTGGATGAGGAGGGTCTGCGCGAGTGGAAGAGGCACCGCTCACGCTACGCGCGCGGTTGGCTGGTCAGAATGTTTGCCCGGAGGCTCGCTTTGCTCGTGGGCAACGTGCGGGACGACCACCTCAGGGCTCGTATCCGGGAGAGCGCCCTGACGCCCTCCGATTGGAAATCCCTCGAGAAGGACTGCCATCTCGTGGAGACTGCCCTGAAGGCCGACCGGATCGTGATCTCCAGGGATGAAGCAGTGCGCAACCTCTTCCGTCAGGTCTGACCGAGCGTGGAGGAGCTGAAGCCTGTCCTCTGGTCCAACCCGGAGAATGAAGAGGAGAGGACCGTCGAGTGGGTCCTGGCCGGGGCCGGGCCGGAGAGATGGCGCTGGCTCGGCCCCGAGGAGTAGCCTCCCGGCCTCCGGGGAGACAATCCTGGGGCAGCACTCAGCGAAAGCGACAAAATTTGACGCGAAGGGCTTGCGTCCGCTCCTCCGGGTGCTACACTCCACTCCATAGATTAAGGAAGGACCCTCCCGGCAGTACCTCCGTCTCGGATCGAGGCCTGTCCGCCCGTCTGGAGCCTTCCCTCCGCTCGCGCGGAGTGGGTGAGGTCTGCCCGGGAGAAAGTCAGGAAGGTCGAAGCTGTGAAGCACGCAACACAAACCCTGTGGAACCCGACACTTGCGCAGCAGTGGGTCGCGGGAGTAGAGTTCCCTCACTGGTCCATATAGTCATAGATGCATTGGCTATCTTGACTCCGGTGTGTTTTGCTGCTAGCTTCGAGCGAAGCTTTAAGTAACCGCCTGTAAGTAGGCTTTGCAACTAGGGTTTCCAGAGGGGGCTTGAAACGCCGTGCTCTTCTCCCGAACCAAGAAAGGTGTAGTCGGCCTCGACGTCGGCAGCTCAGCCATCAAACTGGTGGAGCTCCGGGAACGCAAGGGGGAGTACCACTTGCAGCGTCTCGGTGTGGAGCCGCTGTCCCCGGAGGCGATCGTGGACGGCTCGATCATGGACTCGTCCCTGGTCGTCGACGCGATCCACCGGCTGAACGACCAGACCAAGGTCAAGAACACCTCCTATGCCACTTCCCTGTCGGGCCACTCGGTGATCATCAAGAAGATCCAGCTCCCCGCCATGCCGCAGGAGGAGCTCGCCGAGTCGATCCAGTGGGAAGCCGAGCAGTACATCCCGTTCGACATTAACGACGTGCGTCTCGACTACGTCGTGTTGACGGACGGGGAGCCCGGGCGGGACAACATGGAGGTCCTCCTCGTCGCGGTGAAGCGGGACAAGGTCAATGACTACGTATCGGTGATCAGCCAGACCGGCAAGTCGCCCGCCATCGTCGACATCGACGTCTTCGCCGTCCAGAACGCCTACGAGGTGAACTACGACCTCGATCCGCGCAAGGTCGTCGCCCTCATCAACATGGGCGCCGGGGTGACCAACATCAACATCCTGGCCCGCGGCACCACGGTGTTCTGGCGCGACATCTCGTTCGGAGGCCATCAGTTCACCGAGGCTCTGCAACGCGAGTTCAACCTCTCGTTCGCGCAGGCCGAAGCCTTGAAGCAGGGCGAAGCGGTGGACCGCTACTCCCCGGGCGACGCGCGGCCGGTGCTCGATCAGGTATCGGCCGAGATGGCGTCCGAGATCCGCAAGACGTTCGATTTCTTCTCCGCCACCTCCTCCGAAGGGCCGGTCGACGAGCTGGTCCTGTCCGGCGGTTGCGCCTTGACGCCGAACCTGCTGCAGGTCCTGCGGGACCGGTTCGAGGTGCCGACGGAGCTGATGAATCCGCTGCGCAGGATCAAGTACAAGGAGAGCGATTTCGACGCCGCCTGGCTGCAGTCGATCGCTCCCATGATGTCCGTGGCCGTGGGACTCGGCATCCGGAAGGTGGGGGATTAGCCGATGATCAAAATCAATCTTCTCGCCGAAGGCAAACGCCCCACGGCGGTCCGCAAGTCCAAGTCCGCCGAGCTTCTCAAGGGACAGGACATCGGGCAGTGGCTCCTGGCCGTCGGCTTCTTCATCGGTGTGATCCTCGCGGCCTTCTTCTGGTGGCAGGTGAAGCAGGAGAAGGCCGCGCAGGACGAAGAGATCGCCGTCGCGCAGGCCGAGGTCGCGGCGCTCGATTCCGTGATCAAAGAGGTCCAGGACTACAAGGCCAAGAAGGCGGCGCTCGAGCAGAAGATCGGCGTGATCAATGATCTGAAGCTCAACCAGCGCGGCCCGGTGCGGGTGATGGACTATGTCTCGAAGGCCCTCCCCGAGCTCCTCTGGCTGGACCGCCTGACGATGGATGACGCCATGATCACGGTCGAAGGGCGCGCCTTCAACACCAACGCCGTAGCGAACTTCATCGAGAATCTCGACAAGGTCCCCGAGTTCGAAGAGCCGACGCTCAAGGACACGACGGAACAGTCGGGCGGCGTCTACAAGTTCTCCATCGAGTTCAAGTATTCATTTGCTCCGCCCGCTCCGCCGGCCGGAGAAGAAGGCGTCGCTCCGCCGGCTGCGACGGCGCCGGCGTCGACCGCAGGTTAGGAGGACCCCGATGGCCATAAAGACAGGACTGGATGGAAAGCCCTGGTATTTCGGGGCGGGCATCGGGGTGGTGCTCGGAGCCGTGATCTTCGGTCTCGGCTACTGGCGCCTCGTGCAGCCGATCAAGGATGAGATCAGCCGGGGCGAAGGCACCTTGGCCGAGCTGCAGACCAAGATCCAGGAGGGGCGTGCCGCCAAGCAGCAGCTCCCGAAGTTCCGCGAAGAGGTGCGGCAGCTCGAGCTGGAGCTCGACAAGCTGCTGCGCATCCTGCCCGCCCGGCGCAATACGCCGGACCTGCTCCGGCGCATCCGCTCGCTCGCCGAGCAGGGGGATTTCGCGCTGAAGCGCTTCACGCCCAAGGAGCTGTCGGACAAGGAGTTCTTCAGCGAGTGGCCGATCGAGGTCGCGGTCGACGGCACGTATCACAACCTGGCGCTGTTCTTTGACCGGATCAGCCGTTTCTCGCGGATTATCAACATTGAAAATCTGACGATCGCGGCGACGACCGATCCGAAGAGCCCGCACACCATCTCCGCGAGCTTCAACGCCAAGACCTTCGTCTACAAGGAGCCTGAGCCGGTGACGGAGAGCACGGCCGCCGCCCCAGGCGCACCGCCGGCGGACAGCCCGGCCGCTCGCGCGCTCGCCGGTCCTCCGGCGGGAGGGGAAGGCATATGAACAGTCACCGCGCCATCCTGCTGGCGGCTCTGTTCGCCCTCGGCGTCACTCTCGCCGGGGTGGGTGCCGCTCAGCAGCCGCCACCACAACAGCAACCGCCCGCCGAAGGAGAGGCAGCGGCTCCCAGCCAGGAGCCGCAGGTCACTCCCGGCCCGGACATCGACCAGATCCTCGAGGGGGAGGAAGAGGTCCTTTCCGGCAACGGCTTCACCTACGACCCGGGCAATCGCCGCGATCCTTTCAAGTCACTGCTCGTCGAGCAGCAGGCGCGAGAGTTCCGCGGACCTCGGCCGGATGGCATTCCCGGCCTGCTCATCGACGAAATCGACCTGACCGGCATCTGGCGCACCAGCAAGGGTTTCGTGGCTCAGGTGGTTGCCAGCAACCAGAAGAAGACCTTTCTGCTGAAAGAGGGCGATCAGCTCTACGACGGCGATGTGGTCAGCATCAACAAGAAGGAAGTTGTGTTCAAGCAGATCGTTCAGGACCCGACGGCTCTCAAGCCGTTCCGTGAGGTGGTGAAGAGCCTGAGTCCGTCTTGACGGATTCGGCGTTTCTGGTCCCGTTCAGGGAGGCGAGTGCCATGGGAGATGTGTTTTTCAACAAGCGCGACGCGTGGCAACGTCGGATCGCCGCAGCGACGATCCTGGCCTTTGCGGCCTGGATCGGCTGCACCTCCTCCAAACCGGCGAAGGTCGTCGAAGCGACGCCTGCGGCGGCAGAGCAGTCTGGAGAGGATACGGCGAAGCCGGCGACCGCTGCCGCCGAGATTCGTACACTGGATCTTCGGGAAGGAGCCCCGGAGGTCTTCATTGATCTGGAAGCGAGCGCTCCCCTGGTGTGGACAAGCTTCCGCAATGCCGACGGCAAGGTGATCGTCGAGCTCCCGAATGCACAGCCGCGCTCGGGTGTGGCCGGCATGGAGCCGGCCGATGGGCTGGTCTCCGCGCTCGCGGTCGAAAGCGGCACCGAGGGGAGCCGCCCTCTGACCCGCCTGGTCATCTCCACCCGCCAGGAGGTGGAGCACTCGGTTTCGGCCGACGGCAACAAGCTCGAGATCAAGCTCCAGCCGGTCGAGACGGCGCAGGCGGGCCGGATGACGTTCGAGCCCCTCGCGGCCGAGGACCGGGACGCTGCCGCCGGCACGGAGCATCCGCAGACCGCGTCGATGGAGCCCATGGCCGCGGCGCCTGCCGCCGCCATGCCCTCGGGCGGCACGCCGGACCAGCCGGCCACGGCGCCGGACCCCTCCGGCGTGGCCGCCACGCGCCTCGACGCCATCGAGGTTCTGGCCTCGGACGGCGGCGCGGTGGTGCGCATCGCGGGCGACGGCGAGTTCCCGTACTCGACGTTCGCTCTCGAGACGCCGGACCGCTTCGTCATCGATCTCGACGGCGTGGTCAACCGCAGCTCGCGCAGCAGCATGACGGTGGTCGGCGGGATCGTGGAGCGCGTCCGGGTGGCCCAGTTCAAGCCCGCTCCGAAGCCGGTCTCGCGCGTGGTGTTCGATCTCCGCGCGCCGGTGGTGCCGGTGATCGAGCGCACGGCCGACGCCCTGGTGGTGACGTTCCCGGCCAACGGCGCGCAGGGTGCGGCGGCCACGCCGCCCTCGCTCTCGACCGCTCCGGCCGAGAGCTATCCGGCGGAAGCCGCACCGGAGCCGGCGCCCGCGCGGTCCATGCCGGCGCCCAGCATGGCGTCCGACTCCCCATCGGACCTCGCCCTGGCTCCCCGGGCCGAGACCCAGATGGCCGAGGCGCGCCCGCCCGCGGGTGTCGAGGTCGAGGATGCGCCGCCCACGCCTCCGGCGCCGATCCGTTCGCGGCCCGCGACCCCGCCGGTCGTGCGCATCCAGCCGTCGGCCGAGCCGACCGAGCCGCGCGAGGTGGCGCCCACCGGCGGCAGCTCGAGTCTCGGCCTGGACACCTTCCAGAGCCAGTCTCTGGGGGAGACCGAGCGGGTCTACACGGGAGAGCCCATCGACCTCAAGGTCACCAATGCCGACGTCACCGAGGTGTTGCGGACGTTCGCCCAGATCAGCGGACTCAACATCGTGGTGCAGCCGGGCGTCGCCGGCGTGGTCACCGCCGAGCTGGACAACGTTCCCTGGGACCAGGCGCTGGAGCAGATCCTGAAGATCAACGGCCTGTCGTATGAGCTGGAAGGCAACGTGATGCGCATCGCGCCCGTCACGATCCTCCGGCAGGAGGCGCAGGAGAAACAGCAGCTCGCCCAGGCGCAGGCGCTGTCGATCCCGCTCCGCACGGTGTTCCGCCGGCTGAGCTATGCCGACGCCGACGAGATCGCCGGTCTCCTGCACAGCGGCCAGGCCGGCCTGCTCTCGCAGCGCGGCAGCGTCATCGTCGACGCGCGGACGAACAGCCTGATCATCAAGGAGCTTCCCCAGTTCATGGACACCGTCATCTCGGTCATCGACCGGCTCGATACTCCGGAGCCGCAGGTGATGATCGAGGCGCGGATCATCGAGACGACGAAGCGCTTCACGCGCGACATCGGCATCCAGTGGGGCTTCGACGCGATCGCCGACGCGGCGCACGGCAACACCACCGGGCTGATTTTCCCGAACAACGTCGCGGGCGGCGGCGCGGTCAACGTGCCGGGCGGCGGCGGCAACGGGACGATCAACCTGCGCCTCGGCAACGTGCTCAACACGTTCAATCTGGACGTGGCCCTGCAGGCGGCCGAAAGCGAAGGTCTGATCAACATCCTCTCCGCGCCCAAGGTGGCGACTCTCAACAACCAGGCAGCCTCCATCCAGAGCGGTGTGCAGATCCCGATCCAGACGATCGCCAACAACACCGTGACGGTGCAATACGTCAACGCCACGCTGCGGCTGGACGTGACGCCGCAGGTGACCGCCGAAGGCACCGTGATGATGGACATCCAGATCCAGAAGCGCGAGCCGCAGCTCGCGTTCCTGGTCCCCGGCGCCACCAATGCCCCGATCGCCACGAAGGAGGCCACCACCCGGCTCCTCGTCCGCGACGGCGGGACGGCGGTCATCGGCGGTATCTATCGCGTATCGACCGACCAGGGCGAGGACCGGGTGCCTGGCCTGGCCAACATTCCCATCATCGGTCACCTGTTCAAAAACAAGTCGCGGCGCGAGGAGAACGAGGAGCTCTTGATCTTCATTACGCCGCGGGTGATCAAAATCTGACCGGCGCGGAGCTTTTGCCATGACTCGAAAAGCCACACTCTGTCTGATGCTCGTCTTGTTCGCCGCCCTCGCCGGCTGCCGGGAGAGGACGGACCGCCGTGAGGGGACGGTGGTGTTGTCGATCACCGACTTCGACGGCCTCCCTCTCATCGTCTCCGCCTCCGCCGGCATCGTCCAGGCGGACGAGATCACGCTGCGCAACATTCCCAAGGATCCGTCGGGAACGACGAGCGACCTGCAGTCGATCGAGGTCCGCTCGTACGAAATCCGTTTCGTGCGGCGGGATACCGGGACCAAGGTCCCGCCCCCACTCGTGCAGGGCGTGTTCGGAATCATCACGCCGGGTGGGACCACGACCCTGGAGAACCTGCCGATCCTGATGTCGGACCAGATGCTCAATCCGCCGATCCGCGATCTCTCCCGAACCGGTGTCGATTCGGAGACGGGCAGCGCGATTATCGTGCTGGATTGCTATATGCGTTTCTTCGGCCGGACGCTGTCGGGCGATGACATCACCAGCGACCCGGCTCGCTTCACCATCGAGGTGAGGCCCTGAGGGCCTTCCGGGAGCTCGATATGAAACCTTTGAAGATCGTGTCTTGTCTCGTTGTCGGGCTCGCGCTCGCTCTCGCGGGCTGCCAGTCCGATTCCCCGACCGAACCGGGAGGGGGAAGCTCGACTCCCGCGACACCCAAGCCGCCGGATCCGGTCACCACCTTCCGTGTGATCGTGACGGCGAGCCCGTCGCAACTGCAGGCCGGGAGCAACACGCCCAGCAACATCACGGTGGACGTGGTGCGCAACGACACGGGCCAGGCTCCGCCGGATCTGACCGACGTGACGCTCTCGACGAATCTCGGGACCTTCAACAACCCCACCGGTCCCCAGGAGATCACGCTGGACCTGGTCAATGGCCGGGCGCAGGCCGTGCTCTATCCCTCGACCGACGTGGGCACGGCGACCGTGCGTGCCGTGGTCGGGCCGAGCGCCGGCGCGGCCAACGTCCAGATCGGCCAGGCCGAGACCTTCTTCGTCTCCTCGATCGTCCCCGGGGTCGGTGACCCGCAAGGCGGCGAGGATGTGACGATCAACGGCGCCGGCTTCGACGGCCCCGTCCGGGTGACGTTCAACGGCGCCACGGCGCAGGTCCTGTCCGTCACGCCCAACCGGATCCGCGTGCGGACGCCGTCGGCGGCGGCGGCGGGCGTTACGGTACCGGTCGGCTCGACCGCGCAGGTCACCGTCGCCGTGACGATCAACGTCAACGAGACCGGGACGGCGACCGACCAGTTGGACAACGCCTTCACCTACTCCCATGGTGGCGGTGGCATCGAGCAGCCGCAGGTCTTCTCGATCTCGCCCGCCTCGGGCACCAACGACGGCGGCACGCCGATCCGCATCCGCGGCACCGGCTTCCAGGCGCCGATCCAGGTCTTCTTCGGCCGGGGCAACACGGCGAACGCCTTCAACGGCGTGGAGGCCCGGGTCGACTCGGTCACCTCGACCGAGATCGTCGCGGTCACGCCGGCCGCCCGGGGCTTCGGCCAGAACCTGGTGAACCAGGTGGCCGACGTCCTGGTGAAGAACGTCAACAGCGGCTTCAATACCGTGGCCCTGGGCGCCTTCAAGTACGGCTCCGACGTCCTCATCACGGCCATGGGGCCGGGCTCCGGTCCATTCACCGGCGGCACGCGCGTGACGATCTTCGGCCAGGGCTTCGACGCCCCGGTGGCGGTCTCGCTCGGTGGCGTCGGTCAGCAGGTCGTCTCGGTGACCGGCACCGAGATCGAGTTCATCACCAGCGGTGTCGCGATCGCCCAGTGCCCGGCGAACGGCCTGGTCACGGTCTTGGGTGTGAGTGTGACCAACATCGAGAGTGGCGCTTCCGGCACTGCCAACCTCGGGTTCAACTACGTCGTGCCGCGGCCTCTGATCTTCAGCGTCAGCCCGACTTCGGGCAGCATCGGCGCGAACGTGACCATCACGGGTCAGAACCTCGGAGGCACGGTCCGCGTGACGTTCGGCGGTGATACGTCGACCGGCTCGTCGGCCCAGATCCTCACCAACAACGGGTCCGTCATCACGGCCCGGGTGCCCACGCCGCCGCCGGGCTTCACCTTCACCACCCAGCCGTGCGACGGCAACGGTGACGGCAACGCCGGCGGCACGCAGAGCATCCCGACGCCGATCAGCGTGACGGTCACGGATCTGGCCGGCACGGGCTGCGCGACGACCCTGTCGAACGCCTTCACGCTGAACCCGACCGCCAGCCAGGCAGCCTGCACCGGCGACACCACGACGCCGACGACGTTCCAGTGCTCGGACGGGATCGACAACGACGGCGACGGGTTGATCGACTTCGGAGGGGCTCCGACGAACGACCCGCAGTGCAGCAGCGCGACCGACAACAGCGAGTCGACCTAGCCGGCCGTCGCGGCTGACCCGCTGACCCTCCTCTGACCGGGCCGGCGTCCTTCGGGGCGCCGGCCTTGTCGTTTTCCGGGAATGGACGGGCGCCGGTCCTGGTTCGTATACTGGATCGCTATGAAATACGCTGTGCGCTCTCTCCTGCTGTCTATCCTCGCTGTCGCCGCGTTGAGCTGCGACAAGGCCACCCCAACCGCGCCGAGCGGGTCGACGCTCGCCATCACTGCCAATCCGGCCAAGATCGGGCTGAATGGCAGGTCCACGATCACCATCATCGGCCGGCAGCCGAATGGCAGCCCGATGCGCGAGGGGACCGAGATCCGCCTGTCGTCGAGTCTGGGCACCGTCGATCCGCTGGTCCTGATCGGCAGTGACGGCAACGCGACGGCCACTTTGCGGGGCGACGGTCGCAAGGGAGCGGCCACTGTGACGGCTCAGACCGGCACCGTGTCCGGAGGTGGAAGCGGTGGCGCGGGTGCAAGTGGCGGCAGCACCGGTAGCTCGTCCGGCTCCTTGAGTGTGACCACGACGGTGCAGATCGGCGAGTCGGACGATACGAAGCCGACCGTACTCATCAGCGCGAGCCCGGCTACGGTCCCAGTCGGCGGCACTTCCACGATCACGATCATCGCCCGGAATTCTGACGGGAGTCCGGCTGCCTCTGGCCAGACCGTCCTTCTGACCTCATCGTTGGGCATTTTGAGCACGAGTCGGCCGCAGACGCGGAGCGATGGGACCGCTACCGCGACCCTGAGCGCAGGTAATGAGGCGGGAACGGCGAAGATCACGGCAATTCTCGGCTCGAGCGAAGCGGCGACAACTGACGTGACGATCCGGGATGCTGCCACCAGCATCTTTGCCGACGCGGACCCGAAGCAGATTCAGGATGACGCAACGACTACGATCAAGGTCACTGCGGTGGTCCGCAACGCCCAAGGCCTGCCTGTGGCGGCTGCACTTGTACAGTTCGTTAGTGTAGTCGGCAGTTTCGGCACCAGCAGCGTCGATTTTACGGACTCCTCCGGTGTGGCCGAGATCACTCTCACTGTGAGACCACAGGACATTCCGGATGGGACGACGTCGTTCAAGGTCTCGGCCAACACTTCCTCTGGCACTGGTGCGCCTCTGAAAAGCGAGGTCACCATCACCGTAGTTTGATAGCTGGAGTGAGCCGTGCCTTCCCGCGGCCGTGCAAAATACCGGCCGCGGGGAGGCCCCTGCTATAATGCAGCCACTTTGGCGATCCCTACCGACGTAACCCGCCCGGTTCCTTCGACTTACCCCTCGGGGGCAGGTGTCCCGCGATGACCGACGGCGTCTTCCCCGACCGCCTGACTCAGCTCCGCGCCCGGTGGGAGTCCGATCCCGCATCGCGGATCTTCCTGCAACTGGCCGAGGAGTACCGCCATCTCGGGCGGGTCCAGGATGCCCTGGCGGTCCTGGACAAGGGCCTCAAAGAGCATCCGGGCTACCTGTCCGCCCTGGTGGCCAAGGGGCGCTGCCATCTCGAGTTGGGAGAGGGCGAAGAAGCCCGCGTCGTGCTGGAGCGCGTCGTCAAGCAGGACGCGACCCAGATGGTCGCCAACAAGCTGCTGGTCCGGGCCTATCTGGACACCAGCGATCCCGTGAAGGCGCGTGAGCGCCTCGATCTCTACAGCCTGCTCAACGACAGCGATCCCGACATCGAGGACCTGCGCCGGCGGATCCGCCAGATGGAGAAACCCGCATCGCCGGAAAGGCCGAGCATGGACGCCGACCCGTTCGCGCCGAACCCGTCCTCGGCTGGACCCGACGATTCCACGGTGCCCCTGCTACGGAGCGTCATGGCGCCTGCCCGCCCCGCCGAAGTCTTCGATCTCACCCCGCCGGCGCCACCGCGCCGCGGCGGAGACGACATCTTCGAGCTGGCCCCGCCGCCCCGGCCGGCCGCTGCTCCGGCGCTGGCCGCGACGGACTTCAAATCCGACGATTTTCCGCTGGAGGCTGCCGCCCCGCCCCCTGCTCCGGTGTTCGAGCCGGAGGAGGAGCCGGGGGACGCGGATCAGCTCTTTCCGGGACTCTCGTCGCGCGACAGCCGGCGGCGCTATCTCGACGCTCTGAGTGCGGAGGGCCTGTTCGCCTTCGAGCCCTTGCGGGCGCCGGAGCCGTTCGCGCCGCCGCCGCCGATCTCCTTGACGGCCGAGCCGTTCGCCCCCGGACCGGGCCCGGTGGACCTGTTCGCCCCGGAACCGTTCGCTCCGGAGCCGCTGGTCGAGCCGGATGCTCCGCCGGCCGAGGAGGCGTCGTGGCTGGACGAGGCGGTGGCTGCCGCGCCGCCAGTCTCTCCCGCCCCGCCCCCGGAGCCGCTCATGCCGCCGATCTTCGCGCAGGAGCCTCCCGTGCCGATCTTCGACCTGGACGCCACCACCGCCGACGAGCTGTGGAGCGAGGAGGCCGCACCCGTCGACCTGGCTCCGCCGCCGGTCTTCGAGCCGGAACCCGTCGAGCTGGAACCAGCCGTGCCGGAACCGCCGGTGCCCGTCTTCGAGCCGGCGCCGGAGCCGGAGGTCGAGGTGGTCGCGGAAGCCGAGCCGGAGGTCGCCACCGCCACGCTCGGCGAGCTCTACCTCCGGCAGGGGCACTATGCCGAAGCGGAGCGGATCTTCCGCGAGGTCCTGCAGCGCGAGCCGGCCAGCGCCTCGGCGCGCGCGGGGCTCGATCGGCTCGCCTCCCTGGGGCCGCAGCCCGAGACGCCGCGGCTCGACGCCCGCCGGCTGCTGGCGGGATACCGCCGCGATCCCTCCCGGCCGGCGGACGTCGAGGTCCGTTCCCGGAAGACGTGGGTGTTGACCCGTTATCTCGACCGGCTGCGGCAGGGGAGGAGACCGAGCGATGTTTCGTGATCGGCTCAACCTGATCAACAACCGGATCGAGGGCGCCCTCGCCCTCTCTCTGATCGCCAAGGACGGCATCGCAGTCGATTCGGTCAGCTCCGATCCCTCGATCGACCTGGAGGTCCTGGCCGCGGAGCTCATCGCGCAGACCCGGGCGATCTCGGAGAACCACCGGGAGCTGGAGGCGGGCGACGTGCAGCATCTCGCGGTGGCCACGGAACGGATGACCTTGATGGTAAGCTGCGTCGCCGCGGACTATTATCTGCTTCTCGTCCTGGGCCCGGAGGGCAACTATGGCAGGGCCAGGTTCGAGCTCCGGAGGGCGCGCCTGCTCCTGGAGAGAGATCTCTCCTGAGACGCGGGAGCGGGGCCTCGCCTCCGGCCTTGAAAGGGGCTTCGCCTTGCTGACATTTGAACAAATCAAGGAGCTGATCGAGCTGGTCGCCACGCGCGGCCTCCAGGGATTGGAGATCGAGCGCTCGGGCTTCCGTCTCAAAATCGACGGACAGGCGACGGCACCGCAACTGGTCTATGCGGCGCCGGCGTCCGAGCCGTCGCGCGCCGCGGCGCCCGCTCCAGGAGCGTCGCCGTCGCTGGCCTTGCCCGTCCTGCCGGCCGCGCCGGCCGCCGCAGCCGCTGCATCGTCCGTGGCCGCGCCGCAGGCGGAGAAGGCGGGTCCCCCGGCGGGCTCGCACATCATCAATTCCCCCATCGTCGGCACCTTCTACCGTGCCCCGTCGCCCAACGCGCCATCTTTCGTCGAGGTCGGCTCGCGGGTGAAGAAGGGGCAGGTCCTCTGCATCATCGAGGCGATGAAGCTGATGAACGAGATCGAGTCCGACGTGGACGGCGAGATCCTCGAAATCTATCCGCAGAACGCCCAGCCGGTGGAGTTCGGCGAGCCGCTGTTCGCGGTCCGGGCTTCGGCCTCGTAGAGCGCCCGGATGTTCAAGAAGATCCTGATCGCCAACCGGGGCGAGATCGCGCTCCGCATCATTCAGGCGTGCCGCGAGCTGGGCATCGCGACGGTCGCCGTGTTCAGCACGGCCGACCGCGACAGCCTGCACGTCACCTATGCCGACGAAGACGTCTGCATCGGTCCGCCCGCCTCGAAGGACAGCTATCTCAACATCTCGCGGATCATCTCCGCGGCCGAGATCACCGGGGCGGACGCCATCCACCCCGGCTATGGCTTCCTCTCCGAGAACGCCCACTTCGCCGAGGTCCTCCAGGAGTGCAAGCTCTCCTGGATCGGCCCCCGGCCCGAAGTGATCCGCCTGATGGGAGACAAGGCCAAGGCGCGCCAGACGGCCGCCGCGGCCGGCGTCCCCGTGCTCCCCGGCAGCAAGGAGCCGCTCGAAGGGGCGGAGAACGCGCGGCAGACCGCGGCCGGGATCGGCTATCCGATCATCCTCAAGGCCTCGGCGGGCGGCGGCGGGCGCGGCATGCGCATCGTCTGGCAGGAAGAGGAGATCGAAGGGCAGTTCAACACCGCCAGCGAGGAGGCGGAGCGGGCCTTCGGCGACGGCTCGATCTACATGGAGAAGTACCTGGTCGAGCCGCGCCACATCGAGTTCCAGGTGTTCGGCGACAAGCACGGCAACGTGATCCACCTGGGCGAGCGCGAGTGCTCGATCCAGCGCCGGCACCAGAAGCTCATCGAGGAGTCGCCGTCGCCGGCCCTCTCGCCCGAGCTCCGCGAGGAGATGGGGGCCGCCGCCGTGGCCCTCTGCAAGTCGGTGGGCTACGAGAACGCCGGGACGATCGAGTTCCTGCTCGACAGCGACGGCCGCTTCTACTTCATGGAGATGAACACCCGCATCCAGGTGGAGCATCCGGTGACCGAGATGGTGACGGGCATCGACCTGGTGAAGCTCCAGATCGAGGTGGCGATGGGGGAGAAGCTGACGATCCGCAACGGCCTGAAGCCGCGCGGCCATGCGATCGAGTGCCGCATCAACGCCGAGAACCCCGAGACCTTCGCGCCGAGCCCCGGGCCGCTCAAGACGTTTCATCTGCCCGGCGGGCCGGGGACCCGGGTCGATACGCATGGCTACGAGGACTACGTCATCCCGCCCCACTACGACTCGCTGGTCGCCAAGCTCATCGTGCACGACCGCAGCCGGACCGAGGCGATCCAGCGGATGCGCCGGGCGCTCGACTTCTTCGTGGTCGAGGGGATCCACACGTCGATCCCCCTGCACAAGCGGATCCTGCGCGATGAGGACTTTGTCGACGGGAAGCTCTCGACGCGTTTCATGGAGCGCTTCTTCCAGAAGCACCGGGAGGGCGGCGGTTAGCCGGCGATTGTGTCGAGCCTGGGGTCCTCCCTCTCCCTTGGGGAGAGGGTCGGGGAGAGGGAGATGGGGTCAATCCGCATCCCTGGCCGGATCTACGCCATTGCCGACGCCGAGGCGCTGGGCTCCATCCCGCTGCCGGAAGCTGTGGGCGCAATGGCCGCGGCGGGGATCGGCTGGATTCAGGTGCGGGCCAAGCGCCTCTCCGGGCGCGACCTGTTCCGGGTCCTCGACGAGTGCTGCCGGGTGGTCGAAGGGACCGGGACCGCGCTCTGGATGGATGACCGGGCCGATCTGGCCGCGCTCTTTCCGGTGGCCGGAGTCCACGTGGGGCAGGCGGACCTGCCTCCGGCGGCCGTCCGGCGGGTGTTGGGCGATCGGCTGTGGATCGGCCTCTCGACGCACGACGAGGCGCAGCTCGCCGCCGCGGATGCCGACCCGGACGTGGACGTGGTGGCGGTCGGGCCGGTCTTTCCGACGGCCAGCAAGGAGCGGCCGGACCCGGTGGTGGGATTGGATTTCGTGCGGCGTGCGCGAGCCCGCACGGCCAAGCCGCTGGTGGCCATCGGCGGGATCGGCGCGGAGACCCTCCGCGCGGTCCTGGAGGCCGGAGCGGACGCGGCCGTGGTCCTGGGCGCCGTCTGCCGGGGGAGCGATCTCGGGCAGATCAGCAAGAACGCACGCCGTCTGCTGTCTCTGGCAGGATAGGATTGTGCGGATCTACCTGACCGGATTCATGGGGTCTGGCAAGAGCACGGTGGGCCGGCGGCTGGCGGCGCGGCTGGGCTTCCCATTCATCGATCTCGACGAGGAGATCGAGCGGCAGGCGGGGATGCGGGTGCGGGAGATCTTCGAGACGTACGGCGAGCCGGTGTTTCGCCGGATGGAGCGGGAGGCCCTGGAGGCCACACTCGCTCTGCCCGACGCGGTCATCGCCACGGGGGGAGGGACGGTCACGTTCGAGGCCAATGACCGGCTGATCCGGGAGAATGGCCTCGCGGTCTGGCTGAATCTGCCGTTCGCGACCATCGTCGAGCGGGTCGGCGGGCTGGGCAAGGAAGACCGTCCACTGTTTCGGAACGAAACGCAGGCCCTCGCCCTGTACCGGGAACGGCTCCCGGCCTATCGGCGGGCGGACCTGACCGTGGACATGGCCCCGCAGGAGGGGCCGGAGGAGATCGCGGCGAGAATCGCACTGCGGCTCGGGGAACGACGTTGCGCTATCTGATCCTCTCGGACATGCATTCGAACTGGGACGCCTTCGAGGTCGTCCTGCGGCGGGCCCGGCGCAAGCGCTTCGACGCGGTGCTGGTGCTCGGCGATCTGGTCGGCTATGGAGGGGCTCCGAACCAGGTGGTGGAGGCGGTGCGCCGGCTCGGCCCCCGGCTCTACACCGTCCGGGGCAACCACGACAAGGTCGTGGCGGGGATCGACAACGGCGCCAATTTCAACCAGACCGCATTGACCGCGGCGCAGTGGACGACCGGCCGGCTGACGCCGGGCAATCTTCGCTACGTGCGCAACCTGCCGCAGGGGCCGCTTCAGATCGAGGAGGGGGTGGCGATCTGCCACGGCTCACCGCTCGACGAGGACACCTACGTCTTTTCCGACGTGGACGCCTACGAGATCTTTTCGCAGTACTCGATGCCGGTGGTCTTCTTCGGCCACACGCACATCCCGTCGCTCTTCTCGCTGGAGGGGCGGCGCCTGGGGGTGACGGCGCTGCGGGGAGACGGAGGGACGATCAAGCTGCACCCGGAAGGCCGCTACCTGATCAATCCCGGCTCGATCGGCCAGCCGCGCGACCGCGATCCCCGGGCCTCCTACATGGTCTACGACAGCCGCCGCCGGGTGGTGCGCTGGTACCGGATCCCCTATCCGATCGCGGAAGCCCAGCAGCGCATCCGCCGGGCCGGGCTGCCGGGGTCCTTGGCGGACCGGCTGGCGGTGGGGACGTAGGTCGGCTCCCACCACCGGCCCGGCCTCAGATCTGTCCGACTCTCTCCCGCACCCGCGCCTCGCGCACGCGGTGGACCATGGCGATCAGGCCGCCGATCAGGACCACGTAGAAGCCGTACCAGACGAGCTTGATGAGCGGCTTGCGGGTCACGTCGATCGACAGCTGGGGCTCGTTGAGCTGGAGGTTGATCGTCCGGTTCATCGGCACGATCCCGGCCACCGAGATCGTGCCGCCGGAGGCCAGCGTCGTCATCGGATTGCTCACCTCGCCGGTCGCGGGATCGAAGCGGTAGACCGGCTGGACCGTTTCGTCCTCGCCGCGGCGCGTCACCGTCACCTTGGTGACGATCGTGATCGGCCGGCCCGCCGCCATGGCGGCCATCGCGTTCCCGCCTTCGGCTTGCAGCTCGAATCCTTCGAAGCGGATCTGCCGGTCGCCGACCACGCTGCCGGTGCCCTGGGCGAGCTCGATCTGGCGGCCCTCCCCCGGGTCGATCTCGATCGGCGAGACGTAGAAGTCCTGGAGCAGGGAGGTGCGGATGTCCGGGTTCACCATGAGCTGGCGGGTGCGGTCGTTCATGAACATCCGGGGCCGGACGATGAACTTCTTCCCACCCGCCTTCTCCACCAGGATCTCCATCCCCTCCTTCTCCCGTCCCTGCCGGGGGATGAAGCGGGTGAACGTCAGGGTCGCATCCCCCACCTGGCGGGGCTTGCCGAGCTCCAGCGTCACCTTGGTGCTCTGGTCATATCCCGACGAGGCCAGGATGCCGAGGAGAATGACGCCGACGCCGACGTGCGCCAGGTAGCCGCCCGCGCCCCGCAGGCCGCCGGCCCGATACTTGAGGACGGTCTTGTGCGCGTTGGTCGCGAGCGCCAGGGATGCGAGGAAGAGGAAGAGCAGGTGGAGCGGATCGCGCACTGCCCAGACCGCCGCGCCCACGGAGAGCGCCACGGCGAAGACGAGCGGACCGGTCATCTTGCGCAGGATCTCTCGCGGAGCGTTCTCCTTCCAGGTCAGGTACGGCACCGTCGAGAGCAACAGCGCGATGATGATCGCGATCGGCAGGTTGACCCGGTTGTAGAACGACGGGCCGACCTGCCCCGGGTTCTCCATGAAGCGGGTCAGCAGCGGCGCCGAGGTCCCGGCCGTGATCACCAGGGCGGAGATGAAGATGGTGATCGAGGCCAGGACCA
>DATFPH010000127.1:0-34996 GCA_035264905.1 Thermoanaerobaculia bacterium
ATTGCCAAAGCCGGTTCGGCACAACTAAGAAACAGTAACAGTGCTATCGCGGCACTCAAAGAGTTGTTCCAGGACACGATCGACCCTAACTCCCCCGCTCTGGAAGCCAAGGCCCAGGAGCTCATCGGGCGGCTCACGGCAGCGGCAGCGGTTTCCCCCGACAAGGCTCAAGACCTGCGTTCAGCCGTCCTCCAGACGTTCGGCACGACGAGTGAGATCGGCATTCGGGTAGACGCCTGGTTCGAAACGATGATGGACCGCACGAGCGAGCGGTTCAAGACGCATAGCCGTTACATCACAATCTTTTTCGCCATAATTTTCGGCTTCGTCCTCCATATCGACTCTCTGGCTCTCTACAAGCGCATCTCGACTGATGATGCCCTCCGGGAGCGCCTTCTCAGCATGGCCGACTCCGTCTCCAATGATGCGAAGAAGCTCATCGCCGATGACGGGAGCTTCGCGACTCTTACCATCCGACGGGTTCTCCAGGACGCAAGCGTTGCTGCCGGCAATTCGGCCACGAGCCTCGCGAGTGTCCAGATCCCTGCGCTCCGCACCAAGGCAGACGGAGAGGCGTGGCTCCGATCGCAGCTCGCACAGGCAACCGATCGCGATGCCTTCCTCAAGGCATACGATGAGCAGTACCCTGATGTTGTAAAAGAGAATTTAGAGCAGATGGAGACGACTTTCTCCACCCTCCGAAACAAGGTAGAGACGGCGACGCCCGGCCTCTTCTCGGACAGCCCCGCCTCCGATCAACCCATCGTCGGGCAGCTGGTTACCGTGATCTTCCTGAGCCTGGGCGCGCCTTTCTGGTTCAACGCGCTACGCAGCCTTTCGGCTCTGAAGCCCGTGGTCTCCCAGAAGCTCGAGGCTGAGGAGAAGAAGAACGCATAAGCTCCCCTACTCGTACCGCAACGCGTCGATCGGGTCCAACCGCGACGCCTTTCGCGCCGGGTAGTAGCCGAAGAAGATGCCGATCGCTGCGGCGAAGCCGAAGGCGAGGAGGACGGAGCTCATGCTTACGTCCGTGGGAAGCTGGGAGAATTTCGAGACCAGGTAGGGCGCGAGGAGGCCGAAGGCGACGCCGATCGCGCCGCCGACGATCGACAAAGCCATGGCTTCGAGCAGGAACTGGAGGAGGACGTGCTTCCCCTTGGCGCCGATCGCCAGGCGGATGCCGATCTCCCGCGTGCGCTCGGTGACCGAGACGAGCATGATGTTCATGATGCCGATCCCGCCCACCAGGAGCGAGATCGCGGCGGCCGAGCCGAGGAGGATCGACAGGGTCCGCGTCATCTGCGCCGAGGTCGAGGCGATCTCCTCCTGCGAGCGCATCGTGAAGTCGGCCTCCTGGCCGGGCCCGATGCGGTGCCGCTGGCGCAGCAGCGCGTCGATCTCGGTCTGCGCCTGCGCCACGAGGGACGACGAGCGCGCCGAGATCAAAACCTGACCGATCCGCTGGCGCCCCTGGAGCTGCTTCATCACCGTGGTATAGGGCGCGATGATCTGATCGTCCTGATCCTGCCCCATCATGTTGCCGCCCTTCCTGTCGAGCACGCCCACCACGCGGAACGGAACGTTTTTGATGCGGATCGAGGAGCCGATCGCGTCGCTCCCCGGGAAGAGATTCTCGGCCACGGTGGCGCCGAGGACGGCCACCCGGGCGGAGGTCCGCACGTCCACGTCGCTGAAGAAATCGCCATCCGCCACGTTCCAGGCCCGGATGAACGGCCAGTCGACGTCCACGCCGTAGATCGAGGTGCCCCAGTTGAGCTCGCCCGCGACCACCTGCGCTCCCTCGCGCACGGAGGGTGAGACATAGGCGACGGACGGCGCCTCGGTGCGGATCGCGTCGACGTCCGCGGCCGTGATCGTCGACTCACCGGTGAACACGCGCGCTCCGCTCTGCGTCGAGGCGCCCGGGAAGAGCATGATGAAGTTCGTGCCGAGCGAGCTGATCGTCGCCTGGATCGAGCTGGAGGCGCCGGCGCCCACTGCCAGCATCGTGATGACGCAGCCGACCCCGATGATGATCCCGAGCATCGTGAGCAGCGAGCGCATCTTGTTGCGCGCGATCGCCATCAGGCCGACCTTGGCAATGTTCCACAGGCGCAATGCACTGATTTTCATCGGAACGCCTCCTCCAGCGCTTCCGCCGAAGTGTCCGCCGGAGCGTCCGCCGGAGCGATGGTGAACGGAAACGCGATCGACAGATCGGGTTCCGCCATGGCCTTGCCGGGGTTCGCCCGCGTCTGGACGATCTTCTCGTCGCGCCAGATCACACCATCACGCAGATAGATCACGCGCTTGGCGTGCGCCGCGATGTCCGTCTCGTGCGTGATGAGCACCACGGTCTTCCCGGCGTTGTTGAGCTCCTGGAAGATCCCCATGATCTCCTCGGAGGTGCGCGAGTCGAGGTTGCCGGTCGGCTCGTCCGCGAGGACGATCGCCGGATCGGTGACCAGGGCGCGGGCGATCGCCACCCGTTGCTGCTGGCCGCCGGAGAGCTGCGAGGGGTAGTGGTCCTCGCGGCCGGCGAGCCCGACCCGCGCCAGCGCCTCCCGGGCGCGGCGGGCGCGCTCTTCCGCGCTGTAGCCCAGATCGCTGTAGAGCAGCGGCAGCTCGACGTTCTCCGTGGCCCGCGTCCGCGCCAGCAAGTTGAAGCTCTGGAACACGAAGCCGATCTTCGAGTTGCGGATCTCGGCCCGCGCGTCGCGGTCGAGGCGCGACACGTCGACGCCGTCGAGCCGGTAGATGCCGGAGTTGGGGCGGTCGAGGCAGCCCACGATGTTCATCAGGGTCGACTTGCCGGAGCCCGAGGGGCCCATGATGGCCACGAACTCCCCCCGTTCCACCGCCAGGTCGATCCCCTTGAGGGCGTGCACCTCGACCTCCCCCATCCGGTAGACCTTCGTGAGGTCGCGGATCTCGATGACCAGGTCGCGCATGGCTCAGAACCTTCCCATCGGCGACCTGCCGCCCCGGCCGCCCAAGGGAGATGCAGTACCGCTCTGCTCCACCTTGAGCGTCGCGAGGCCGGTGACCACCTGGTCACCCGGGTTCAGCTCGCCGGAGAGGACCGAGACGATCTGGGTGTGGCGGCCGTCGGTGAGGCCCGTCTTGACGCGGACCTCGCGCAGATCGCTCTTCTCCTTGCCCTTCCCGTCGCCTTCGAGCACATAGACGGTCTGCCCGGCCTGCCGGCCGCGCCGCCCTTCCCCGCCGCCGGCCCTGGAGCCCGCGCCCGCGGAGCCGCCGCTCCTCTGCCGGGCCTGCGCCTGGCCCTTGTCTTCGTCTTTCGTCTCCGGCTTGAAGCGGAGAGCGGCGTTGGGCACGCGCAGCACGTCGCGGACCGTATCGACCTGGATCGTGACATCCGCGGTCATGCTCGGCCGCAGCTTGCCGTCGGGGTTCGCCACCTCGATGATCACCGGATAGGTGATGACGTTCTGGTTGACCGTCGCGTTCAGGCGCACCTGGGAGATCCGGGCCTGGAACTCCTGGTCCGGATAGGCGTCCACCGTGAACTTCACGGGCGCGCCGACCTTGATCCGTCCGATGTCGGACTGGTCGACGTCGGCCTGGACCTTCATCTTGGTCAGGTCCTGCGCGATGGTGAACAGGGTGGGCGCCGAAAACGACGCGGCGACCGTCTGGCCGACGTCATACTGGCGGTCCACCACCTGCCCGTCGATCGGCGAGTAGATCTTCGTATAGCCGAGGTTCGTCTTCGCCTGGTTGAGCGACGCCTGGGACTGTGCGAGCGCCGCCCGCGCCGAGTCGTAGGCCATCTTGGCGCCGTCGAGCTCGGACTGCGCGATCAGGCCGGCGTCGGCCAGCCGCTTCTGGCGGCCGTAGGTGACCTTGGTGTTGGCCATCTCGATCATCGACCGGGTCACGTCCGCCTGGCGCTGCTCCACCGTCTGGACGAACGGCGTGGGATCGAGCTCGGCCAGGATCTGTCCCTTCTGCACCTGGCTGTTGAAGTCGGCATGGAGCTTGGAGATGATGCCGGACACCTGGCTGCCCACCTGGACGGTGGTGACCGCCGACAGGGTCCCGGTAGCCCCCGCGGTTGCTGTGATGTTGCCCCGGCTCGCGGCTTCCGTGCGGTACTGGTCGCCTCCGTCGTCCCGCCCACGCCGCAGGAAGAACAGGCCGATCAGAACCCCAAGGACCACCACGATCGCGGTAATGAGCCAGCGTCTGTGCTTGTGGTTGTTCTCGAGTGGTTCCATGTCATCTCCCAACGTAGAGGGCCCGGAGAGGTTTCCCGGATCAGGCGCGCTTTACAAATTCCGTACAAACGGCCCATGCGGCCCTATCCCCCGTCATCGGTTGTGCAGAATGGGTGCCAGTTGCCCCTGGCTGGCCCTCGCTCGCTGTCCTCCAGCTGCGTTGACGCCGACACCAGCTCCCCGTAAAATGCCGCTCGATTCCCCGGCACGTAAGCCAGCCAGAGGTCATCGCATGAGCAGCTCGCGCAGAATCCCTATCGAGGTGCAGGAAGGGAACGTCCTCCATTTCCCCGCCGACGTCTTGGTCCTCAAGTACGCTCAGGACCTTTTCGGAGCCGATCTGGCCGTCTATCAACGGCTCGAAGAGGCGAAATGCGCGCCGGCGTCTCTTCCCAAGATCAATGAGGTCCAGATGGTCCCCACTCGTGGACTTCTGGGGCCGGACAACGTCCTGTTCATCGGTGTCGCGCCGCTGCACCTGTTCCGTTACCGGAGATCCGGGATTTCGGCTATCAAGCCTTGGCGTCTCTTGTGGACCAGATACTCCAGGTCCAGCATGTGGCGCTCACCATCCACGGGCCAGGATACGGTCTGGACGAAGTCGAGGCCTTCGAGTCGGAGCTGGCGGGCGTGGTCGAGGCGATGGCTGCGAGTGATTGCCCGGCCTCTCTCAGGCGAGTGTCATTCGTCGAACGGAGCCATCGCCGGGCTGAGCGCCTCCAAGAGGTTCTCGATGATCTGATCCCTGGAGGAATCATCAACCGCGGTGGCTCCCAGGCCCTCGACAGCCTCACCGAGCCACCGAAAGACACGCTCCGGACCGCCGGTTACAACTCCGCGGCAAAGCCCCGTGTCTTCGTCGCCATGCCTTTTGCGGATTCGATGGATGACGTGTTCCACTACGGGATCCAGGGAGCTGTGAACTCGGCCGGGTTCCTGTGCGAAAGGGCCGACCTTGCAAGCTTCGTCGGCGATGTGATGGAGTGGGTCCGGCAGCGAATTTGTAGCGCAGACATTGTTATCGCTGATCTATCGACGGACAATCCAAACGTCTATCTCGAAGTGGGCTACGCTTGGGGCTGCGGCCGCCCCACGATCTTGCTCGTGCGGCATCCCGCGAAGCTGCCTTTCAATGTGCAGAGCCAGAAGTACCTCGAATACAAGTCCATCAAACAGCTCGAGGAGCTGCTCTGAAAAGAGCTTGGCGCGATCGCAGCCGCCTCATAGGAGAAGCTGGCCAGCCTGGCAAAGCGAAGCGCGGGCCGCTGCTGATCATCTCCGGCGAGAAGGACAACACCGTTCCCTGTTCCATCGCGAACGCGTCGTTCAAGCAACAGCAGGACAACCCGGGCGTGACCGAGATCGTCGAGATCCCCAACCGCGGCCACGCGCTCTCCTCGGAGGCTTTGTCTTTCGAGATCTCCCGGATTCCGGACGAGGTTCGAAGAGTCTACGCACTCGAAGTAATGGCCAGATCGTCCGATCATGTCGAGACGAGCGCGTCTGTCGTGGAGGGTGCGCGGGTCTTCCAACAAGCAGGGATCCAGCCCCTGGATGCGCTCCACCTGGCGTCGGCTGTCACGGCGGAGGCCGATTTCTTCTGCACCTGCGATGATAAACTTCTACGGCGAGCCCGGTCGGTGGAGACAGGTCAGACGATAGTAGTTTCCCCACTCGAGCTCATTGAGGAGATCGACCAATGGCAGTCGAGCTGAAACCCCTTCGTGCCGTCACACACCAAGCGATCGAGGTGCTCTCTCGCGAGCTCGGAATCGCCGATACGCTCCGCTTTCTCAACCAGTTCACTTCTGGTTATGGCAACTATACGGAAGAGCGTAGGGATCTTTTCACAGACATGTCTCTGGACGACATCGTGCAGGCCATCCAAGACCAGCGGAACCGCTGACAGCTCTCCCGGAGCCGCCGCTCTTCCGGATCAGTCTCCTCATCCGACTCCCTGCCCCGCCCGGCGCACTCACCGTCGGCGAGGCGAACGCGCACCCGAGGTCTTCGCGCGCAAGACCGTCGGGCAGGTCGCGGACCACTTCGACCAGATCATCCGCGGGCTGAACAAGAAGCCGGCCGTCATCGGCCACTCCACTGACCCCCTCTCCCATCGCACCACCTTCCCCCGAGAGAGTGGCTAATCTGCGGATGTCCCCGCTTGAATGCTGAATAGGCGGAGGTGTCGAGAAAGATCCGGCTCAACCCCAGAGCTCCGGCTCGATCTTCCGCTGCTCAACCAGAGCCGCCTCGAAGGCCTCCGCCTCCTCGTTGGACCAAGTCCCAGAGAGATGATCGAGGTCATCGTGCAGCTCGCGGCTGGCGGTGGGCCGCTGCCCCGCGGCTTCCTCCAACATTCGAATCACCGGCTTGTTGAGACTCAGCCTTTCCGTACCGGCGCGCCTGCGGATGATCATCTGGAGCTTTGGGGGGATGTTACGGAGCGTGATTGCCGTCATCGCAGAGTCCTTTCAGTGGCTGGTCGCTCGGCTGCACCACCCAATGCAGCAACATGCATCATAGCACTCACCCCCAGGCTCCCCCACCCGGCGTCCGGCTGTACAACGCTTCGTAGAACGCCCGGCCCTCGCGGAGTTGGTGGGTCTGAGAGTCTTGCTCCGCCCGGCGCACTCGTTCAGGGCGCAAACTGTCTCCCGCAAGGCAGGCCCGGCCGGCCGGGGTGGCCGCTCCGTGGACCTGCCGGGCACGGGAGAGTCCTTATGACGCATGGCACCCTTCTCCACTCCGCCGCAGCCGCTCTCGGATGGTTCGCCTCCGCCTGGAGCTTCCTGAGTGGCCTTCTCCCCGAGGGAGAGAGTCTCGACAACCGCTGCGGGATCGACCCGGACGGCGGTCCCTGCGGGCCTGGCTTCTGATGTCTGAGCCGGGGGCTGCATGCCCCCGGTCGTCTTCCCTTTCGATGCCTCCCTGAAGCTTGAGGCTTGTCAAGGTTTCCTTCTTGCGTTATCTTCTTCCCGTACCCAGCGACGAGCGCCATCTCATGACAAAAGAGTCACCCGAGCGTCCCACGAAGCAGGACCTGGATCAGGTCTACGGAAAGATCCGCCTTCAGGTCGACGATCTCCTCTGGAGCCAAAGAGTTCCTCAGGAGAAGGCGACAGCGCTGTTGCGGGAGGCGGTATTGGCTCTCGTCCACCGTTGGAACCGGGTGCGCAACCGCGAGCAGTGGCTTCTCGACAGGATCGAGAAAGCGGTTCGGCGCACCGTAAACCCTTCTCCCGAGGAGCCGCGCGATGACGAAGAGCTGCCGTCCTGATCCGAAGAGCCCACCGCCGCAGGGAGAGAAGCACGAGGAGGTCTTCGCGAGACTCTCGGAAGGTGTCGACGAGCACCTCCCCGGGATTCTCCGGGAGATCGACGGCGCGGCGGCTCTCCTCGCCGAGATCCTTTCGCGACGGATTACGAAGCGGATCTCGCCCTTCTGGGTCAGGGTCTACAGATGCCGTTTGAAGAAGGTCCACTGCCCGACTGGGTGGCCATTCTTGAGCGCTTGTGCTTGGAGGTAGCCATCGATGACGAGGGCCGCGTGGAGGGCGAGCGCAATGGGGACGACAAAACAGGCGCCGAACCCCAATGTGACCACGCCGACACCGAGCACAACAGCGAGCTCCAAGAGAAAGCCGACGGCTCCAGCAATCCCCTTTTGCCATTGGCCGATCATGAAGTAGCCGACACAGACGAAGAACAGATTGAGCAAGAGGACGGCCATGGGATCCTTGGGTGGCTGAGCGGGGAGAATCGCTTCAGGACGCCCCGAGATCGGAGGGGATTGGGTGCTTATGGGAGGCCGGGAGCCTGCGTCAGGGGTGTCTGCCATGTGAGGCGAGCTCCTTTGCAACGAGGGTACATGGTGCTGAAAATTTCCACTGCCCGGCCGGAGGTTCCGCTGAGCACCGGCATGGTTCGCTTCTCCTGCAACGATCGTTCCTGCCCAAAGGCCCCGATCAAGGATCAGAGCACGACAGCATCAAACTCGGCGAACATCTGGTGGGCCTCTTTGAGCTTGGCGAGCGGTGTGTAGTCGCACGCCGCACCAAACTCGGCCCACAAGGCCTGAACGGCTGGGTTTGTGTGTGCCTGCTGGATCGCCTCGGCAGAGCGCCACTCGAAGACTTCGACGATGGTGCCGTCACTGGCACGCATGACATACCCGGGCTTGTCTGTGACGAGCTCTTCAGCTTTCAGCACCTGCAAGTGCTTCTTGACCGCGGCAATGAGCTGCTCTTCCTTGTCCGGTTTGGGTGTGTACGCCACGATAACGAAACGGCCCATCCTGACCTCCTTTGGTAGTGCCGACTGCGGCTATGATAGTGCGGCACGAAGAAGAAAGAGGAGAGCCCCATGAGGACACGACTTGCACCCATTGCGTGCGGAGCCCTTTCGATCCCGCTCTTGCTGGCCGGCGGCTCGTTGCGCGCGGAGCAGGCACCGGCGAAGCCCACGGTGTATGCCGCCTACGTGCTGCTGGCGGAGTCCCCCGCGGGCACGGCCGTTCCCTTTGCGCGCGTGATCGTCGATCCCGATCAGAAATGCCCAGCGCTCGCCGGCGCGGGACCGGAGCGGATCGCGACGACGCCGCGCCGCAATCCGCACGGGTTCGCGGTCAAGGTCTGCGAAGCCCGCTATCCGTTCGGTCGCTCGCTCAAGGTCGAGGGCGGCCCGGCGTTGCCTTCGGTGGTGGAGCATCCCTCCCGGATCGCGGTGCTCGGAGACTCCGGCTGCAAGCCGAAAGACCAGGCAGGGTGCGGGCTCGACGATCCGCAGTGGCCGTTGCCGGCCCTGGCACGGGCCGCCGCGGCGAGCCGGCCCGACCTCGTCCTTCATGTGGGCGACTACAACTACCGCGGCACGCCGAGCGGCTTCAAGACCACGGTCGACGGCAAAGAGGTCCAGCAGTGGTATTACGATGCCGGCGATGGTGCGGAGCCCTCGGAGCAGTGCGGGCTCCCGGGTCCCTACCTCAGCCAGAACAGCACGGGCAATCCGGACGCCGACCAGTGGGAGGCCTGGTGGTTGGATTTCTTTCAGCCGGCCGGCGACCTCCTGACCGCGGCCCCGTGGGTCTTCGCGCGCGGGAATCACGAGCTGTGCAGCCACGCCGGACCAGGCTGGTTCTATTTCCTCGACGCCAGCTCGGAGCTGCCGGAGGGTGGAGGCCGGCAGCTCTCCTGCCCGTCGCAGGACGGTGCGGGTCCGGCCCTGCCCCATCTCCAGCTCGTCGAGCCCCAGGTGCTCCACCTGGGCGACCTCGATCTGCTGGTGCTCGACTCCGCCAATGCCTGCGACCAGTTGCCGGGTCTGGTCGAGGTCTACCGGCGCCAGCTCACCGCGGCGGCGAGGCGGCTTCGCGGCCACCAGGCATGGCTTTTGACGCACCGGCCGATCTGGGGAATTGCGGACGCGGCGGAGACGGTGTACGGCTGTGACGGGAAGCCGGAGAGCGGCCCCGCGCTCCCCTACGGAGAGCTCAACCAGACCCTCCAGTGCGCCCTGCAAGGCGAGGCCGGAAAAACCTTGCTTCCCGCCCTCGACCAGATCCTCGCCGGCCACATGCACCGGTTCGAGGCCCTCTCCTTCGCCGCCCCGACCGACCGGCCGCCGGTGCTCGTGGTGGGCAACAGCGGCGTCGCCGAAGACCCCAGCCCGCCGACCGGCGCCTTCGCCCAGACGGTGGACGGCGCACCGGCGCTGGGATTCTCGATCGCCCAATTCGGCTATCTGGAGCTGACCCGAGACGGCGGCGGTGCGTGGCAGGGAGCGGTGGTGACAGTCGACCCGGCAGCCTGGTCGCCCTTCCTTCTGCCCTGCACGCCAGGGGCTGCGGGGCAGGCGCTCTGCGTCAAGCCGGCGACGGTGCCATCAACCCGGTAATTGCGTTCGAACGCTACAGGGCGCCGCTTGTGCACGGGTGGTAAGCTGGTTATACTCGCGCCATGAAGACGGCTGTTTCGGTACCTGACGAGCTCTTCCGCGCCGGCGAGCGCATGGCCCACCAACTCGGGCTCTCCCGCAGCAGACTTTACGCCAAGGCACTCGAGGAGTTCCTTACGCGACACGACGACGAGGAGATCACGCGGCGCCTCAATGAGATCTACGCGCACGAGCCCGCGACGATCGACCCTGCGATCTCCCGCCTGGCGGCTCGATCCCTGCCCAAAGAATCGTGGAAATAGCACGGGGTGAAGTTTGGTGGGCTGACCTGCCCGAAGTCGAAGATTCGTCCCCTTCCGGCACACGGCCGGTCCTCGTGATTCAGTCACAGTCGTTCAACCGGAGCCGTATCCAGACCGCCATCACGGCAGTCATTACGGGTAACCTATCGCTGGCTTCGGCCCCGGGCAACGTGGAGATTTCTCCGCGCGAGTCTGGGTTACCCCGGCCCTCTGTAGTCAACGTATCTCAGCTGTTCACGATCGACAAGCGATCTCTTCGTTCGCGTTCGGGTCGGCTCGCCCCCTCCACCATGGAAGCGGTCGATGAGGGGCTTCGCATGGCACTCGGGCTCTCGTAGCGATGAAACAGAGGTGGTGCGCTCTTTCATGGAGCCGCTGCGCCACCTCTGGATCCGCCCCGGCGGCGAGCCGCACCGGGGCCGGAGGACCACCTCTGTGAAGCGCCCTCCCCCGTCTTCGGTCTCAGCCATCCCCAGAGTCCGCTATGATGTTGCGGCAGACGACATCAAGGAGAGCCTGTCCATGAGGATACGACGTTCGTCCATCGCTTTCGGCGCCTTTTCCTTCGCTCTCGCCCTGCTCTCGGTGGCCAGCGGCTCGCTGCGTGCCGAGGAGGCACCGGCCGCCGCCTTGGTCCTCGCGGGCGGCACGATCATCGACGTATCGAGCTTCGGCAGCTCAGAAGCCGACGTCAAAGACTCCGTCATCGTTCTCCGGGAGGGCCAGATCGTCGCCGCCGGTCCGCGAAAGGACGTGAAGATTCCCGCCGGCGCACGCGTCATCGATATCTCCGGCAAGTCTGTCGTCCCCGGCTTGAACGATGCGTTTGCCACGCTGAACAACCAGGCGCAGGCAAACGCTTTTCTGTATCTGGGCGTGACCTCGATCATCGGGCTGGGGGAGCCGCCGGATGGACGGCGAGGCCCCCTCTACCTCGACGCGAGCCCCTGCCCTCGAATCTATCGATTGGATTGGGAATGGAGCCCGGATGCTTCGCTGCCGGAGCCCGAGGTGATCAAGAAAATCGATGCGCGCTTGGATTGACCACCTACGCCGAGGCCATCCAGGCCGGCGTGAATGCGTTCGTGCACGCCAGCCGCTACTCGGTGGACATCGCCCCTCCCGAGATGCGCAAAGAGGTGGTTGGAGATCCTTTCGGTCCGCGCCGCCACCAGCAACCTCGGCGAGCTGTTCGGCTCGGCTTCTGCATCCTGCGAGCCGACAGTCCGGGCACTGAGGGCCGGCTCAAAAGTCAACTAAGCTGAGCGAGATCGCAAGTAAGGGAATCGCGAGAATAAAAAGCGCACCGTCCACCGCAACCGTGATGGGCGTCAGTAGTGATTTTGCCGCTTTCATTGCGGTAGATTGTTCGGCGCTGATAAGAACTCTATATGTCTGGTTGAGCTTCTCCGCAGTCGCCGGCAGGCGAACGTCACCCGCGCTGTACCGGACTCCCTTCAACTCGCCATCGAACGACAGGTGGCCTTCCTCCGTCGCCTTGTATCCGGCGGCGATCGCGTCCGCCTGGTCCTGTTCTGATGCGGAGCTGCTGAGAACTAGGCGGTATCTGCCGCTGGTCTGTCCGTCGGAGTCGACGTAGAACTTTCCGAAGGCACCGGATACGAAGGGGTGGAAAGAGGCCCGCAGAGTTTGGACGATGGCCCGCGGCGCATCGAAGATGTAGTGATACCGCTTCCCGATGACGACCAGCTTCTTGCCATCCTGCGAGATGAGAACGGAGGAGATGTCTTCGCTGTACTCCCGATTCTGGAACAATGCGTGCGTGCATCCTGTCAGGAGCCCGGCAGCGCCCATCGCGCCCGAAATCAAGATCAGCCGTCGCAGCCTGTCCATAAGGCTCTCCTTCTGGCGAGGGATCGTTACGTTCTGCTCGGGGAAGTATAGACCCAAAGGCACGCGCCCGGGACGCCGCGCCAGCGGGTCGGCTATGATGGCGCGGCAGACGAACCAGAGGAGAGCCCCTCCATGAGCATACGTCCTTCCCTCGTCTTCGGCGCCCTTTCGGCCGCTCTCACCCTGCTCGGGCCGGCCGGCGGCTCGCTGCGCGCGGAGGAGGCGCCGGCAGCCACTCTTGTCCTCGCGGGCGGCACCATCATCGACGTGTCGGGCTTCGGAAGCTCACAAGCCGACGTCAAAGACTCCGTCATCGTTCTCCGGGACGGTCAGATCGTCGCCGCCGGTCCGCGAAGCCAGGTGAAGATTCCGGCCGGCGCACGGGTCGTCGATATCTCCGGCAAGTATGTCGTCCCCGGCTTGAACGATGCGTTTGCCACGCTGAACAACCAGTCCCAGGCCAACGCCTATCTGTACATGGGCGTGACCTCGATCATCGGGCTGGGTGAGCCGCCCGATGGACGGCGTGGCCCTCTCGTTCTCGACGCGAATCCCAGCCCTCGGATCTACCGGCTGGATTGGGAGTGGAGCCCTGAGGCTTCGATGGCAGAGCCCGAATTGATCAAGAAAATCGATTCGCTTGCCCAGGCCGGAGTCAAGGTGCTGCTTCTCCACTACGACATGTCTCCCCAGCAGGTGCGCGTGACGGCCCGCCGGGCTCGCGAGCTGGGCATGGCGACGATCGGCGAGCTTGGCTTGACGACCTATTCCGAGGCCATCCAGGCCGGCGTGAATGCGTTCGTCCACACCAGCCGCTACTCGCTGGACGTCGCCCCTCCCGCGCTGCGCAAGGAGGTGGCCGAGTCTCCTTTCGGTCCGCCCAGGATCAAGTACTACCGATATCTCGTCGGCCTCAAGCCCGGCGATCCGGCCCTGCAACGGCATGCCGCGGTGCTCGCGGCCGGCCGTGTGGGCCTCATTCCGACCGCGAGCATGCTGTATCTGGAATTGCCGGGACATGAAAATCCTTGGAAGGAGCCGATCGCGGCCATTCTCGACCCCAAGGACATCCATCTTCCCGCCAACCCGTCGACCGGTCAGCGCGACGCTCCGAATCCAACCGCAAACCCCATGGACGGCTTTCCGCCCGGCGTGTCCGAGAAGATGCTGGAGATCGATGGGCAGTATCGCAAGGCGGGAGCGAAGTTCCTGGCCGGCAGCGGAACGGATGCGTTCGGCACGATGCCGGGGATCTCCCTGCACACCGAGCTGCAGCTGTTGACGCGCATCGGGCTGACGCCGCGCCAGGCGCTGGCCGCCGCCACCAGCAACGTCGGCGAGCTGTTCGGCTGGAGCCAGGTGGGCCAGGTGAAAGCCGGCTCCAACGGAGATCTCCTGGTGCTCGACGAGAATCCCGTCCAGGAGATCAGGAATCTCAAGAAGATCCGCATGGTCCTTCTGAAGGGCGAGATTCTCGACCGGGACCGGCTCCTGAGCACGAAGGCTCCGTCACGGCAGAGCTCCGAGGTGCCCCGGTAGAGGCGCCGTACCCGCGGCTACCCGACCGGCGTCTCCTCCAGGCGTGGCACGCGGCTCGTCACGAGCCCGATCCGTTCGGCCTCCTCGGCGAACCAGACCGCGTCGCGCAGGGCGCAGCCATACCAGTCGTTGTTGAAGAAGACGTGAACCTCTCCGGCGGGTCCCCAGAGGTCGGCGATCCAGGCGGCCCAGCGCTGGAGGACGGGGCGGGTGTAGCAGCCCGGTGGATCTCCGGGGCCGCCGTGGAAGCGCAGATAGCCCCAGTCCGCCGTCCGCCACTCCGGCGTGATCGCCACGCCGCCGCGGTCGGCCACGCAGAGGGCGGCACCGTGGCGCTCCAGCAGGTCGCGGACGCCCTGGACGTTCCAGGAGTCGTGCCGGAATTCCACGGCGACCCGCGCCCTGGCGCAGAGCAGCTCCAGGGCGCGGTCGAGCCGCTCCTCGTTGCGGTGCATGTTGGGCGGGAGCTGCAGGAGGACCGCGCCGAGCTTGGGGCCGAGCTCGGCGGCGCGGCTCATCAGGCGCTCCACCGGCTCCTCCGGGTCCTTCAGCTTCTTCATGTGCGTGAGGAACCGGCTCGCCTTCACGTCCATCACGAAGCCCGGCGGCGTCTGCTCCGCCCAGCTGCGGAAGACCGAGGCTTCCGGCAGCCGGTAGAAGGTGAGGTTGACCTCGACAATGTCGAAACGCTCGGTGTACCAGGCGAGCTGCGCAGGCTTCGGCAGCTCGGCGGGATAGAACTTCCCGTCCCAGTGCTTGTATTGCCAGCCGGAGGTTCCGATGAGAACGGGCATGGCGTTCTTGCCATGCAACCGGCGTTCCCTCACCCCCGGCCAACTGACCGCGGCACCCCTCTTGCAGCTCTCGATCCCAGACGAGAGGAGGTCCCGCATGGCTCTCACCCCGATCGGCAGGACGCGTTGGGCGATCGCGGAAGGGTACATCCCGGGCTGGAGCCACGGTCCGGAGCCCCAGATGCTCAGCCACGAGACGGTCTGCCTGCTCAACGCGGGAGACCAGGACGCGCACGTGGAGATCACGGTTTTTTTCAAGGACCGTGAGCCCACCGGCCCCTACCGGGTGACGGTGCCGGCGCGGCGCACGCGGCACGTGCGGTTCAATGATCTGAAAGATCCCGAACCCATCCCCCACGACACTGATTTCGCGAGCGTGATCGAATCGGACGTGCCGGTCGTGGCACAGCACACGCGGCTGGATTCGCGGCAGGCCGAGAACGCGTTGATGAGCACGATCGCGTTCGCCGACGGTTGAGACGAGAGGAATGGACGGAGAGGCGCCGATGCCGGCGCCTCCCGTGCGGCTCCAGCAGCCGCAAAGCCACATTGCGGTGCGACGGGTACTGCGTGGTTCGGACGTCAACCGGCTCTGGAAATAGCGGTCGCCGAGCCGCTGGATTTTGCGCAGGAACGCCACGCGCAGCCGCGTTTCGAGATGCCGGCCGAGGCGCAGCGCTCCGCGGATGATCGGCAGATCGAGCAGCAGGAAGAGAGCGATGACGGCGATCAGCATGCCGATCGCCCCCGCCCGCTGGCGGCTGAGATCGAGCTCGCGTCCGAGGTCGAAAAACGAGCGGAAAAGCAGAGCCTCCACCACGACTCCGAGCCCCGCCACGAGCAGCGCCAGCACGATCGCTCCCGGCGCGAGGAGGCCGCCCGCGGCGAGCAGGCGCAACAGCTCGCGCCCCGGCCGCGCCGGCGGCTCGGCGAGAGCGGCGGCGAGCTCGGGTGAGAGGTCTTCGGGAGCGGCCTCCTCCGCGGCCGGCGCACGGCGCCCCCGCACGCGGACCAGCACGGCGCCGCGGAAGAGCACCTGCTCTTCCACGGCGGAATCGGACGGATCGGTCGGATCGGACCGATCCGTCGGATGATCGGTCTGATCTGATAAAACAACGCGCGCAGGCGTCGAGAGCCGCGAGCGAACGCCAGCCCGGATCGGCCGGCGACCTCTTCCAGCGTATCGATCGACGTGCCGTCGAGATCGGTCTGGCAGGCCTCGCGCAGACGGCCATAGCTGATCGGAATGCCGAACCCTTCGAACAGCGCCTTCAGCGCGGCCGGGCCGCAATCCATCGCCGAGGTCTGGACGACCTCGGGCGCGAGAAAGCGGCGCGCAGGGGAGAGACCGGGGCTCACGACGGGACGGGCCGCTCGAAACCTTGCCAACCGTGCGCAGGACGAGGACCGCCGGAGAGACCCGCTCGACCTCGACCTCCACCGTGCCTGGCAGCCCATGTTGCAGCGGCAGGCGGGAGCGGCGGTCGGGCTTGAGAGCGAGCTCGACGCGGATGCGCCTTGATTTCCCCCTTGGGCACGACCATGGCGAGCGGCTCGCCCGCGGCGAGGACCGATCCGACCCGGACGGGAGCGATCTGCCCGATCCGGCCGGCGACCGGCGCGCGGATCGTGCGCAGCTCGAGATCGCGCTCCAGGCGGCGCACGGCGGCCCGGGCCTCGCTCGTCTGGCTGGTCAGAAGAGCGAGCTCGCGATCGAGCGCGTCTCCTCGACCGCCGCCTGGGACGCGTGGCCGCGGTCCGCGAGCTCCTGAAGTCCGGAGGCGATCTGCTGGCGCAGGGCGGCAGCCTGGCGCTCGAACCCTGTCGCGCGGGCCCGCTCCTCCTCCAGGCGGGAGCGCTGCTCCTCCCCCTCCAGCACGGCCAGCACCTCGCCGGCCGCGACCTGCTGCCCGAGCACGGCGCGCAGGGAGGCAATCCGGCCCGGCACCGGCGCGGCGATCGGATGCGCCTCGCGATCGACCGCCAGCCAGGCGCGGTCGGAGACCTCATACACCGCGACGCGAGCCGCCAGGTACCAGGTAGCCCAGACGGAGAGCAACAGAAGAGCGGGAATGAGGCCGGCCGCCCACCGGCGGCGCCCGTCGGCCTCCAGCGAGCGCAGGGTGCGGGAGAAGGGGCTCGGCATAAGCGCTTCGCGGTCAGGGTAGCACAGAGGGTAGACTTGGCGCGGGTCCTGCAGAAGCCTTCGGCCGAGGACCCCGGCCTCTCCGGAGGCCGCTGGGTTGACGTGAAAAAAAGGAGCCCCGATCATGAAACCGACTGGAAGCAACACCGAGATCTGCGGAGGCCCCCTTCGCTACAGCATCTCTGCCCTACTGATCGTGCTCCTCCTCGGCCTGCTGCCTGCCGCTTGCAGCGATCCCGAAGGGAAGGCGGTCTCCCAGGGAGAGCCGCGGTCGGCCACCTCCGGGTCGGACGCCACGGAAGAGCAGCCCAAGGGCGGCGACATGAGCGAGCCCAACGGCGAGAACGGCGACGCTCAGGACCAGCAGAGCGAAGGCCTCCAGGGCTCCAACCGTCCGCTCGACGTGTAGAAGCGAGCGCCATGCGATTCCCCTGGAGCAGCACCAACGGAAAAAAGCCCGAGGTCGTGGTCGTGACCGGCGCGTCGGCCGGCGTCGGCCGGGCGACCGTCCGTGAGTTCGCGAAGCACGGCGCCTCGATCGGCCTGGTGGCGCGCGGGCGCGACGGCCTGGAGGCCGCGCGGCGCGAAGTCGAAGAGGCCGGAGGCAAGGCCCTCGTCCTCCCCACCGACGTGGCCGACGCGCGGCAGGTCGAGCTCGCGGCCGCGGCCGTCGAGGCCGAGCTCGGGCCGATCGACGTCTGGATCAACAACGCGATGGTGTCCGTCTTCTCTCCCGTCAAAGAGATGGAGGCCGAGGAGTACAAGCGGATCACGGAGGTCACGTATCTTGGCTATGTCTACGGCACGCTCTCCGCTCTGAAGCGGATGCTGCCGCGCGACCGGGGAATGATCGTTCAGGTGGGATCGGCTCTGGCCTACCGCGGAATTCCCTTGCAATCCGCTTATTGCGGGGCCAAGCACGCGATCCAGGGATTCCAGGATTCGCTGCGCTCCGAGCTGATCCACGACGGCAGCAAAGTGCGCACGACGATGGTGCAGCTCCCGGCCGTCAACACACCGCAATTCAGTTGGGTGAAGAGCCGTTTGCTGCGCAAGGCGCAACCGGTGCCGCCGATCTATCAACCGGAATTGATCGCGCGCGGCATCTATTGGGCGGCGCACCACGACGAGCGCGAGGTCTGGCTGGGCTCGCCGACCTTCAAGGCGATCCTGGGCAACCGGATCGCGCCGGGCCTGGGCGACCGCTATCTCGCGAGCCACGGCTACGATTCCCAGCAATACGACGGGCTCGACGATCCGCACCGGGCCCACAATCTCTGGGAGCCGCTGCCGGGCGACCACGGAGCCCACGGCGACTTCGACGAGCAGGCGAAGGAATCCAGCGTCCAGATCTGGGCGACCCGGCACCGCAGGACGCTCCAGGCGCTCGGTGCGGGGGTCGCAGGGCTCGCGGCGGTCGCGTTCGCCTGGGGCCGCGGCGAGTAGACGGCACCTCAAAATAGCCAGCTCCCCTGACCTGCTGGAGCTCGGCCTGCTCTCCGAAGACCATGCACGCGCTCGGGTTTTCGCCGTTTCCGAGGGAGACACGATCCAGAGCTCCCAGATGGAGTTCGCGCTTCCGGAGGCGATCCGCCTTTCGATCCTGACCGACTACTCCATTGTCCGGGACATCGGCCGCCGCCCGATCGGCGTCTCGAAGCAATGGCGGGACACGCTGGCGCTCGCCGCCAAGGTGGCGTCGACCGAGACGACCGTCCTCCTCACCGGCGAGTCGGGCACGGGCAAGGAAGTGGCCGCCCGCTTCCTCTGGCGCGCCTCGCCCCGCGCCCAGGGACCGTTCGTGGCGCTCAACTGCGCCGCCCTGCCGGAGCAGCTCCTCGAATCCGAGCTGTTCGGCTTCGAAAAGGGTGCCTTCACCGGCGCCGGCGCCGCGCGCCCCGGGAGGATCGAGCAGGCGGCCGGCGGCGTGCTGTTCCTCGACGAGGTCGGCGAGATGAGCACCTCCCCATGGCCGTCGGCGCGCCCGCGCCCCGCACGGCCACTCTCTTGGATGCCTTGCCGCCCGGCGGCGTCGATCTCGAAGCGGTGGAGCGCGACTACGTGAAGCGGGCTCTGAAGCAGGCCGAGAACAACAAGTCCCGGGCGGCCCGGTTGCTCGGTCTCACCCGGGCGCAGCTCTATTCGCGGCTGGAGAAGTACGGGCTCTGACTGGCAGGGGGAGGGGCTCCGCAAGGAGCCTTCCCCTGGCGGAAACCCCGAAAGAGTACGACGACCTCCGGCGCCCAGAGCGGCGGCGGATTCGGTGTGGGGACGAAGACCTCGAAGGCGCCATCGATGCTCGTGGTGGTGCCGCGCAAATCGGCGCGGCGCGCCCAGGCCTCCACTCCCCAGGTCGGGTCGCTGGAGATCACGGCGAAAGGCGCCGGCGCGCAGCCCAGGCTCCGCCCGTACCCGTGGTAGTCCACGGCCGGGATGTCGGGAATCGCCCAGATCGTCTCTCCGCTCAGGAAATTCAGGCTGTAGACGTCCCAGTACGTACCGAACACCCAGGCGATGCGCTTCTCCACGAGCAGATCCAGCAACCGGTCCTCGGCCCGCGCGAGGCGCTGCCGCTCGGCGCGTTCGGCCGTGCCGGGCAGGCAGTAGCCCGAGACGTTGGCCGTCAGCAGCACAAGGCAAGCGAGGGCTGAGGCGGCCGGGCTCCGCCGGACGATCCGCCCTCCCAAAGGGGCGAGGAGCAGCGG
This sequence comes from Thermoanaerobaculia bacterium, assembly GCA_035264905.1. Classification (GTDB taxonomy): domain Bacteria; phylum Acidobacteriota; class Thermoanaerobaculia; order Multivoradales; family UBA5704; genus UBA5704. The sequence goes on from DATFPH010000127.1 coordinate 19,477, forward strand.
CGCGGCGAGGCCGATCGGGAGGACGTACCGCTCGGTCTGGCCTTTGATGCTGCCGGCGGCCGAGAGCACGAAGAACGCTCCCGTACATCCAACGACCAGGAGCGGCAGGACGATTGGAGAGACGCTGCGGTCGCGCGAGACCGACCGCAGCGCGGCGAGGAGAAGAGCGGCACCATAGAGCGCCCCCGCCAGCACCACCACCGGGAATAGGACCTCGGGCCGCGGGCCGTCGGCGCGCAGCAGCAGTCCGGCCAGGTTCTGTCCGAAACGGCTGACGTTATGGATGAGCTCATCGAGCCCATCCACGGGCCGGAACTGGAAGTTGCCCTGCTGGGCCGAGAATCCCCCACCGAAGGAGATGAGCGGATACCGGACGTTGATGGCGATCCAGGGGAGCGCCCCCAGGAGAAAGCCGGCCGCGGCCAGGAGGAGACTGCGTCCGCGCCGGGGCAGGGCAGCGCGGTGATGGAAGATCCAGAGAGCCGCCGGCAGCGTGCCCGCCAGGCTCAGCGCCGAGCCCCACCAGCCGAGCCCCGCGGCCAGCCCGAGACCGAAGACCGGCAGCGGCGCGGGTCCGCACCGGACGATGCGGGCCGCGCAGGCCAGGGTCACGGCGATGCACAGCAGGGTCTCGGCATAACCGATCGGCTGGACGTTCCAGAGGAGGACCACGGGCGAGGGCACCGCCAGGAAGAGGAGCGCGGCGAGCCCCTGCTCCGGCCCCAGGATCTCGCGGGCAAGGACGGCGAATGCAACGAGCAGGGCGGCTCCGGCGATCTGCGGAGCCACGAAGAGCGTGCCCCGCGAAGCCCCGAAGAGTGCGAAGACCGGTACGTGGAGATAGCTTTCCAGGGCGCCGAGGCGCGTGCCATTGAACAGGAAGACCTGCAGATCGCCGCGCAGGATCTCGAACGCGGTCAGCCCGGTCATCGTCGCGTCGCTCTGGAGCGGGCTGCGGAACGGTGGGAACGCGGCGAGCACGCGCACCAGGACGCCGAGCGCGATCACCGCCCCCCAGGAGGCCGGATGGCGAGCGATCGCGGCCGCGGACCCCGCAGACCACCGGCGGGCAGCTTGGACTGGCATGAGCCGGACGATCATAGCATCGTGCCCGGTTGTCGAAAAATCGACACCCTGTCGATGTATCCGCAGCACCTTCGCGGCTTCCCGTTCTCCTCCAGGCTCGCAAGCCCAATCCTTTCCAAGAGCTTCCCTTTTCCTCCCGGCCTGGCACAACCCGTGGAATGAGGGGATGATGGAGGCAGACGCAGATGTCCCAGAGGAACGTGGAGATCGTGATCGGACGGCTGGCGACGGACGAGGAGATGCGAGGGAGATTCCTGGAGGACCCGCGGGCGGCGATCGCGTCGCTGCGCGAGGACGGGCTGGAGCTCAGCGCGATCGAGACCGAGGCGCTGACCGTGCTGCCCGCCAGCGCTCTCGAAGCTCTCGCCGAGGCTCTCGATCCGCGTCTCCAGAAAGCCTCCTTGAAGACCGGCGGCCGGCGCCGCCGGTTCTGACCTGACTGGACCTGCATTCGGAGAGATCTCGCGATGCGCACCCGGCTGCACGTGTTTCTCGCTGTTGTTCTCGCTCTCGTCCTCCCCCTGGCTGTCGCCTGCGGAAAAGACGAGAAGGATCCCAACCGGCTGGCCGCCTCGGGCCACGTCGAGGCCACCGACGTCCGCATCTCGACCAAGGTCGGCGGACGTCTGGAGCACTTCCCCATCCAGGAAGGAGATGCGGTGACGGCCGGCCAGGTCCTCGGCCGTATCGAAACGGTCGACACCGAGCTCGCGATCGCCCAGGGGCGCGCCGAGCGGTCGGCGGCCGAGGCCGAGCTGAGCCTGCGCCTCGCCGGCCCGAGCCGCGAGGAGATCGGCCAGGCCCAGGCCAACGTGGAGCGCGCGCAAGCCGATCTCGCTGGCGCGCAGAAGGATCTGGAGCGCATGCAGGGGCTCCTCGACCGCGGCTCGGGAACCACCAAGGCGCGCGACGACGCCCGTACGCGCCGCGACGTGGCCGCCGCCACGCTGGAGGGGCAGCGCGAGGCCCTCCGCCGCCTGAAGGCCGGCAGCCGCCGCGAGGAGATCGCCGCGGCCCGCGCCCATGTGGCGACCGGCGACGCGGCCATCGCGCAGCTGGAGCAGAGGCTGCGGGACGCCACGGTCACCAGCCCGTTGGCCGGCGTGATCACCGAGAAGCTCGCCGAGCCGGGCGAGCTCCTCCAGGCCGGCGCGCCGCTCTGCGTGGTGACCGATCTGGCCCACGCCTGGGTCACGGTCTACGTCCCCGGGCCGGACCTGGAGCGCCTGCGCATGGGGCAGCCGGCGACGATCGTCACCGACAACGGCCAGACCCGCCAGGGGCGCATCAACTTCATCGCCTCCCAGGCCGAGTTCACGCCGAAGAACGTGCAGACCCGCGACGAGCGCGTGAAGCTGGTCTACGAGGTCAAGATCGCGTTCGACAACCGCGACGGCCTGTTCAAGCCCGGCATGCCCGCCGAGGCCCGGCTCGATCTCGCGCCCCGGCAGGCAGACGCGGAGGACGGGAGGAAGGGGCAATGACTGTTCCGACCCAAGACACCATGGTCCGGGTGGACGGGCTGACCCGCCGCTTCGGCGATCTCGTCGCGGTGGACGGCCTCTCCTTTGCGGTGCACCGCGGCGAGATGTTCGGCCTGATCGGTCCGGACGGCGCCGGCAAGACCACGACGCTGCGGGTCCTCCTCGGCCTGCTCGCTCCGCACGGCGGCACGGTGCGGACCTGCGGACTGGATCCGCTCCGGGAGGGCGCCAGGCTCTCCGAGAAAATCGGCTATCTGTCGCAGCGCTTCACGCTCTATGGCGACCTGAGCGTGGATGAAAACATTTCTTTCTTCGCCTCGATCCACGGCGTGAAGGGTTGGAAAGCGCGGCGCGACGAGCTCCTCGACCTGCTGCGCATGAGCCCGTTCCGCAAACGTCTCGCCGACCGCCTCTCGGGTGGCATGAAGCAGAAGCTGGCGCTCGGCTGCACGCTCATCCATACGCCCGAGCTGCTCATCCTCGACGAGCCCACGACCGGCGTCGATCCGGTGTCGCGCCGCGATTTCTGGAAGATCCTCGCGCACCTGCAACGCGAAGGATTGACTCTGCTCGTGACGACTCCCTATCTGGACGAGGCCGAGCGCTGCCAGCGCATCGCCCTGATGGACCGCGGGCGCCTGCTGGAGATGGACGCGCCGGCCGCCATCAAGGCGCAAGCCGAAGGCGCGCTCGTCGAAGTGATCGCCCGGCCCAAGCGCGCCGCGGTGGATCTCCTGAAAAGCCGGCCCGAGGTGACCGCGGTCGAATCGTTCGGAGAGCGGCTGCATGTCACGCTCAACGCCGAGGCCGCGGCCCGCGCGGCAGAAACCGCGGAAACGCTCGGTGCCGCGCTGCGGGAGGACGGGATCGAGGTGGAGCATGTGCGGCCGGTGCCGCCGACGCTGGAGGATCTGTTCATTGCCCGGATTCAGGCGGCGGAGGTGCGGTCATGAGGGGCATCATCCTGGCATTGCTCGCATTTGTTTGCGTGGTGGTGCCGGCCTTTGGAGCCCTCACCCCCGGCCCCTCTCCCGCAAGCGGGAGAGGGGTGGAGGTTAGCCAAGAAGCTCCCGTGACCACCGCGCCGACTAACCCACTCCCCTCTCCCACTCGTGGGAGAGGGGCCGGGGGTGAGGGCCTCCCGCTCACCCTCGCCGAAGCCCTCGGACGCGCCCGCACCACCTCCCCCCGCCTCGGCGAGCTCGATGCCCAGCGCCGCGTGGCCGAGGCCGGGCTTGCCGGTGCCCGCGCTGAGCGCATGCCGCGCGTCGACGTCTCCGGCAGCTACACCCGGAATTCCGACGTGCCGGAGCTCACGCTGAGCCTCCCCGGGCTGGGAACCCGGACGCTCTTCCCGAACATCCCGGACAACTGGCGCGCCCATGCCGGCGTCTCGCTCCCGTTGTGGACCTCCGGACGGATCGAGAGCGGCATCACCGCGGCGGACCGGCAACTCCAGGCGGCGGGGCTCGATCTCACGACGGCGGAGAGCGAGATCGCTCTGGAGACGCGAGACGCCTATTGGTCTCTCGTAACGGCGCGGGAAAGCGCGCGGGTGCTCGCCGAGGCCCTGCAGTCCTATGAAGGCCATCGGAAAAGCGCGCAGGACCGGTTCGACTTCGGGGTCGCGGCCCGCAACGAGGTCTTGGCCGTCCAGGTCGAGCTCGACCGGGCGGAGCTGGCGCGCCTCTCCGCCGAGAACGCGGCCGAGGTGGCCAACGCGAATCTGGTCCGTCTCACCGGCCTCCCGCCGGAGACCCGGATCGAGCCGACCGAGCCGATCGACCCGCTGACCGCGCCCGCGCCTTCCGAGGAGAACACCGAGGCGCTCGTTGCGGCCGCTCTGGACGCCCGGCCCGAGCTGAAGGCGTTGCAACAGCGCATCGAGGCGGCGCGCGCGGCGGCGGAGATCCAGCGGGCCATCGCCCGTCCCCAGGCCGGCTTCTCTTTGGGCTACGACTACGCCCGGCCGAACCAGCGCATCCTCCCCCTGCGGGACGAGCTCGAGGGGACCTGGAGCGCGGGAGTGCTCGTCTCGATCAACGCCTTCGATGGCGGGCGGACCGCCGCGGCCGTGGCCCAGGCCGAAGCGCGGGCCGACGCCCTCGAACAGCAGCTCGAATCGATCCGCCAGGGTTTGCGCCTGGAGGTGACCGCCCGTCTTCTCGACCTGCGAAACGCCCGCGCGTCCCTCCAGGTCATCGAGCGCAGTCTCGATTCGGCGCGGGAGAACCTGCGGGTGGCGAGCGACCGCTATCGCGAAGGGGTCATCCCCTCGTCCGAGCTGCTCGACGCCGAAACCGCTCTGCTCCGCGTCGGCCTCGATCGGACCCAGGCGGTCACCCGCATCCAGATCGCCCTCGCCCGTCTCGAGCGGGCGGTCGGGAGGTGAGCATGAATCTCCCCGATTTCAGATCGACCGATCAGCCCTCGCTCGAATCCGTCCATCTGGTCAAGCGCTTCGGCGCGTTCGTGGCAGTGGACGACGTTTCCTTCGACGTCCGCGCCGGCGAGGTCTTCGGCCTGCTGGGGAGCAACGGCGCGGGCAAGTCGACGCTGATCCGCCTGTTCTGCGGCCTGCTCCGTCCCACCTCGGGAACCGCGCGGGTCCTCGGCGTCGACACGGCCAAGGACCCCGAGGCGGTACGCCGCCGCATCGGCTACATGACGCAGCGGTTCAGCCTCTACGACGACCTGAGCGTCCAGCAGAACCTGGATTTCTATGGCGGCATCTACGGCCTGCGCGGTAAGGAGAAAGCCGACCGCATCGCCTGGGCCAAGGAGACCGGCGCCCTGGCCGGCATGGAAGACAAGGTCGTCAAATCGCTGCCGGGCGGCTGGAAGCAACGGCTCGCCCTGGCGTGCGCCGTGCTCCACCGGCCGCGGGTCCTCTTTCTGGACGAGCCCACCGGCGGCGTCGATCCCCTCTCGCGCCGCCGCTTCTGGGAGCTGATCGACGAGATGGCGGCCGAGGGGGTCACCCTGATCGTCACCACCCACTACCTCGACGAGGCCGAGCGCTGCGACCGCATCGCGCTTCTCCACCAGGGCCGGCTGGTGGCGCTGGGCACGGTGGGAGAGCTCAAAGAGGTCTTCGCCGGCCGCGCCGTGCTGGAGGTGGCCGCGCCGCGGTTCCTGGAGGCGCACCAGCGCATCGAGACGCAGAGCTGGGCCTTCGAAACCTCGCTCTTCGGCGACCGGCTCCACGTCGTAGTGGCCGATGCCGAGGACGGAAAGCGCCGCATCCTCGCCCTCCTGGAAGAGGACGGCAACACTCCGGTTTCGATCGAGCGTATCGTGCCGTCGCTCGAAGACGTCTTCATCCACTCGATCGAGAGCGCCGACGCAGCCGCGGCGGGGGCATCGGGGGGGAGACCATGAGCCCCCGGAAAATCTGGGCCGTCGCCTGGAAGGAGCTGATCCAGGCCGCGCGCGACCCGTTGAGCCTCGCCATGCTCCTTGGCGTTCCCACCATGATGCTGCTCCTCTACGGCTACGCGCTGAGCTTCGACGTGCGCCACATCCGCTTGGCCGTGCAGGACCTCGACAAGAGCGTGGCCAGCCGGGATCTGGTGGCCGCCTTCGTCAACAACGAATACTTCACCCTGACGAGCGACCTGCCGGCCGGGGCCGACCTGGGGCGGCTCACCGAGCGCCGGGAAGCCAAGGCGATCCTGGTCATCCCCGAGGGGACCGCCGACCGCCTGGCCGACGGGAGCACAGCGCCGGTGCAGCTCCTGGTCGACGGGGCGGACGCCAACACCGCCTCGTCGGTGATGGGATACGCGGCAGCGATCGTCGCCGCGGCGAACACCGAACGCATTTCGGAGGCCGGCGGCCGGATCGATCCCGCGCCGCTCGTCTACGAGCCGCGGGTCTGGTACAACCCGGAGCTCGACTCCACCCACTTCCTGGTGCCCGGACTGATCGGTTTTATCCTGATGCTGACCGCGGTGCTCTCGACCGCGCTCTCCGTGGTCCGCGAGAAGGAGCGCGGCACCATGGAGCAGCTCCGGGTGACCTCGCTCAAGCCCGGCGAGCTGATCGTGGGAAAGATCCTCCCTTACCTGGGCATCTCGCTCATCGCCACCGCGCTGATCCTGCTCGCCGCGCGGTTCCTCTTCGGCGTCGAGGTGCGCGGGCCGTATCTGGACCTCTTCGTGCTGACGCTGATCTATCTGATCGGCGCCCTGGCGTTGGGGCTCCTGGTTTCCTCGCTGGTCGACAACCAGGCGATCGCGTTCCAAGTCGGCAGCCTGGTCTCGATGCTCCCGGCGATCTTCCTGTCGGGTTTCATCTTCCCGATCCGTTCCATGCCGGCCTTCCTCCAAGCGATCACGTATGCGGTGCCGGCGCGCTACTTCAACGTCGTGCTGCGGGGCGTGATCCTGAAAGGCGCGGGGCTCTCCGTCTATCCGAAAGACGTTCTGTTCCTGTCGATCTATGCCACGATCATGATGGCCCTCGCCTGGGTCCGGCTGTCGCGCAAGGAGGTATGACGTGCACGAGCTCCTGGCTGTAATCAAAAAAGAGCTCCAGCAGCTCCGGCGCGACAAAAAAGTGATTCCTGCGATGATCGTCGGCCCGATCATCCAGCTCCTGGCCCTGGGCTACGCGGCCAACCTCGACGTGCTCAACGTCCCCCTGCTGCTGGTCGATCAGGACCGGAGCGCCGCGAGCCGCGATCTCCTCGACCGCTTCCTCGCCTCGGGATATTTCGAGCTCGTGGGGACCGAAGACAGCCCGGCGGGGATCGATCCCTGGCTCCTCGACAGCCGCGCGCAACTCGCCCTGGTCATCGGTCCCGGCTACGGCGACAAGCTCGCGACCAGCCGCCGGCCGGAGGTCCAGGTCATCGCCGATGGGACAGATTCGAACTCCGCAGGCCTGGGGCTGGGCTATGCCTCGCGCATCCTCGCGAGCGTCGGGATGGAGATTCGCCAGACCGCACTGCAAGCCGGGCGTCCAGCAATCCGCGCCCAAAGCCCTCCTGGTACCTTCGATCTCGTGCCGAGGATCTGGTACAACCCCGACTTGAAGACCCGCTGGTTCTACGTGCCGGCCATCCTCGCCATGGTGCTCATGCTGGTCACCATGATCCTCCCCTCCGTCGCCGTCGTCCGCGAGAAAGAGATCGGGACCCTCGAGCAGCTCATCGTCACCCCGCTGCGTCCCTGGCAGCTCATCCTCGGCAAGCTCACCCCCTTCGTGATCGTCGGGATGCTCGACCTGCTGGTCGTGACCGCCCTGGCCGTCAACCTCTTCAAAGTCCCCCTGCGAGGCTCCCTCCTCCTGCTGATCGCCCTGAGCTTCCTGTTCATCCTGACGACCCTGGGCCTCGGCCTGCTCGTCTCGACCCTGGTGCGAACCCAGCAGCAGGCCATGGGCTTCTGCGTCTACCTCCTGATGGTCCCGATGATCTACCTCTCAGGCCTCATCTTCCCCATCGAAAACATGCCCCGCGGCTTCCAGATCGCCACTTACGTCATCCCGGTGCGCTACTACGCGAACATCCTGCGCGGGATTTTTCTGCGGGGGTCGGGATTGGATGTGCTGTGGCCGGATGCGGTGGTGTTGCTGGGGATGGGGGTGGGGGTGTTGGGGATGGCGGTTTTGCGGTTCCGGAAGACGTTGGAGTAGGGGGCGGCGGCTCTCTCTTGCCCTACCCATGAATCCTCACCCCGACCCGGGCAATGTGCTCGAGCAGGGGACGATGCCGGATGGCGGCCAGCGCCTTGACGTCGAATCGGTATGGCAGCGGCAGCTCTTCCAGCTCGCTGGCGATGGCCTCCGCCTGCAGGGGGTCATCGACGCCTTCCAGCGCGAGATCGATGTCTGACGCTGGCTGGGCCGTCCCCTTGGCGCGGGAGCCAAAGAGAATGGCTCCGGTGATGGCCGGATGACGGGCCAACACGGTACGGATCAGATCCAGCTCTCGGGGGGAGAGGCCCGATGGCTGTGTCATAGAGTGCTCCGTTCCAGGAGCCAGTGGTGCAGCTCTTCGATGGCTGCCTGAAAGCGGTCCCGGATGGCGAGGACGGCCGCATCGAACGTTGCCTCATCGTAGGTGTGTGACAGCAGGTTACGGAGATCGAGCATGTCGATCCACACCTGACCATCGCTGAGGATGCGCGCGGCGAAGGCCTCTTTGATGACGCTGCGCGGAGTCACCGGCTCGATGACCTGACCCTCGGATTCCAGATAATCCTTGAGGGTCTTCCAGGCGAGCTCCACGGTGAATTCGAAGCGCTGGATCGTACCCTCTTTTTCGAGGTTCGAGAGCGTCGCGACATCGCGCTCAAAGGGTTCGCGCAAGAGCGCCACCGCTCGATCAAAGTTCTGGAAGCGCTGCTTCCAGCGAACGTCCTGCTGCATGGATACCTCCTCTTTGAGCGCCCAAGGGGGGCCGGCGGTGGCCGGACCCCAACCGACAATCTCCAAGCGTGCCAAGGATACCGGAGGAAGGGCTCTTGGTCCCAGAACAGCTCTCGCGGGTGGTCGTCCGAGCTGCACAGGAGGGGGTGCGGCAGCCCTCGCCGCTGCCTGCGCGGCTCGCTCCTCCTGCTGATCGCCCTGCTGTCAGCGTTTCTCTTCGTCGGCGTGGCGCGCATCGATCAATCGCCGCTCGCGCTCGATCTCGCGCGTGAGCTCCCGTTCGGTCGGCAGGACCTTCACATACTTGGCGGCGAAGATCTGGCGGTTTCGCGGCCTCGCGCATATACCACTCGCGGGCGGCCGGGTCTTCGACCTGCATCAGCAAGCGAAAGTGGCTCCAGCTCAAGTCATCAGATGCGGTGTGGCGACTCATCTCCACCGGAGAAACGAGACGCGCCGCGTCTCGTTTGGTCTCATCACCTGATTCGAGACGCACTGCGTCTCGAATCTCGAATATCCGATAGAACTGGCGCATCTTGCGCAGGTTGGTGACGTCGAATCCGCGACCGAACTCGGTCGTCAGCCGCCGCGACAACTCCTCCAACACCGCCTCGCCATAGGCGGCACGCTTCGCCCCACCCTGTTCGTGCTCGACGATCAGCCGCCCGACATGCCAGTAAGCCTGCACCATCGCCGCGTTGACGGCACGGTAGGCGCCGCCGCGCGCCGATTCGAGGACAGCCCGGATCTCCTCATACAGCGGCTTGGCCGAGCGGGCCAGCGATTCGTCGAGGGCCTCTCGTTTCGCCATCACACACCCTCTGCCTCGAACGGTCTTCTGCAATCCACCACATCCTACTCGCCGTTTGGTATACTTTAAGAGATGCCTCCATCTTGGGGCTGGGCCCTATTGCGCTGGGTGGGGGTAGCCGCTCTTGCGGCCGGTCTGCTCGTCGCCTGGCGCTCGTTCCCGACTCGTCCCGCCCAGGACTGGTCGAGCATCCATTCGTTCGAGCTCGACAGCGAAGAGTGCGAAGCTCTCCGCGAGGCGCGCGGGACGACACACTGGCTCGTGCCTGGCTACCTCGCTGCACCGGTCGGCGTCACCGAGGTGGCGCGCAAGTTCCGGCTCGAGACGGCTCTCCTCTGTCAGGCCAACAAGCTCCCTGACGCGACCTGCGGCACCAAGACCTTGACACCAGGCAAGGACAGCTTGACGCTGCCGCTCTATCGCGAGTCTCCACCCACTCCCTCCCCCCCCGCTCCCTGATGGAAATCCTCCTGGCCGCGGTTTTGACGGGTGGGTGCCTGGCTGTCCTCGGGTGGCTGCCCAATTCCTCCTGGACTCTGGACCGGCAGCAGCAGATCCGCCGCGCCGTTGCCTTCCTGCTGATCCTCCTGCCACTCGGCTTCGGAGCCCTGGTCCTCTTCACCGCGCGAGAGCGCACCCGCGTGCTGCGGTTCGACTACGTCGGCAAACGGCTGGCCTTCGGCACGACCACTCCAGTGACAGCCGGCTCCTCGCCCGGCGACAGCCTGGAGATCGAGGACCTCCAAGCGCCGCTCCTGGGCGCCCGCTCGGTCCTGCTCGAACCGGCCAAACCAGGCACCGCAAAAACCGGCACACCGGCGACTTCCAGCTCGCCCTCCGGCGCCGTCCTCGAGCTCAGCTCTCCCTCGCCTGCCGTCCGGATCGACGATAGATACTGCAACAGCTATCCACTGGAAGATGGCGACACGATCGTCATCGGGGGCCACAAGTCCGGTGCGCCGGTGCGCATCAGCTATGACGGCAATCATCTCTCCTGGAGCTCCAAGGAGGAGAACCTCCCGTCCGCCTTGGGCCAGTTCCTCTCCGGCAGCCGCCGGGTCTATGAGCTGGCGGTCCTCGACAAGAGGCTTGCCGGTGTTCACTCGTTCCTCCATCGGCCCGACCGTTTCGGTCCCTGGCATCTGCTGATCCGCAGCCAGGAGGTCAGGATCGAGCGCGCGGGCACGGCCGTAGGCGCTTTTGTCGAACAGTGGCCGGTGCCCGCCATGTTCGATCTCAGCCTCGAGGTCGTCTACGTCGGCGGCTCTCTGCGCAGCCAGCGGCGCGACCGGATCCTCGTCCGGAACGATGAAGTCGAAGTTCGCTTCCTCCAGCCTCGACGGTGGGTCCGGGCCGTCCCTCCCGGAAGCTCGGAGCTGCCTCTCGCGCTGGGTGTGCCCTCCGCCTTCGCCCGCGAGGAGATGATCGAGCTCCCCGAGCCCTCGTCGCGCTTCCGTGGCCTGACCGCCCTCTATCGCTACGACCGGTCGAAGGACCGCGCGACCATCACGTTCCTGGCGGACGAGCAGGAGGTCCGCTTCGGCGACATCTACGCTCTCGGAGCCGGAAAAGACCGCTTGCTGCTGCTCCTCGACCGGCGGGACTTCCCGCACCAGATCCTCCTGGACCTGGCCCTCCTGAACCTTTTCCTGGCGGTCTTCCTTTTTCGCGGCATGGCATCGCATTCGGGACTGGCTTCGATCGTCGGCCCTGTCGGGCTCCTCCTCGCCCACCGCCTGCTCTTCAGTCACAAGGCGGCCAACCAGCCTCCGGACTTCACGCTCGATGCTTTCGAGGAATCGCGACTGGCTCTCTGGCTGGTGCCGGCCCTCCTCGTCTTCGCCTGGGCTTTGGCCTGGCTCCTGCGCCAACCGGCACGCCCGGCCGACGGCGCGCGCCAGCCACCTTCACCGGCCGGTCGACTGGGCGCTCTCGGTTGGCCGCTGGCGGGTCTCGTCATCGCGGCCGCAGGCACCTTCATCGTCTCCAGCGGGGGGACCGGCGGCAGGCGAGCCCTGGCCCTCCTCCCCCTGCTGCTGGGAGCCATCCTCGCTCTCGCCCATGTCCTGGCAAGACGTCCGCGGGTCGCTTCCGCCCTGGGGCGCATCCAACGAGACGGGTTCCCCTGGCGGCCCGGCTGGATCGTCTTCGTGGGAGCGGCCGTCCTCGTGCTCCGCTGGATTGCTCTCGCGCTCGGCATGCCCGAGACCCTGCGGCTCCCCTTCTCCGATTTCCGCCTCCTGTGGACCGTCCTCCAACTGCCCGTGTGCGCCGCGGCCGTGGGTCTCACGCTCGAGAGCCTGCGGCGGCTGGAGACTGCGCAAACAGCAGGCTCTCCCGAGGGCTCCGAGCCGCCGGGTGGTTGGCGGCTCCTCCGGCGCCTGCCGCCCTGGCTCGCCGGCATCGTCGCCTTCTACATCTTTCTGGTGGTCGCGTTTCTTGTCGTCGCCGTCGTGGTCGGCGATACCGGACTGGTGCTCGTGCACGTGCTGGCGCCCGTGGTCTCGCTCCTCGTTCTCGCTTCCGCGCCTCCCGTCCGCGGCCGGCGGCTCGCTCCCCGCATCGCCGTGTGTGCCCTTGCCTCACTGCCTCTCCTGGCCGTGATCGGCGTCAACGCCTTCCCCGGCGCGCTGGTGCAGATCGTGGGATGGGGTGCGAAAACCACCGGCAGTGAGGGGGCTCCGGCGGCGCCGGTGCGAGAGCAGATCACACAGCTGAGCTCCACGCGCGCCCAGCAGATGTTTCGCCTGTACATGCTGGCGAATCCGAAAATCCTTTCGGAAGTGGGGCTCGATCCCGCGGAACGCGTGGCGATCCAATTCTCGACGCTGCAAAGCTATGCCCGGCGGGGCGGCTGGCTGGGTCGCGGCTATCTCGGGGAGGAGCTGCCCCGCCACCTCGGGATCACCTATCTTTCGGACCTGGTGCCGATGGTCTTCGTTCTCACCGAGTTCGGCCGGCTGGGGCTCTTCGGCCTCGCTCTGCTCTATCTGCTCTCGCTGGCCGCCGTCCCCCTCACCGCCCGCGTCCAGGATGATCGCGACAGGCTCGGCCAGCAGGGCCTCTTCATCGGCTTCGCTGCGCTCCTCGCCTTCGTGCTTCCCAGCCTCTATATGCTTCTCGCCAACCTCAACCTGGTGCTGTTCACGGGCAAGAACATGAATCTGCTTTCCCTCAACTCTCTCTCCGACGTCCTCGAGTCGGGGACCCTGCTGGGACTGGCCATCCTAGGGCTCGGCCTTCGGAGGAGCACGGCATGAGCCCCCGGCGGCTGGCGGTCGTGTTCGGCGTCCTTCTCTTGCCGCTGGTCCTCATCCTTTCTTTCGCCGCGGAGAAAGGCCTCTATCAGGTCTATGTCCCCTCCGGCTATATCAAGGAGGTCGACCGCCTGATCGGAGCGGGCAAGCTCGTCTACGAGTGCCGGAGCGAACAGATCACGCCCCGCGGCCTGACAGACGCGGAAGCCTTCTTCCACGACCATAGTTACCTGGACAACGACTTGAGCCAATGGAACGCCGGGGACCGGCGACCCTTCGAAGTCGAGCGCCAGGATCTCGGCGGAGGCCGTTGCGACGGGAGGCTCTTACGAATCAATGAGAGCTTCCACAAGCAACGCCTCCCCGCATACACCGCCAGCACCTGGCGGGGCCGGCTCTATCTGCGCCAGGGAGAGCCGACCCTGAGCCTGTCCTCGCCGGACCGGCGGCTCGAAGTGACGCGCGCTCCTTGGGAGCGCCTGCCGTTGCCTGCCTCCTCGTTCTCGGATACCTGGATCAAACCGGGACAAGGCGACGAACGGGCCGAAAAAATGGCCTTGAAGTGGCGCGAGGCAGGCCGGATGTTCGCGTCCCTCGAGCACATCGGCGACGAGGTGGCGGTCGAGGTCTACCAGGAGCGCCCGGGGATCCTGCTCAATGGCTGCCCGGTGCGCACCGGCGCCCGGCTGCGCCTCGACAGCGGAGACTGGGTCTGGCTCCAGGAGGAGGGATCGACCAACGAGCAATATCATGTGGACAGCGGGGATGAAGCCGGCCTGGTGTCGTTCGTCACGACGGTCAACGGCGAGCTGCGCCGGAGGACCCTCGGCAACCGGCTCGAGATGGCCGACGAGCTGACGCGGGCCGTCGACGCAGCGGTCGTCGCCGGTGCCGGAAAAGGCCGGGACGACTTCGACGTCCATCTCACCCTCGACGCTTTCTTCCAGGATTTCCTCACCCGCCGCCTGTCGAGCTTCTGCCGCCAGCGCTATGGCCGGCGGCCGCTGCGGGCGGCCGTGACCCTGCTCGATCCCGAGAGCGGCCGGGTCCTGGCGCTGGCCAGCTACCCCACGGCCGGAGATCTGGAAGACCTGCGCCTGAAGAGCGACGTCCACAAGGTGATCCTCGGCGAAAACCACAACTTCCTCATGCATCCCGTCGGCTCGTCCACCAAGCCCTTTCTGGCTGCGGCAGCCCTCGCCACACAGCCCCGCCTGGCTCAGCTCGTAACGCCCTGCCATCCTGGAGGGAATCCGCCACCGCTCCTCCTCGGCTACGACTTCGGGAAGTACAGCCTCCCGGAGGACTGCCACGGCGGCAATGCTCCCATCGACTTCCGCCGCTTCCTCGAAGTCTCCTCGAACCGCTACATGCTCGAGCTCGGTGTACTGGCGCTGGCGGAATGGGGGAATGGAATGCCGGTCCCGGACCGCGGCCGGCCGCTGGTTCCTCCGGACGGTTACAGCCTGGGCGGTAGCCCCGCGAGCTACAGACCTTTCCTCACCGTAGTCAAGGCCGAGAACCACCCCGGGGCGACAGAGATGGCCGGAGTCCAGGACACGCGCTTCTATCGAAACTTCCGTGACCTCTTCGGCCACTCCGTTCATTATGAGTCGTCATCTGCCGACCGCACCCTGGCGATGCAGTATTGGAGCCCAATCACCGACGCCGCGGGCGGTGCCGGAAGAGACGTGGCCCTGGCCTTCTCGCCGGTCACTCCGGAGAAGGTCAACCTGCGTACCAATCTCATCCAGCAGGCGCGGCAGGACCTCTACACCAGCCTGCTCGGGTTGGGCAACAATCGCTGGTCGAACGTACAGCTCGCCGGGTCCATGGCCCGTCTCCTCACCGGCCGCAAAGTCGACACGCATCTGATCGAGCGAGTGGTGGTGCCACCGCCACCCGTGGAGAAAGGCTCCGAAAAAAAGCCCGAAAAGGTGCTGTGGGACCTTGAGAAGGAGCTGAGCCGAGAGCCGCCGGCCTTGCCGCTTCCCGCGGAAAGCCGGCAGCTCATTCTGGAAGGGATGTCACGGGTGGTCGAGGGATCGAGCGGCACCGCCCGCGCGCTCATGCGGCCGCTCGACGCTCTCAACCGCCGTGCTCCGGAGGGAGTGACCTACAGTGCGCTCGGGAAGACCGGCACCCCCTCGACCGAATTCCAGGTCGTGCGCCGGAGCCCCGCCGAGCCCGCGCCGGGAGCGATCCACCTAGATTCCCGTGGCAACCGGTACGTCAACCACGGAGTGCTGGTCCTCGCGCTCACCCGCACTGCGGGGGGTAAAAGCGAGTCCCTCGTCCTCACCTTCTACATCGAAGCGCAGGGGATATCTACCGAGGCCGTAACACTCGCTGGGGATCTTCTCCAGCCTCTCGCCGAGGCGTACTGGCCTCAGGATTGGATGGAGGTGCAAAGGGCCGCCCCGGTTTCCACTCCGTAATCGTTACTCATCCCTCGATTTCTTCGCGCGTGAACGGCTTGCCCTGGCGCTTTCTCTCGGTGTGGCGGC
>DATFPH010000128.1:0-6401 GCA_035264905.1 Thermoanaerobaculia bacterium
CGTCGACGTGCACCGCCTCTCCCCACTCGAAGGTCACCTGATGGCGCTCGCCTTCCGAGAGCAGCGGCAGCTCGGTGAGCGGCCGCGTCGGGTCCGCCGCCGCGCCCGCGAGGAGCGCCTCGAGATGGCCCCGCCAGCGCAGGGCCGTCGTGGAGTCGAAGAGCGCCTGGTTGTAGGAAAAGGTCCCGCTCAGGCCGCCGCCGGTTTCGACCAGGTCGAGGACGAGGGTGAAGTCCTGGGCCCCGGTCGCCTCGACCGGAAAGTGCGCGACCTCGGCGTCGGGGGCCGCGACCTCCGAGCTCGGCGGCTGCATGAGGAAGAGGATCTCGAAGAGGGGCGGCCCCTCCTTCGCGCGCAACGCCTCGACGAGGAGGGAGAACGGCAGGTCCTGGTGGTCATAGGCGGCGAGGGTCGCCGCGCGTGTCCGTCCGAGGAGCTCGCCGAAGTCCGGGGCGCCCCCCGCTGCGGCGCGGATGACCAGGGTGTTGGTGAAGTAGCCGATCAGCGGCTCGAGCTCGGCGCGGGTCCGGCCCGCGGTGATGGTCGCCACGGGGAAGTCGCCCCGGCCGGTGTGCCGGCGCAGGAGGCCCGTGAAGGCGGCGAGGACCGTCATGAAGAGGCTCGCCCCCTGGCGGCGCGAGAGGGCGCTCAAGCCGGCGGTCAAGGCAACGTCGAGCCCGAACGGCAGGAAGCCCGAGCTGGAGTGGCGTCGCCCAGAAGGCGGCCGGTCGGTGGGCAGGTCGAGGGTCGGCATGCCGGCGAGCCGCTGGACCGCGGCGCCGAGGAGACTGTCGAGCGCCTCGCCCTGGAGCCACTCTCGCTGCCAGATGGCGAAGTCGCGAAACTGGAGGGGGAGCTCGGGGAGCGGCGAGGGCAGGCCGGCCTGCGCAGCCGCGTAGAGCGCCGTCAGCTCGCGCGCCAGGATGCGCATCGACCAGCCGTCCGAAATGATGTGGTGGATGGTCAGGAGGAGGACGAAGACCTTCTCCTCGAGGCGCAGGAGGACCGAGTGCAGGAGGGGCCCGCGCGCGATGTCGAAGAGGAAGGTCCACTCCGCTGCGGCGAGCCGTGCCGCCTCGCGCTCCGCCACGGCGGGCGGCAGGCCGCCCAGGTCCACGAACGGCAGGGGCGGCCGAAAGGGCGGGTCGATTCGCTGCACGGGCTTGCCCCCGGCCAAGACGAAGCGCGTGCGGAGAGACTCGTGGCGCTCGACCTCCGCGGCGAGCGCCGCCGCGAGCGCCGGCGCCGACACCGCGCCGCGGAGCGTCAGCGCGAGCGGCACGTTGTTGCCCGTCTTGCTCGGCGAGAACTGGTCGAGCAGCCACCGCCACTCCTGCCGGAACGACATCGGCGCCTCGGTGCCGCGGGGCGCCCGCACGAGCGGCGGTGCCGCGCTGGCCCCGCTGGCTCCGGTAACCGCGCCACTCCCCCGCAGCCCCTCGACCTCCGCGGCCATGGCCGCCACGGTCGGGCGCTCGAAGAGGACGCGCAGCGACAGCTCCACGGAGAACGCCTGGAGCACTCGCGAGGTCACCTGGGCCGCGATGAGCGAGTGGCCGCCCAGGGCGAAGAAGTCGTCCTCCATCCCCACGCGCTGCAGCCCGAGCACCTCCTCCCAGATCCCGGCGAGCACCTGCTCGACCGGGCTCCGCGGCGCAACGTACGCGCCGCCCTCTCCGCGCTCCGCAGGGGCCGGCAGGGCCGCGCGGTCCAACTTGCCCGAAGGGGCCGGCGGGGCCGCGCGGTCCACCTTGCCCGAAGGGGCCGGCAGGGCCGCACGGTCCAACTTGCCGTTGGTGGTGAGCGGCAGCCGGTCGAGCAGCACCCAGGCCGCCGGCACCATGTAGCCGGGCAGCCGCTCGGCGAGGAAGGCGGCGAGCGCCTGCGGCGCCGGCCCGGGCTCGGCCGCCGAGGTCACGTAGCCGACCAGCCGCACGTCGCCCGGGCGGTCCTCGCGCGCCGTCACCACCGCCTCCCTCACCTCCGGATGCTCGGCGAGCGCCTCCTCGATCTCGCCGAGCTCGATGCGGAAGCCGCGCACCTTCACCTGGCGGTCGATCCGCCCGAGGTATTCGAGGTCGCCGTCCGGGCGCCGGCGCGCCAGGTCGCCGGAACGGTAGAGCCGCAGCCCGCCCACCCCGGAGGCGAAGGGATCGCCGACGAAAGGAGCGGGCACGAACCGTTCCGCGGTGAGGGCGGGGCGGGCGAGATACCCCCTCGCCACTCCGGCGCCGCCCACGTGGATCTCTCCCGGCACGCCGATCGGCACCGGCCGGCCGCCGCGGTCGAGCAGATGGAGCGAGAGGTCGGACAGCGGCCGGCCGATGGCGCTCCCCGGCTGCGCCAGGTCGCTCTGCCGCAGCCGTCGCCAGGTCGTGTGCACCGTCGTCTCCGTGATGCCGTACATGTTGACCAGCAGCGGCCGCTCGTCGCCGTGGCGCTCGAGCCACGGGGCGAGCGACGCAGGATCCAGCGCCTCGCCGCCGAAGACCACCAGCCGGAGGTCCGAGACCATCGCATCGTCCGCCTTATCCATGTCACCGCGCGCGAGGGCCGACTCCTCGGCCCAGAGGAGCTGCCGGAAGGCCGAGGGGGTCTGGCTGAGCACCGTCACCCGCTCCCGTCGCAGCAGCTCGTAGAACGCCTCGGTCGAGCGGGCCGTCTCGCCCGGCACGACGACGAGCCGCCCGCCGAAGGCGAGCGCCCCCCACAGCTCCCAGACCGAGAAGTCGAAGGCGATCGAGTGGAAGAGCGTCCAGACGTCGTCCTGACCGAAGGGGAAGGACTGGCGGATGACGGTGAAGAGGCGCGCGACGTTCGCGTGACTGACCTCGACGCCCTTCGGCCGGCCGGTCGATCCCGAGGTGTAGATGACGTAGGCGAGGTCGCCGGGGTCGCCCGCAGCGGCGCGGGCGGCGGGAGGGGGGACCTCTCCGGCGGCCTCCTGGCCGGCGGCGAGCGCATGCAGACCGACCACCCGCGCGGCGCCCGCCGGCAGGCGCTCGTGCAGAGACTCCTCGGCCAGGAGGATCGGCACCCTGGCGTCGGCGAGGGTGTAGGCCAGGCGCTCCATGGGATGGGCGGGGTCGAGCGGCAGGTAGGCCCCGCCGGCCGCGAGGATCGCCAGCACTCCCAGGATGAGCTCGGGGGAGCGCTCGGCGCAGAGCCCGACCAGCGTGCCCGGCCCGACTCCGAGCTCCGTGAGGCGGCGCGCCATCCGGCTCGACCTTCGCGCGAGCTCACCGTAGGTCAGGACCTGATGACCGGAGACCAGCGCGGCGACCAGCGCCACCGCGTCCGGACGCTGCGCTGCCTGCGCCGCGAAGAGCTCGTGCACCGGGGTTGTTCCGCCGGTCTCATTGACAACGGGGGCCGCGTCGCTCCACTCGTGGAGGAGCTGCTGCCGCTCCCCGGGTGCCAGCAGGGGGAGCGCCGACAGCCGGGATCCGGAGTCCGCCACCACCCCTTCGAGCAACGCCCGCCAATGATCGAGCAGCCGGACCATCGTCGGCGCGTCGAACAGATCGACGTTGTAATCGAGGCTGCCGCCGATCCCACCCCTCCCACCGCTCCCGACACTCTCTTCGGAGAGCACCAGCGCCAGGTCATACTTCGCCGCCGTCTCACCCCCCGCCAACGGCCGCATCGTCAGGCCCGGCAGCTCGCCGCCCCCGCCCATCGGCGCGTTCTGCAACACGAGCATCACCTGGAAGATCGGCGAGTGCGCCCGGCTGCGCTCCGGCTTGACCTCCTCCACCAGCTTCTCGAACGGCAGGTCCTGGTGCGTGTAGGCCGACAGCGTGTCCTCGCGGACCCGGCCCAGGAGATCGACGAACGACGGATCTCCCGACAGGTCGGCGCGCAGCACCAGCGAGTTGAGGAAAAACCCGATCAATCCCTCGAGCTCCGCCCGGTTGCGGCCGGCGATCGGAGTTCCCACCGCCAGGTCGTCCGCCCCCGAGTAGATCCCCAGGAGCGTCTCCAAGCCCGCCAGCAGCACCATGAACAGCGTCGTCCCCGTCTCGAGCGCCAGCGCCGACAGACGGCCCGCCAGCTCCGGCTCGAGCCACAGCGGCAGGCTCCGTCCACCGAACGTCTGCACCGGCGGACGCGGCCGGTCCGTCGGCAGCTCGAGGAACGGCGGCACTCCGGCGAGCTTCTCCCGCCAGTGCTCGATCTCGCGCGCGAGCGTCTCCCCCGACAGCCGGCGGTTCTGCCACACCGTGAAGTCCGCGTACTGCACCGGCAGCGGCGGCAGCGCCTCTCCCGGCGGCCGTCCCGGTTGTCCCGATCTTCCAGCCATTGCTGCCGCGTAGAGCGCCGTCACGTCCCGCACCAGCACTCCCATCGACCAGCCGTCCGAGATCACGTGGTGCAGGGTGAGCAGCAGCGCGCTCTCCCGAGCGGCCAGCCGCACCAGCGTCGCCCGCAGCAGCGGGCCGGAAGCGAGATCGAACGGGCGCAGCGACTCCTCCGCCACCCGCCGCGTCAGCTCCCGCCGGCGCTCCTCGTCACCCAGCGCCGACAGGTCGATCGACGCGAGTGCGAACGGCCACTCGATGTCCGAGGGTATCGGGTGCACCACCTGCAGCGGTCCGTCGGTCCCCGCAACGAACGTCGTGCGCAGCGTCTCGTGGCGCCGCGCCAGCTCGCCGAACACCGCCGCGAGCCGCTCTTCGGCCAGCCCGCCCTCGAGCGATTCGCCTTGGATTAATAGGGCGATCGGCATGTTGTACACCGCGCTCCCCGGCTCGAGCTGATCGAGGAACCACAGCCGCCGCTGTGCGAACGACGCCGGGAACGTGCCGCCGCCCTCCACGTCCCGCGGCAGGGCGACGATCGGCTCCTGGGCAACACCCTCGCCGGGGCCGGCGAGCAGCGCCGCCAGACCGGCGACCGTGGGCTGCTCGAAGAGCGCGCGCACCGGCAGCTCGACCCCCAGCCGGTCGCGCAGCCGGGAGACCACCTGGGTAGCGAGCAGCGAGTGACCGCCCAGGGCGAAGAAGTTGTCGTGCACCCCCACCCGCTCGCGGCGGAGCAGGTCGCCCCAGATCCCTGCCAGCACCTCCTCCGTCGCCGTACGCGGTGCCTCGTACGCCTGCCCCGTCGCCGTCTCCCCCGGTACGGGCAGCGCCTTACGGTCCACCTTCCCCGTCCGCGTCCGCGGCAGCGCCGCCAGCTCCACCCACATCGACGGCACCATGAACGATGGCAGACGCGAGCCGAGATAGACGCCGAGCGCCGCCACGTCGAGCGGTCCGCCCTCTTCCGTGGCCGACACGTACGCCACCAGCCGCCGGTCCCCCGAGATGTCTGCCGGGGTGGCCGGGGCGGTCACCGCCGCCTCCCGCACCGCCGGATGCCCCGACAGCACGGCCTCGATCTCGCCCAGCTCGATGCGGAAGCCCCGCACCTTCACTTGGTGGTCCATCCGCCCCAGGAGCTCGAGCGCCCCGTCGGGACGCCAACGGGCCCGGTCTCCCGTGCGGTAGAGACGGGAGCCCGAACCGGCGAACGGATCCGGCACGAAGCGCTCCGCGGTCAGCTCCGGCCGGTTGAGATAGCCCCGGGCCAGCGCCTCGCCGCCCAGGCAGAGCTCGCCCGGCACCCCCACCGGCATTATTTCCGGCATCACTCCGAGGCTTCCGTCCAGCACGAACGCCGTCGAGCCCGCCACCGGCCGGCCGATGTCCGGCTCCCGTCCGGTCCCCGGCGCCACCTCCGTTCCCGTCGAGTACGTCGTGTCCTCCGACGGTCCATAGAGATTCCACAGCCGCGCCACGCCAGCCCCGTGGACCCGCTCCGCCAAGGCGCCGCGCAGCGGCTCGCCCGCCAGGTTCACCGTCCGTACCGCCGCCGGCAGCGGGCCGAGGTCGAGCAAGCCCGCCAGCGCCGACGGCACCGTGTTGACCAGCGTCACCTCCGACGCCGCCGGCAGCCCGGTGAGCGCCAGCGCGTCGTCCGCCACGATCACCGCGCCACCCGACGACAGCGGCACGAAGAGCTCGAAGATGGACAGGTCGAAGCTGGTCGAGGTCGAGAACAGAACCCCCGCGAGCTCCTCCGCGGAATATCGGACGAGCGCCCACTCGACCAGACGAAGGGCGCTGCCGTGCGGGATCGCCACGCCCTTGGGAACCCCGGTCGATCCCGACGTGTAGATCAGGTACGCCAGGTTGTCTTCCGCGGCGGCGGCAGCAGCCGCCGCCGTCCCGAGAGTCGCCTCGTCGATGTAGAGCTCAGGTGTCTCGGCGGTGAAGCCTTCCGGCCATGCCAGCGAGCGCTCCGACACCACCAGCGCCGCCCCGGTGTCTGCCAGCAGGAAGCGCAGCCGCTCTGCCGGGTACGCCGGATCGAGCGGCAGATACGCCGCACCGCTCTCGAGCACGGCCAGCAGCGTC
>DATFPH010000129.1:0-13751 GCA_035264905.1 Thermoanaerobaculia bacterium
TATACCGAGAGCTGCGGTGAGTGAGCGCACGGATCAGAGGACGGTCACCGCGGACCAGGCGGGGCAGACGGTCGCCGCCATCGTTCGCGAGCTGGTCCCGAGTCTCTCCTGGAGCAAAGCCCGCGATCTCGTCCGGAGCGGTCAGGTCCGGGTGGACGGCCAAGCCGTCACAGATCCGGCCCAGCGTCTGCGCGCAGGCCAGCAGATCGAGATGGCGGCGGGCGGCTCCCATTCGCGCGGTGAACCGTGCCGCGAGCCGGAGCTTCTCGTCCATCTGGATACCGACGTGGCCGTGGTCCGCAAGCCGGCCGGCCTGATGACCGTGCCGTTCGAGCGGACGGACCGCGACACCCTCCTGTCGCGGGCGCGGGTGGCCATCCGCCGGCTGGAGACCAGCCGCGGCCTGCCGCACAACCCGAGCCTCCGCGCGGTCCAGCGTCTCGACAAGGACACCTCCGGCCTGGTCGTCTTCGCCCGCACGATCTCCGCCCAGAGGGATTTGCAGCAGCAATTCACCGAGCACACGGCTCTGCGCCGCTATCTCGCCGTGGTCCACGGCCGGGCCCGAAGCGCCGTCTACGATTCGATTCTGGTTCCCGACCGCGGGGACGGCCTGCGGGGCTCTGTTTCCCCCTCTCCCCAGGGGGTGAGGTCCGCCCGCCAGGCCATCACCCACGTGGCCGTCCAGGAGCGCCTGCGCGGAGCCACCCTGGTCTCCTGCCGGCTGGAGACCGGCCGCACGCACCAGATCCGCATCCACATGGCCGAGGCCGGGCACCCCCTGCTGGGAGAGACCGTCTACGTCCGCGACTTCGCGGGTCCCTGGCTGCCCGCGCCCCGCCTGATGCTCCACGCCACCGAGCTCGGGTTCGTCCATCCGCGCAGCGGCAAGGAGGTCCGCTTCACGGAACCTCCGCCGGAAGATTTCGCCGAGGCCGTCGAGAGGCTGAAACTTTCAACGACCGCGGTCGTAGAAGGTTGACCCGATCGCCCCATCCCCTGGCCCCTTCCCCCAGGGGAAGGGGATCAGTGTGAACGGACTTCAAGGAGGGCTCATGCGATCACTTCTCCAGGATCTCCGGTACGCCGGCCGTCTTCTCGTCCGCAGCCCCGGTTTCACCCTGCTGACCGTCCTCACCCTGGCCCTTGGGATCGGTGCCAACGCGGCCATCTTCAGCGTCGTGGACGGCGTTTTGCTGACGCCTCTTCCGTACCGGCAGCCCGACCGGCTGATGGCCGTCTACAGTCAGTTCCCGGGCCTGGGCTTCGACAAGTTCTGGGTCTCCGGCCCCGAGTACCTGGAGTTCCGGCGCTGGAATACGAGCTTTCAGGACGTCGGGTCCTACGTGACGGGCGAGGTCAACGTGGAAGGGAGAGACCAGCCGCTGCGGGTGCGTGCGGCGGCGGCCACGGCGAGCCTCTTTTCCACCCTGGGGGTCGATCCGGTGCTGGGTCGCGCGTACACCCAGGCCGAGGACCTGCCCAACGCGGAGAAAACCGTGGTCTTGAGCCACGGGCTCTGGAAGCGGGCCTTCGCGGGCGACCGGGGCGTCCTCGGGAAGCGGGTGATCATCGACGGCGAGCCGCGGACGATCCTGGGGGTGATGCCCCCCTCCTTCGACATCGGCGGCCAGCGCATCGAGGTCTGGGCCCCTCTGGCCCTCGATCCGGCGAGTCCGGGGAACCGCGGCGGCCACTTCCTCTATCTCGTGGGCCGCCTGAAGCCCGAGGCCACCCTCGCCTCGTCGAAGTCGGAGCTCGACGGCCTGATTGCCCGCTGGCAGCGGGAGTTTCCGGGAAACCACGCGCCCCACCCCGAGAACCACCGCCTGGTGATCAAGCCGCTCCTGGAAGATCTGGTGGGCGACGTCCGCTCGCGGGTCGTGGTGATGGCCGTGGCCGTGGGGCTGGTGCTGCTCATCGCCTGCTTGAACGTGGCGAACCTCCTCCTGGCGCGGGCCGAGGGGCGGCAGCGGGAGATCGCGATCCGCACGGCCCTGGGAGCGGCGCGGGGGCGCCTGCTGCGGCAATTCCTCACCGAGAGCGTGCTGCTGGCCCTGTGCGGCGGCGGGCTCGGCCTGCTGCTGGCGGTCTGGGGCGTCAAGGCCATCGTGGCTCTCAACGCCGCGAGCATCCCGCGGGTCGAGGCGATCGGAGTGGACGCGCGGGCGGTGGCCTTCACCCTCGGGATCTCGCTCCTGACCGGCCTGCTCTTCGGCCTGGCTCCGGCCCTGCACGTCCGCGGCGCGGCCTTTTTCACCTCGCTCAAGGAGGGGACCGCGCGCTCGACGGCGGGCCGGGTCTCCCAGTGGTTCCGGCGCTCGCTGGTCGTGGTGGAGATCACCCTGGCCACTCTCCTGGTGATCGGCGCCGGCCTTCTCCTCAAGAGCTTCTGGATGTTGCAGCAGGTGAATCCCGGGTTCCAGGCCGACGGCCTGCTGACCTTCCGGGTCGCGCTCCCCGACGCCACCTATCCGGAGGACCAGAAGGTGATCGCCTTCTGGCGCGACCTGACCGTGCGGCTGGCCTCGCTGCCCGGGGTCGAAGGGGCCGCCGCGATGACCGGCCTGCCGCCGAAACGCGACGTCAATGCGAACGACACCGAATTCGAAGGCCTGCCGGCGCCGCCCGAGGGGCCGATCCAGAACGTGGATTACTGGCAGTTCGTGACGCGCGACTACTTCAAGACCATGAAGGTCCGCCTGGTCGCGGGGCGCTACTTCGAGCCCACGGACGCGGCCGGCACGCCGGGCGTGGTGGTGGTCAACGAGACCCTGGCCAAGGTCTTCTGGCCCGGCCAGAGCCCGATCGGCAAACGCCTGCGGGCGCCCGGGCCGGACGACGCCCCGCTCCCCTGGCTCAGCGTCGTCGGCGTGGTCGGGGACGTGAAGCAGGGCGGCCTCGATCAGAAAACCGGCACCGAGCTCTATTTCCTGCAGGACCAGACCGCGCAGACCGTCGGCTTCTCGGCGGACACGATGAACGTCGTGGTCCGCACGCCGGGCGACCCGCTCGCTCTGGCCGATACGGTGCGGCAGGAGGTCCGGCGGATGGACCCGGCGCTGCCGCTGGCCGGCGTGCGTCCCATGACGACCGTCCTCTTCGAGGCCGTCGCGAGCCCGCGCCTGTTGATGGTCCTGGTGATGCTGTTCGCCGCGGTCGCCCTGGTGCTGGCGGCGATCGGGACGTATGGCGTCCTCTCCTATGCGGTCCAGCAGCGGACGCGGGAGATCGGCATCCGCATGGCCTTGGGGGCGCAGGTCGGGCAAGTGCTGCGGATGATTCTGAGCCAGGGCGCGGTCCTGGTGGGGATCGGCCTGGCGCTCGGGGTCGCGGGGGCTCTGGCCTTGCAGAAGGTCCTGGCGAGCCTGCTTTTCGGCGTGGCTCCCACCGACCCGCTCACCTTCGGCCTGGTCATCGTCATCCTCGCCACCGTCGCGTTCCTCGCCTGCTGGTGGCCGGCCCGGCGAGCGGCGCGGGTGAATCCTCTGGTGGCGTTGCGGTATGAGTAGGAGGAGGGGAGGGAGGTACCTTCTATGTTATGCTCTCCGATGTCGACAGGCGGAGGAGGGATGGCATGGAGGGCAAAAAGTTTCTTCGGTCGATTCAGCTCGAAAATGTACTTTCCTTCGGACGCGAGATGGAAGAGCTCGCGCTGGAGCCCTTGAACGTCCTTATCGGGCCGCACGGGGTTGGGAAATCGAACCTGCTGGCGGCTATCGGCGTTCTGGCGGCGGCTCCCCGGGACCTGGCAAGTGCGATCCGGGACGGCGGAGGTCTTCGGGAGTGGCTCCCCCAGGGCCTGTGGAATGGGGGGCCGGCTCGAATCATGGCCAAGCTGGAACGGCCAGGGCGGGAGAAGCTCGCTTACGAGCTTGCCTTCACGGAGGCTGATTCCCGGTTGAAGGTCGTCCGGGAGGCTCTGCTCGACGCGTCCCGGGAAACCGACGAAGACGCCGAGGCATGGGCCTTCTTCTCGCGCGAGGGCCTCCGGCTCTTCGTCCGGAGCGTATCGGACACCTGGCCGGCTTTCGTTTCAGAAGCGGCCCCGATTCTTGATCCGCGATGGGGAGACGTGGGGCCGGACGAGTCGGTCCTGTCCCGGATTCGGGATGCTCATCTCTATCCACAGTTGACCTTCGCGAGTGACAGCTTCCAGAAAATCCGACTGTTCCGGGATTGGAGCTTCGGGCCGAAGTCCGTCATCCGGCACCCCCAGCGCTTCGACCTCCCGGATGGTTTCCTCTCCGAAGACGGGAGCAACCTCGGGCTCGTCCTCGACAATTTGAGCCGGTTGCCCGCCACACGAAACCTGCTTCTCGAAAAGCTGAAAATTCTCTCGGACGACATCGAGGATCTGGAGACGATCGCTCAAGGTGGGCTGGTCCGCATCCATCTCCGGGAGAGCGGAGGCAAGTCCATCCCGGCGAGCCGGCTCTCGGACGGCACGCTGCGCTATCTTTGCCTGCTTGCCATCCTCTGCCATCCGGTTCCGCCGCCCCTCATCTGTATCGAAGCGCCAGAGCTCGGGATTCATCCCGACCTCCTTCCTGCGATCGCAGAGCTCCTTGTAGACGCTTCGACACGGACCCAACTCATCGTGACGACGCATTCGGAGACGCTCATTTCTGCGCTCTCGGAGGTTCCCGAAGCCGTCTTGGTCTGTGAGAAGAGCTCCAAGGGAACGAGACTGCGTCGCCTGGCCGCGAGCGGGCTCGAGAAGTGGTTGGATGACTACAAGCTCGGTGAAGTCTGGAGAATGGGGGAGATTGGCGGAAATCGATGGTGAAGGAGATCCGGATTTATATCGAGGGAGGAGGAAAGGGGAGCGATACCAAGGCGGCCGTCCGAACGGGATTCTCTGGTTTCCTGGAGCCGGCTCGGAAAATCGCGAGAGAGCGAGGGATTCGTTGGAACATCATCGCCTGCGGTCCGCGCCTCGTTGCCTTCGATAAGTTCAAATCCGCGCTCGACGCACACCCGCACGCCTGTAACATCCTTCTCGTCGACGCCGAGGCCGCCGTCTCGCGGTCGCCTTGGGATCACCTCCGAGACCGGGATGGTTGGGATTCCGGTGAGGTGGCGGATGAGCAATGCCATCTCATTGTCCAAATGGTCGAGGCGTGGCTCATCGCCGATCCGGAGCGGCTCGCCGAGTACTACGGCTCAGGATTTCAGGCGAGCGCGCTGCCTTCCCGACGCGACGTGGAAGGAATCGAGAAGAAGAAGGTGCTTTCCGGTTTGGAGCGAGCAACCCAAAAGACGAAGAAGGGCAGGTATCATAAAATCCAACACTGCCCGGATCTCTTGACGCGGGTCCGTCCTGAGGTGGTCCGCCGCCGAGCCAAGCACTGCGATCGCCTTTGGATAACACTGGAACGATTGATCCTGTCGAGCGGGTGAGACCACGATGCTTTCAACGGAAAGTCGAATCTGTAGATCAACGCTCACCGCCCTCCTTCTCGCCGCCGCGTGCGCGCCGGCCCCGCGGCCCCACTCGGCCGCACCCGAGCCTCTGGCCTGCCAGGAGGTCGAGGGGCTCGAGCCTCTGCTCATGCCAGGCTTCGGGCTGCTCCTCGGCGAGATCCACGGCACCGCGGAGAGCCCCGCGTTCATGGCCAATGCCGCCTGCCTGGCGCTCCGGGCGGGTCGTCCGGTCACCGTGGTGCTGGAGGTTCCGCGCGAGGAGCAGGGACGGGTCGATGCCTTTCTCGGATCGGCCGGCACCGAGGCGGACCGTGCGGCCCTGCTCGCCAGCTCGTTTTGGACCGACAAGTACCAGGATGGGCGCCGCAGCCAGGCGATGCTCGCCCTGCTCGACGACCTGCGGCGCCTGCATCAAGGTGGAAGGCCGGTCCGAGCGAAGCTGATGGACCAGGATGAGAGGCCGGCTCAGTCTCAGGAGCGCGACCGCTGGATGGCCGAGGCGCTCGCGCATGCCTTCGAGGAGAACCCCGGCGGCGTGGTGATCTCCCTGACCGGCAACGTGCACTCCCGGATCAGCCGCGGCACGCCCTGGGAAGCGGACTACGAGCCCGCGGGGTTCCTGCTGGCCACGATGAAGCCCGATCTGCGGCTGACTTCACTGGACGTTTCGTACCCGGACGGCACCGCCTGGACCTGCACCTCCGCCGAGGCGTCCAGCTGCCAGGAGCGGGCGTTGCGAGGGAAGGGCGATGGCCAGGGCGGACGGGTGGTGCTCCATCCGCAGGTGACGAACGGACACAGCGGGGTGTATAGCGTGGGGACTCTGACGGCCTCGCCGCCGGCGGCCCTCACCCCCGGCCCCTCTCCCGCAAGCGGGAGAGGGGTGTAGGTTAGTCGGTCCACGGTAGTTTGATCTCGCGCGAGCTAACCCTCTCCCCTCTCCCGCTTGCGGACAGGGGCCGGGGGTGAGGGCTCCCTACTGCCGATACGGCAACTCGCCCACCCCCGACAAATCCTTATACCGCTCCCGCAGCCGGATCTGCCGCGTATCCCGCGGCACCTCGACGCCTCGGATGAAGACGTGCTCCGGGTAGCTTGTGGTCTCCAGCGGATCGCCGTCCCAGACCACCACGTCGGCGTCCTTGCCGGGCTCCAGCGTGCCGTAGCGGTCGGCGATCCCCCAGAGGCGGGCGGGGACGAGGGTCAGGGCGGCCAGGGCGGCGTCCCAGGGCATTCCGTAGGAGACGGCGTTGCCGGCGGCCTGCTTGATGTTGCGGACGTCGTGCGAGTCGCCGGTCATGAAGGCCACGGTCACGCCCGCCTTGTGGAGGCGCCCGGCGGACTCCAGGGTCGCGCCGAGCGTCTCGAAGCTGTCCGGCAGGTTCGCCATCGGATCGAGCAGCACCGGCACCTTCGCGTCGACGAGCTGGCGGGCCACCATCCACGCCTCCCGCCCGCCGGCCACGATCAGCTTCAGACGGAAGTCGCGGGCCAGGCGCAGCGCCGCTTCGATGTCGCTCGCCCGGTTCACGGTGATCACCAGCGGCAGCTCGCCCTTCACCACCGGCTGCAGCGCCTCCAGGTCGAGGCGCGACAACGCGTACTCGCGCCGGTCGCCGCGGTCGAAGGCGGTGCGGTTGGAGCCGTAGTCGAGGGCGTCCTGCAACGCCTCGCGCAGGCGCAGCATCGCCGCGCCGCGGGCGCCTCCCGCCAGCCCGGCTCCGCTCTCGCCGAGCACCGCGTACATGGCCACGGGCGACCGCAGCAGCCAGTCGCTCCGTTCGGTGCCCAGGTGGATCACGGCGCCCTGCCCCGCGATCAGGCTCTCGCCGGTCTGCGGCGCCACCACCGCCCGGGTCACCCCTTCGATCCGGGTGATGGGGAAGAGGATCGAGCGTGGATTGATCCCGTCGACCACGTCGAACGCCGCGGTGAACCGGTCGTCCTCGTTCGGCCGGGTGTCGTTCGTCCCCTCGACCTGGCTGACCTCGACGAGCCCGAGGCGGGTCAGCGAATCCATGAAGCCAGGGGTCACCACCTTGCCTTTGGCGTCGATCTGCCGCGCGCCGTCCGGGACCGCCACGTCGCGGCCGACCGCGCGCACCTTGCCGTCTTCCAGAAGGATGGTCCCGCCCTCGATCTTCCCGGCCGGCCCGACCGTGTACACGGTGCCGCCGACGATCGCCACCGTCTCGGCGCTGGCCGCGGCGGTTCCCAGCAGGAGCAGAGCGGAGAGAATTGCTCCGGCCCTCATTGCGCACCTCCCAGACCCAGGCTGAAGTCGGTCCGCGGCTGGCGCGCCGGATCGTTCCGGTCGTAGACCAGGGCGCCGTCGATGTACACCTGCTCGGCCTTGCTGTAGACGCTGAACGGGTTGCCGCTCCAGATCACCACGTCCGCCATCTTGCCGGGCTCCAGCGAGCCGGTCTGCTTGGCGATCCCCAGCGCCTTGGCCGGGTTGATCGTGATCCAGCGGATGGCGTCCTCCTCGCGCAGCGGGAAGCCCATGCGCCGTCCGGCGGCCATGGACTTGCCCGCCTCCTGGTTGAGCCGCTGGATGCCCAGCGCCGAGTCCGAGTGCACGATGGCGCACCCGTTCTTCGCGTGGTCCACCAGGGCCACGTTCTCGCGGATGCCGTCGAAGGCCTCCATCTTGAAGCCCCAGGAGTCGGCCCAGAGCGCGGCGCAGATGCCGTTCTCGGCCAGCACGTCGGCGATCTTGTACGCCTCCACCGCGTGGTGGAAGGCGGCGATCTTGTAGCCGAACTCGCGCGCGACCTGGATCATCTCCAGCATCTCGTCGGCGCGGTAGCAGTGGTTCTGCACCAGGATCTTGCCGTCGAGGACGCCGAGCAGCGACTCCATCTCGAGATCGCGCTCCGGCGGAGACTCGTCCTTCCCCGCGTCCTTCTCGCTCTGGTACTCCGCCCACTCCTGGCGGTAGTCGAGCGCCTCGGCCCAGGCCGCGCGGGTGCCGGCGATGTTGCCCATCCGGGTGGAGGGGAAGCGCCCCTTCTCCGTGCCGTAGGTCCGCTTCGGGTTCTCGCCGCAGGCCATCTTGAGGCCGTAGGGAGCGCCAGGGAACTTCATGTCCTCGGCGGAGCGGCCGAGGACGTTCTTCACCGTCACCGACCGGCCGCCGATCAGGTTGGCCGAGCCCGGGAGGATGTGCTGCGCGGTGACCCCGCCGGCCAGGGCGAGCGGGATCTGGGGATCCTGCGGCCAGATCGAGTGCTCGGCCCAGACGTCCGCCGTCACCGGATCGGTGATCTCGTTGCCGTCGCTGTGGGCGTCGACCTCGGGAGAGGCGTAGACCCCCAGGTGGGAGTGGGCGTCGATGACTCCGGGAGTCACCCACTTGCCGCGCGCGTCGATCACCACCGCGCCCGCGGGCAAGGGGAGCTGCCGGCCCACCGCCGCGATCTTGCCGTCCCGCATCAGGACTGCCCCGCCCTCGATCCGCTCGCCCGCCGCGGTGAGCACCGTGGCGTTCGTGATCAGCGTGGGACGGGAGGGGAGCGGCTTGTAGGTCGAGGCATAGAGGTCGGGCGGCT
Source organism: Thermoanaerobaculia bacterium (assembly GCA_035264905.1). Lineage (GTDB taxonomy): Bacteria > Acidobacteriota > Thermoanaerobaculia > Multivoradales > UBA5704 > UBA5704. The sequence goes on from DATFPH010000129.1 coordinate 8,982, forward strand.
CGAAGGGGCGCTCCTTGGCGGGCTTCTTGTCCGCCGTTTTATCCGCCGTTTTATCCGCCGCTAGGGCGAGAGATGGAACGAGCGCGGTGGAGACGAGGGTGAGGCAGAGAGGGAAGAGGGTCAATCTTCGGCACGATCTCGCGGTCATGAATCTCCTCATCGTGGTTCTGAGATGGGGGCCATCACGCCACCCCCGGGTGACGGGGCGGTGCGACGGGTGGCACGGCGCTCGTACATCGCGGCGTCGGCGAGGGCGATGGCCTCCTGGATCGAGGTCCGGCCGCCGAACTCGGCAATCCCCCAGGAGAGCAGCAGCAGCGTCTCCGGCATCTCCGGCCGGGCGCGGAAGAGGACGCCGTTCTCCAGGCTGAGGAACCGCTCGGCCGCGCGCTCCACGTCCAGGCCCGGGGTGAGCACCAGGAACTCGTCGCCGCCCCAGCGGAAGAGGAAATCCTCGGCGCGGATGAGGCCGCGGATCGCCCGCGCCGCCGCCTGGATCGCCGCGTCGCCCACCGGGTGCCCCTCCCGGTCGTTGATCGCCTTCAGGTAGTCCAGGTCGACCATGATCACCGTGCCATGGCCGCGCCGGACGGCCGGATCGATCCCCTCGCCCTTGAGGATCGACTGAAATGCGTGGCGGTTGAGCGTCTCGGTCAGCGGATCGAGCCGCGCCTGGCGCTCGATCTGGTCGCGGGTGCGCCGCACCTCGACGAGCGCGTCGGTCAGCTCGCGCCGCGCCTCCTCCGAGACGACGAACACCATGCCGAAGCCGAGCAGGAGCTCCGCGAAGAGATCCGCCAGCGGCGTATAGCTGAGCCAGGGGAGGTGCGCTTGCCGGTGGAGCCAGAACAGGGGGATGTAGGACAGGTGGAGCAGGAACAGGAAGCCGAGCGCCACCTGCATCATCCGCAGACCGACCGTGCGGTGGACCGGAGTGACCTGCCGCAGCGCCCAGAGGCCGAGGGCGAAGCCGGTGCACATCAGCAGCGACTCCACCGCGAACAGCCGGTTGAAGCTCGGGAAGAACGGCACGATCATCGTCGCCAGCAGGATCGAGCCCGGCAGCGCCGGCAGGAACCGCTGCAACGTCACCGGATGCCCGAGGGCCAGCTCGCGGGAGCCGGCGAGCAGATAAAACAGGAAGACCCACTCGGCCGAGAGGAAGAGGACCCAGAAACCGATTCCGATCCCGGTCCAGGTCAGCGACGCCCGCACCGCGCCCACCCCGATCAGCAGCGACCACCAGGCCACCGACCAGTGCCGCAGGTAGATCCAGGGAAAGAGGATAGATAAATACGAAAACGTGAGAGCGAGCAGCAGCACGCAGACCAGATGAGCGGTCAGGGCGACCGACGAGGTGACGACTGCGACATCCACGCACGCATCTTAGCCGGGAGGGCCGCCGGATTGCTCCCCCCGGCGTGCTAGCATCTTCCTTCTGGAGTTTCCGGCGGCCGGCTGGTCGCCAAGATCCATCCCTTTTGGAGGCTTCGGCATGACCTTACCCCTGACCGGCCGGGACGCTTCGCCCCTCGACCAGTCCAATCCGGAGCAGTTTACGAAGGAGAGCATCCTCCGCGACTACCGGATCGCGTTCGAGAGCCGGGCAGCGAGCCTGATCGGCGAGAAGCAGGTCTTCACCGGCAAGGCGAAGTTTGGCATCTTCGGCGCGGGCAAGGAAGTGGCCCAGGTGGCCCTGGCGCGCGCCTTCCGCCGCGGCGACTTCCGCTCCGGCTACTACCGCGACCAGACCCTGATGTTCGCCCTCGGCCTCTTGACCCTCGAGGAGTTCTTCGCGCAGCTCTACGCGATTCCGGACGTGACCCTGGAGCCCTGCTCGGCGGGCCGCTCGATGACCGCCCACTTCGGCACCTGCCTGATCGGGCCGGCCGGCCGCTTCCAGGACCTCGCGCAGCGGCTCAATTCCTCCTCGGACGTGTCGCCCACGGGCTCGCAGATGCCGCGCCTGGTCGGGCTGGCCTACGCCTCCAAGCTCTACCGGGAGCTCCCCGATCTCCAGGAACTGCATCAATTCTCGCACCATGGCGACGAGGTCGCCTTCGGCACCATCGGCAACGCGAGCTGCGCCGAGGGGATGTTCTGGGAAGCGATCAACGCCGGCGGCGTCCTGGGCATCCCGATGCTCGTCTCCATCTGGGACGACGGCTACGGCATCTCCGTCCCCAACGAGTACCAGATCACCAAGGGGGACCTTTCGGCCGTCCTCTCCGGCTTCCGCCGCAACCCGGAGGAGCGCGAGGGCTACGACCTCTATACGGTCCAGGGGTGGGACTACCCGGGCCTGTGCGAGACCTATCTGAATGCCGCGCAGATCGTACGCAAAGAGCACGTGCCCGCGATCGTCCACGTCACCGAGCTCACCCAGCCGCAGGGTCACTCCACCTCCGGCAGCCACCGCCGCTACAAGTCGGCCGAGCGGCTCGCCTGGGAGGAGGAGCACGACGGCTTGCGCAAGATGCGGGAGTGGATCATCGCCCAGGGGATCGCCACCGCGGACGAGATGGAGAAGCTGGAGAAGACGGCGGCCCAGCGCGTCCGCGACGCCCAGCAGCGCGCCTGGGAGGCGTTCCTCGCCCCCATCGAGGAGGAGCGGAGGTCCGTCCTCGCGCTGACCGGCGAGATCGCCCAGGCCTCGCGCCTTGGTGACTCGGTGACGGCGGTGGAAAAGATCCGCCAGGACCTCCAGAAGATTTCGGCGCCGCAGCGCCGCGACCTCATGGCCGCGATCCAGGCCGTCCTGGTCGCCACGACCGGCGAGGAGATCCCCGCCGCCCGCCGGCTGCTCGACTGGAAACGGGAGCAGGACCTCCTGAACCAGGACCGCTACAGCTCCGACCTCTACAGCACCTCGCCGCAGTCCGCCCTGAACGTGCGGGTGGTGCCGGCTGTCTATGCCCCGGCCGCTCCGGAGAAGAACGGCTTCGAGATCATCAATGCCTGCTTCGACGCCGCCCTGCGGCATCACCCCGACCTGATCGCCCTGGGCGAGGACGTCGGCCGTATCGGCGACGTGAACCAGGGCTTCGCTGGGCTGCAGGCCAAGTACGGTCCGCTGCGGGTCACCGACACGGGCATCCGCGAGACCACCATCATCGGCCAGGCGATCGGCATGGCGATGCGGGGCCTGCGGCCGGTCGCCGAGATCCAGTATCTGGACTACATCCTCTACGCCTTGCAGATCCTCTCGGACGATCTGGCCACGCTGCGCTGGCGCACCAAGGGCCAGCAGGCCGCGCCGGTCATCGTCCGCACGCGAGGCCACCGGCTGGAAGGCATCTGGCACTCCGGCTCGCTCATGGCCGGCATCATCCACCTCGTCCGGGGCATCTACGTCTGCGTGCCGCGCAACATGACCCAGGCCGCCGGCATGTACAACACCCTCCTCCAGTCGGACGATCCGGCCATCGTCGTCGAGGTGCTGAACGGCTACCGTCTCAAGGAGAAGCTCCCGGCGAACATCGGCGAGATGACGGTGCCGCTGGGCATCCCGGACGTCCTGCGCGAAGGGAAGGACGTGACGATCGCCACCTACGGCGCCTGCTGCCGGGTCGCCCTGGAAGCCGCCGAGCGGCTCGCCCAGGTCGGGATCGACGTCGAGATCCTCGACGTCCAGACCCTCCTCCCCTTCGACCTCCCCGGCCGCATCCTCCAGTCGCTCCAGAAGACCAACCGCATCCTCTTCCTGGACGAGGACGTCCCCGGCGGCACCAGCGGCTACATGCTGCGGGAGGTCCTGGAAGTCCAGGGAGGCTACACCTGGCTCGACTCCGCCCCCCGCACCCTCTCCGGCAAAGAGCACCGCCCGGCCTACGGCTCCGACGGCGACTACTGGTCGAAGCCGAACCGGGAGACGGTGTTCGAGGCGGTCTACGAGATGATGCAGGAGGCGAACCCGCGGCGGTTCCCGGGGGTGTTCCGGTAGAGGGCGCCGGAAACTTCCGCCGCGGCTGCGGAAGGTTCAAAGTCGGCCGTGACGAGGATCGTCTGGTGCACGGCAGGTTCCGCCGGAGCCGCGGAACCTGCCGCCGGTGCGCGGAAGGTTCGACCAGAGCGGCGGAACCTTCAGAGCCGGCCGCGGAACCTGTCACCGAGAGAATCGAAGCTTCCGTGCGCCGCACGCAACCTTCCGCAGGACCGGCGATGAGTGTCACCGCGCGCTCATCAGCTTCCGCGGGCAGAACGATACCTTCCGGGCCAGCGGCAAACCGGGTCATGGCATGCCTCGAAGCTGCCGGGAAGAGACGGGAGGTTCCGCGCGAGCGGTTGGCGGCGGCGCCTTGCAGCAGTAGCACCTAAACGGCACAGCTGTTGTTGTTCTCGGAGATCGAAGCCAACGAGGTCTAGCCGATCAGATAGAGGTCTCGCCGATCGTGTGGGGTTCCGGCGCGCCCGCGCTGGGAAAACGCTGCGTTTTTTCCCTGGCATCGATCCTGCTCTGGCCACCTTCCGCAAGGTTTTTCAATCGGCGCGCCGGCGCCACAAACCAAGGAGGCTGCCATGGAGCTCGAGGGCTATTGGGAGAGGTATCTCACGCACACGCAGATCCAGCAGAACGGAGCGGTCAGCAACCTGGGAGATGGCATCCCGATCACGACACATGGCATCGACACCCGCCCGATCGCCTGGCCGGGCAACGGCTTCCTGACCGAGTCCGTGCATGTGCTGACCCTGAAGCCGGGGGAGGAGAGCGAGAGCTGGACCTATGACATGGCCGAGCAGGCGATGGTCTGCTTCAAGGGCAAGGGCCAG
>DATFPH010000130.1:0-12335 GCA_035264905.1 Thermoanaerobaculia bacterium
CAATCCATCTTGATGAGCCTTCTGCGGACCTCTCAGCAGCGTGGGCTCAACTCGATCGCTCTTTTCAGTACAATTCTCCGCAGTCCCCGACCACCCTCCTGCAAAGACCTGCTGCCGGCGCCAGCCCGGTAAACAGATACGCCGTTCCGGTTGCGGGGTCGAGGTGGATCGCGTTGAGGGCGGGGAGGTCGGGGTTCCAGAGCCCCGGCAACCCGACCCGCCGCGCCAGCCACAGGCCGCCGAGCCCGAGGACGGTCAGGACGGCGATCATCGGCCAGGCGAAGACGGCCGCCTGGGCGGTGGAGCGGAAGGCGTCCGGGACGAAGGTGATGGCGAGCTTGACGAGGACGAGGTACGCCATCAGCAGAAGGTAGCCTGTCGCCTGGGCGCGGAATCCCTCGTGTTGGTCGTTCATGACGAGTCTCCCTACGGAGAGGCGGGCTGGCCGGTTTCAGGAGCCGGCTTCCCTCCTCCTGCGATAAAATCGGAGCAGGAAAGAACGGAGAGACATCATGATCCCCTTGATCGTCCTGGTCGTAGCGATTCTGGTCTTTCGAGGCCTGGGAGCCTGGCGGGTCCGCAGCCTCGACTCATGGCCTGCGGCAACCCGTGCCGGACTCGCCGTGATGTTTTGTTTCACGGCGACGGCGCATTTCACCGCGATGCGCCACGACCTCGTCAAGATGGTTCCCGCTTGGGTGCCCAATCCCGAGCTCGTCGTCTATCTGACGGGAGTCTGCGAGATCGCCGGGGGATTGGGCCTGCTGTTCCCCCGGACCCGTCGTATCGCGGCGGTCGCCCTGATCCTGTTTCTGATCGCGGTCTTTCCGGCGAACGTACACGCGGCTCAGGCCGGCGTTCTCCTGCGCGGCCAGCCGGCGACCCCACTGGTTCCAAGAGCTCTGATGCAGCTCTTGTTCATCGCCCTGACCTGGTGGTCCGGGTTCCTGGCGGCACGGCGATAGACGGCGGCTTCTCGGCTGCGGCGCTGCGGGCGTTGAAAGGACCCAAAGGACTTAAAGGACCCAAAGGACGTCACGCAGAAGAGATCGCCGCATCTTTTGTTGTCCTTTGAGTCCTTTTCGTCCTTTAGGTCCGCCCCCCCTCACCACCCGATCCCGTAATCCTCCCCAAAATCACTCGACCCGCCCCACATCGTTCCCGTCGCGGGATCGAGGTGGATCGCGTTGATCGGGCCGGAGGTGCGCTCGTCGACTTCGACTTTGTAGCCCATCCGGCGCAACTCGTCCTGCACGTAGGCTGGCGTGCTGGCGTGGACGGTCACGCGGCCGGGTTGGGTCTCGTGGCCTCCGAAGGAGCTGCGCATCTGGTAGCTCGTGATGTTCGGGCCTTCGACCGCTTCCTGCACGTTCATTCCGAACTCCACCATGTCGAGGAAGAACTGGAGGAGGTTCTGGTCCTGCGTGTCGCCTCCCTGCACCGCGAAGGCCAGGAAGGGCTTGCCGTCTTTCAGGGCCAGGGTCGGAGTGAGCGTCACCCGCGGGTGCTTGCCGGGCTCCAGGACGTTGAACGGGTTTTGCCCCGCGTCGAGCACGAAGCTCTGCATGCGCTGCGAGAGGCCGACGCCGCTCCGGCCGGCGACGAAGGCCGGCACCCAGCCGCCGCTTGGGGTGACCGAGACGACCCAGCCTTCGGCGTCGGCGGAGAGGACGGAGGTGGTGCCGGCGCGGAAGCTTTCGTCGAAGCTCATCGACGCGTTGTTCGGCTGCGTGTAGGACTTCGACTCCTCCGGCGTCCCCCACTTCTTCAGCACGTCGGCGTAGGGGTTTTTCTTCCCTTCGAACGAATAGGGATCGCCCGGCTTCACGGCGGGATCGTTCCGATCGGTTTTCATCTCCTTCCGCCGGGCGTCGGCATAGGCCTTCGAGAGAAGGCCCTGGACGGGCTCGTCCGGCGGGAAGTACGGATCGCCATAGTAGAAGTCGCGGTCGGCGAAGGCCAGGTTCATCGCCTGATAGATCGTGTGGATGTAGCGCGAGCTGTTCAAGCCCATGCCGCGCAGGTCGAGCGGCTCCAGGAGGTTCAGCGCCTGGAGCAGGGCCGGGCCCTGGGTCCAGGTGGTGAGCTTGTAGACCTCGATCCCCTTGTAGTCGGTCTTGACCGGCTTCTCGATGCGCACCTGCCAGCGCGCCAGGTCGTCCTTGGTGATCAGCCCGCCCTGCTCCTGCGTGCCGCGGGCGATCTCCTCGGCGATGTCCCCTTTGTAGAAGCGGTCGCAGGCGGCGTAGATGGCCTCTTTGCGGCTCTTGCCCTGGGCCAGCGCCTGCTTCTCGGCCTCGACCAGCTTGCGCAGGGTGGCCAGCAGGTCGGGCTGGCGGAAGATCTCGCCGGGCCGGGGGGGCTCGCCGTTGCGCGGGAGGAAGACGGCGCGGGAGGCGGGCCACTCCTCTATGCGCTTCTTCTCCGCCTCGATCCGGCCGATGAGCTGCGCCTCGATCGGGTACCCCTCGGCCATCTGGATCGCCGGCGCGAGGACGTCCGCGAGAGACATGGTGCCGTACTCCGCCAGCATCGTCAGGAGCCCCCCGGGGGTCCCCGGCGTCACCGCGGCCAGCGGGCCATACTCCGGCGGGTAGGCCATGCCCTTCCCGCGGTAGAAGTCGGGTGTGGCGCCGGTGGGGGCGACGCCCAGGGCGTTGATGCCGATCACCTGGCGCGTCTTGGGGTTCCAGATCAGAGCCTGGGTCTCGCCGCCCCAGCTCAGGGTGTCCCACATGGTGCAGGTCGCGGCGAGCATCGCGCAGGCGGCGTCGACCGCGTTCCCGCCCTTCTGGAACATCATGGAGCCGGCGGTGGCCGCCAGGGGTTTGCCGGTGATGGCCAGCCAGTGGCTGGCGTGGAGCACGGGCTTGGCCGTGCGGGCCGTCCCGGGCTGGACGGACACGGCCGTGACCAGGAGCACGACCACGATGGTGAGTCTCAGAAAGCGCCGGATCCGGTGATCTGCCATGGGATCTCCCTCCTCGAATCAAAGGGGAGTCTACAGGAGGAGGTCCGGATGCGGCGCCGGCTGGATGTGGGACCGGCCTGCGCCGGGCCGGCGCGTCAGAGGCTCCGCTTCTTGGCGCGCAGACCCCGGCGGCTTCCCTTGGGTCGGGACGTTCCACCCTTCGGGGGCCGGTTGCCACCGCCGCCGCCCGAGTAGCCGCCGCCACCGCCACCGCCACCAAATCCGCCGCCGCCGCCGAATCCGCCACCGCGAGGCCGCTCGGTGGCTTCGTTCACCCGCAGCTCACGTCCCCCGAACTCCTGTCCATTGAACTTCTCGATGGCCGCTTCCGCCTCCGACGAGGTGGAGAACTCGACGAACGCCATGCCGCGGGAGCGGCCGGTGGCGCGATCGAGCAGGACGAAAACGTCCACGACCTGGCCCGCCTCGGAGAACAGGGACTCGATCTCCTGGCGGGTTGCATTGAAACTCAGATTCCCTACAAATACTTTGGAATTGATGACGTCCTCCCCCGGCCTTTGGGGCCGACATGGGTTTTTGATGACTCCCCCTGCAAGACCGGCTCGTCAGGGATTTCCTTGGAGTGTCTCGCTCCGCGGGCATCTTGTCAAACGCGCCAGCTCTCCTCCTCTATGCCCGCGCATAGAATCGGCCCGTGGATATCGAGCTGCGGATAGCCGGCGCGAACGACCGCGACCTTCTCCTCGCCCTCATCCGCGAGCTCTATGCCTGCGAGCACATTCCGTTCGACGAAGCCAGGGCGGTCCGGAGCCTGGGGGACCTCCTGACAGATCCGTCGCTGGGCCAGGTCTGGGTGATCGAGCGCGCGGGCCGGCCGGTGGGCTACGCCGTGGTGACGCTGGGATACAGTCTTGAATTCGGCGGCCTCTTCGGCCTCCTCGATGAGCTGTTCATTCTGGAGTCGCACCGCGGCACCGGCGTGGGGCGGCAGGCGCTGGCCTGGATCGCGCAGAGCTGCCGCGAGCTGGGCCTCGAGGCGCTGCGCCTCGAAGTGGACCGCACGAACCGGGTGGCGCGGGAGCTGTACCGCAAGGTGGGGTTCGCGGCGCACGACCGGGACCTGATGACTCTGTGGCTCGGCGGCTGAGCCGGCGGGTGGAGGTTGCGCATGCAGGATCTCATCGTCACCGATTTCCGCATTGAGGGAGAGGAGACCACGGCGGAGCAGCCGGTCGCCCAGGAGCGCCCGGTCCCGGCTCCGCCCCCTGCCTTCTCCTCCCTCTGGCTCGTCCTGATCGCCATCGCCGTGGCAGTGCTCCTCTATGTCCGCTGGCGCCGCGGATACCGCCCGCGCGGGCTGATCATCCAGAACCCGACGATCGGATTCCTGAACCTCCTCGGGCAGGAGGGGGAGCAGCTCCTCGCCGAGGACCGCCCGGTGCTGGCGCCGCTGTTCGCCACCGTACGGGAGAGCCGCGATCTGCCGCCGCCCGTCTGCGACGTGCTGGTCCTCTATTGCGATCTCGGACGGGATGGCTCCATCTTCGCGACCGAGGTGGGATTGCGCCAGGTTCTCCGGCGGTCGCGCGCCCGGATTCTCGTCCTGGCCTCGGAAAACAAGAGCGAGTACTGCATCACCGCCGCCCAGGAAGCCGGCCAGTCCGGCGCCAATCTCGTCCTGACCATGGCGCGGAATGGGGCCGAGCTCCCGCAGCTCTTCGCCCAGCTCTTCGCCGACATGAAAGCCGGAACCCCCATGCCGGCCGCCTACAGCAAGCTCGCTCCGCGCGGAAAGATCTTCCTGGCGGACGCGGGGGACCTGGTCTTCGGGCCTACCCATGGCCCGATCTGACCGCCACGCGTCCTGAACCGGGCCTGGCAGCGGCCTTCGGACGGATCTACCATGAGTCCTGTCGATGGATGGATCGAAACCAGAAAGGAAAGCCGACCGATGCCGACCCAACCGCCTGTCCCGATCGAGCAGTCCGCGCTGCTCGTCGTCGATGCGCAAGACTCGTTCAAGCTGGGCTCCCGCTGGGAGCAGCGGAGCAATTTGAGCTTCGAGAGCAACGTGAGCCGTCTGATCCAGGCCTACCGTGAGGCCGGCCTGCCGGTCATCTTCATCCTCCACAACGATTCCGACCCGGGGTTCCGGCCGGGCGATCCGGAGGTCCGGCTCATGGACTTCCTGCGGCGCGACGAGGGGGATCCGCTGCTCCTCAAGAACACCCGCAACGCGTTCACCAGCACGAACCTGCAAGAGATCCTGGAGGCCCGCGGCGTGCGCCGGGTGGTGGTCACCGGCATCTCGACCGAGCAGTGCTGTGAGACGACGACCCGCGTGGCCGCCGACCTGGGCTATGACGTGGATTTCGTGACCGAGGCCACCGCCACCTTCCCGATCACCGATCCGGAGAGCGGCGACGTGCTCTCCACGGACGAGATCATCCGCCGGACGGAATTCGTGCTGCGCGGCCGCTTCGCCCGGATCGCCCGGGTGGCGGCGCTCGAACAGGAGCTCCAGAGGGTGGAGGTCGGAGTCTAGAGAGATGGGATCGACCCTGCGGGTGACCTTCCTGCTCCTGCCCGATCTGGAGATCCTCGATCTCGCCGGGCCGCTCCAGGCCTTCGACGAGGCGAGACGGGCCGGAGCGGACCTGCGGGTCCATCTCTGCTCTCCGCAACCTCGTTTGCGCACCGATCAGGGGCTCTGGCTCGCCGAGCTGGAGCCCTTGCCCGAGCCGGCGGCCGGCTACCTGGTCGTCGTCCCGGGCCTTCGCTTCGCCGCGGTGGAAAGCGTTCCGGCGCCGGTGCTCGCCTGGCTCCGCGAGGCCCACGAGATGGGCGCGCAGCTCGCCTCGATCTGCACGGGAGCGTTCGTCCTCGGCCGGGCCGGGCTGCTCAAAGGCCGGCAGTGCACCACCCACTGGAGCCGCGTCGACGACCTGCAGCGCCGCTTTCCCACCGCGCGGGTGCTGGAGAACCGCCTGTTCGTCCACGACGGGCCGGTGACCACCAGCGCGGGCATCGCCTCGGGGATCGACATGGCCCTGGCGCTGCTCGACCGCCGGTTCGGGCCGCTGCTGGTGGCGGCCGTGGCGCGCGAGATGGTCGTCTATCTGCGGCGCGACGGCTCGCACCGCCAGCAGAGCGTCTATCTCGACTACCGGACCCATCTCCATCCCGGCGTGCACCGGGTGCAGGACTGGCTCGTCGCCAACCCGGCGGAGCGCGCCAACCTCTCCGATCTGGCGCGTCTGGCCGCCCTGAGCCCGCGCCACCTGACGCGGATGTTCCGCCAGGCCACCGGCGTCTCGGTCCAGGAGTTCACCATGCGGCTGCGCCTGGAGCTCGCCCGCGGCCTGCTGCACGATCCGGGGCTGACCGTGGACGGCGTCGCCGCGCGCTGCGGCTTCGGGAGCGCCCGCCAGCTCCGGCGGCTGTGGAGAGAGGTGTATGGGACATCGCCAGGGACGGAGCGGACGCATCGAGTAGCCGTAATGTGAGCTGTAATGGAGCCGAGATAGCCTCCACCCAGACCTAATCAATTTTGGGACCGGAGCCGCCGCGGGAGGAGGGTATGGGAAGGGACGGTGAGCTGGTGAAGCCGGGATGGAGGGCGCTTTGAAACGGCATAGAATCCTCCTCGTCGATGATGACGTGTCGATCCGCTTCGGCGTTTCGGAGCTCCTGCGTGGGCGCGGCTATGTGGTCGATGAAGCGGCCACGGCGGCGGCGGCCCGCGAGGCCGTCCGCTCGCTGCGCCCCGATGCGATCCTGCTCGATCATCAGCTCCCCGACGGCGACGCTTTAGTCCTCATCCCCCTGTTTCTGGAGATCGATCCGCAGGTCCCGGTCTTCGTCATGACCGGGCACGCCTCGATCGAGCTCGCGGTCTCCGCGGTGAAGGCGGGGGCGGAGCACTTCCTGACCAAGCCGTTGGATCTGGAGGCCCTGCTGATCCTCCTGGAGCGGGAGATCGGCCACCGCGACCGGCGGCGGCGCCAGGTGGCCAGCGAGCGGCGAGATCCCATGCGGGCGCCGCAGCCGTTCCTCGGGATGAGCAACGTCGTCCACGCCCTCGAAAAGTCAGCCCGCAAGCTGGCCGATTCGGACAGCCCGATCCTCATCCTCGGCGAGCAGGGCACCGGTAAGAAGGTCCTCGCCCGCTGGCTCCACGAAAACGGTCCGCGGTCCGCCGGCGCCTTCGTCGACGTCCCCTGCGCCGGCCTCTTCGGGGAGACGCTGGAACGAGAGCTGTTCGGCCAGGAGAAGGCCGGCTCTCCGGCGGGAGGACTCCCCGGGACCGGCCTCCTCGACCTGGCCAACCGCGGGACCCTCTTCCTCGACGAGATCGCCGACCTCGATCCGCGCATCCAGCCCCGGCTTCTGGAGATCCTGGAGACGAAGCGCTACCGGCGCGTCCAGGGGGAGGGCGACCTCTCCGTGGACATCCGCCTCATCGCGGCCACGCACCACAACCTCGCCGCGATGGTCCGGGAGGGCCGGTTCCACGGCGACCTGTATTTCCGGATGCAGACCGTGCCGCTCCACGTGCCGGCGTTGCGCGAAAGGCCGCAGGACATCCCCGTCCTGTCGCACGCGATGATGGAAGCGCTGGCGGGCGATCTCGGCCGTGGCGCGATCGAGCTGACCCCTTGCGCTCTGCAAGCCCTCCAGAGCTATCGCTGGCCGGGCAACCTCCGCGAGCTGCGCAACGTCCTCGAAGGAGCGCTCCTGCGCACCAAGGGCGCCCGCATCGACGCCTCCGCCTTCCGTTTCGACAGCGGATCGGGGGGATCCGGCCCCGAGCAGCCGTTCCGAAGCCCCGCCTGGCAGGGCGGCGGCCCGGCGGCGGATTTTTCGCGGCGGCGGCAGATTCCGCACGCATAGGGGGGCCTCACCCCCGGCCCGGAGGTGAGGGCGCCGTCGCCCGCTCCAGAAAGCTCAGATACACCAGAGCCTCCTCCCGCGAGCTTCCGCACATCTCCTCGTTCGGCCGCAGGCGCATGCAGATCTCCGGCCGCTCCGGCAGCCTGAACACCGCGCACAGGCCGTCCTTCGTGAGCTGAACGCAGCGCACGCCCGCCGGCTTGCCGTTGGGCATTGCGGGGATCGGGGACGAAATCGAAGGCGCGATACAGCAGGCACCGCAGCCGGCCCGGCACTCCATGCGGGGCAGGCTAGGGGGATTGACGGCCAGAGTCAACCGAGCAGAGTCAGCGCTTTCCGGCTACCATGTTCAGTCATGGCCCGGAAATCCGCTCCAGCGTCCCCTCTGGATGGCGAGATACGGCGGCTGGTCACGCTGCCGCTCGGAGAGTTCACCGCCGCGCGCAACGCCCTGGCGAAACGGCTCCAGAAGGAGGGAGACGGCGAGGCCGCGGACGAGGTGAAGGCGCTGCCGAAGCCGTCCGTCTCCGCCTGGGCGGTCAACCAGCTCTTCGCGCAGGAGGAGGAGCGGATGCAGGAGCTGCTCGCCGCCGGGGAACGCGCGCGGTCGGCCCTCCAGCACACCCTGACCGTCGGCGACGCCGAGGTCCTGCGCGAGGCGCTCCAGGAGGAGCGGGAGCTGCGCGACGACCTGCGGCACCGTGCGGCCGAGATCCTCACCCAAGACCTGCGGGCGCCAGGCCACGCCAGCCTCGACCGGATCACCGTCAACCTCGACGCCTTGGCCCTGAGCCCGGGAGCGGCGGCGGAGGCGGAGCGCGGCTGGCTGAGCGCCGACCTCGAGCCCCCCGGCTTCGAAGTCCTCTCCGGCCTGCAATTCACCGCCCGCCGCCCCGACCGCCGAGGCCTCCGCCTCGTCCCCCCGCCCGCCGAGAAGAAACCGGCCGAGAAGAAACCCGCCGAAGCCAAACCCGCCGCGAAGAAGCCCGCCGCGAAACCCGCCCCGGCGCCGCGCCGCGATCGGGAGGCCGAGAAAGCCGCGGCCGAAGCCGAGAAGCACCGCAAGGCCGAAGACGCCGCCCGCGAGAGGGAAGAAGAGCGCCGGCGCACGCGCATCGAGCGAGCCCAGGAGAAAGTCGACCGCCTGACCGCCGAAGCCGATTCCTTGCGCCGGGACGCCGAGAGAGCCGAGCGGGAAGCCGCCGAAGCCGAGAAGACCGCCCAGGACGCCGCCCGCCGAGCCGCTCTCGCCCAGGAAAACGCCGAGAGGCTCCGCCGCCGGGCCGAGCGCGCCGCGGGAGACGTCGAGCGGGCGGAGAAGGATTTGGAGTCAGCCAGCCGCTGAGCCGCGCCGCCGCCCCCGGATCAACACCGCGATCTCATCCGGCCGCGGATTCACAAAATCCAGCCGAATCCGCCCGTCGGCCGTCTCTGAGACCATCGCGGGGATTGAGCTCGCGGTCAGGAACCAGCCGGCCGGCAGGACGACGGCGTTCCGCGGATGGCCGAACGTGCGGTCGAAGACGAGCTCGTCCCCCTCCAGGCGATAGCCCTTCGGATCGGTATAGGTCTCCGCGATGCGGATGCGCACCGAGCCGCCGGCAGGCACCGGATCGAAGTGGGCCACCACCACCTCGGCGTCGGGAGCGATCTCCTCCTCGTCCTCATCGTGGCCGAGCCCGCTCTTCGGCACCTCCGCGCCGCGGAGCCTCTCCACTCGGAGCGCCTCTCCGGTGTCGAGATTGCGCGCCGACGGCGCGGAGGCGGTGCTCCCCGGGCGCACGACGTTGAGATACCGGCTCACGCCGGGCCGCGACTCCGTGTAGTCGTGGTAGAGATCGAACGCGTGCGTCTCCGGCGGCTGCAGAAAGTAGACGATCTCGCGGTCCTGATGCGCCCGCTCCGACAGACGCTCGTCCCCTGGCGCAGACGTCGCTCCGGCCAGAGCTCTCCGCCGCGCTTCGATCACCAGCGGGAACGCCACCGGCCCGGTGTGCACGAAGCTCACCGCGAACCGTCCATCCGGCTCGGTCAGCACCTGAGCCGGAGCGTTGCAGGCGGTCAGCTCATATCCCGCGGGCAGAACGATCGCATTTCGGCGAATCCCCAGCGTCCGTGAGAAGACGATTCCGTCCGAGCCCTTCCGCGTATAGCTCTGCGGGTCCTTGTACGTCTTCTCGATCAGAAGACGAACCCCGTCCTCCTGCGGAACCGGCCGCGGCAGATGAATCCGGATGTAATCCATCGTCACATCCGCCTCCGGAAGCCCACTGGCCCGAGCCTCCTCCCCGCTCACCACTTCGAACGGCAGCGGTCTGGACGTCGCCCGGTCGAGCACCGACTCCCCGCTCGCCACGCTCCCTTTGCGGATCGGATTGAAATAGAACGTCGCCCCCGGCTCGATCGCCGTGACCTCGAAAAGAATGTGGAACTGAGCCGACTCCGGATCGAGAAGCTCATAGCGGGAGTATTCGTCCTCCTCCCGCTCCGGACCCTCGGCCTGGACCTGGGAGGCAGGAGCTGGGGTCGGAGGGGGAGGCGAGGGAGCCGTCACCGCACGCGGAGGCTGCGCACAGGCGGCGAGCAGAGGCAGGGCGAGACAAAGAGGAGAAAGGCGCATGGCGGGAGCATACCGCCGATCGAATCCTGGGGGCCGAGCCGCTGCCGTCAAAGATCCGTGGCGTCGGCGGCGGTCAGCTTGTCGTTGAGCAGGTAATCGTCGCTCAGGTACTTGAGAATCACGCGGCCGACCTGGGGATCGAACCGTTCCGCGACCGGCCGGACCACCACCCCTTCGCGAATGTGCTGGTCGGGCAGGGTCGTCTGGCCGCGGCTCAACTCGGCGATCCGTTCGAGCGAGAACGGTCCGCGGTCGAGAATCGGCACGGTGTCGACACCATGGCGCTCGCAGAGCGCCACTAAGTCGTCGTAGCCCAGGTAGTGCTCGCCCGCCAGAACGTCGAAGGCGGCGAAGCCAAGCCCGTCGCGTCGGCCGTAGTGCAGGCTTTGGACGCGGCTGCCGTAGATCTCGCCGTAGAGGATGGCCACTGGATGGCCTTGCTGCCGGAGCTCGTCGAGCAGGCTCCGCACCGGTTCCAGCGTGGCGGGGAACCAGTAGGTGCTGGTGGCCATCTCCTCGGGCTCCGGACGCTTGCGCTGCAGCCCGTGCGAGCCGGCAAGAAGCGCGCCTTCGACCCAGCCGATGCGTGCGTTGGTGCCGTGGATCTTCTCGCTCACCACGATCTCTTCGCCAGGCGCGAAGACATCGGGGAAGTTGCGCAGGTTTTCGATGTCGGTGTACCTCTGGAAGAGCGGATGGCTGGGCTCGGCATCTCCGGCCGAGAATCTCACCGGCGGCCGGAACTTGCCGATCCCGTAGTGCTCGCGCACGTCGGTCCCCACCGGCCAGCTCGGATCGTCGGGCCGCACCACCAGCCCGAAGGAGGGCTCGCCGCGCAGGCGCACCCGGCGGACGACGAGATCGCGCTCGCCCTCGACGTTGGTGCGCTCGCTCAAGTAGCTCACCACGCCGATGCGCTCGGCCATCTCCCGCGGCAGAGTGCTGTCGGGCGGGATGAAGACCACCCTCTCGCCAGGCGCGAACTCGGGTGAGCCGTCCTCGCGCTTGCGGATCACCGCCTGCCAGCCCTTGATGCGGGCGAGGAAGAGGCGGTCGGCGTTGGGGTGAGGGTGGACGGCTTCGATTTCAACGACGTTGGCGATCACAGATGACATGGGGATTTCCTCTCGACGATCTCACACTATCGTATCCACCACCCGACGATGGCGCCACTCGCGTCTTCGCGGCTGGATCGGCCAGCCAGTCCCAGCGCCCCACCAGTCTACCGCGTGGGCAAGTCTGCGCGTGGAGGTCTGGTGTAGAATCGCATCGAGGCCGCTTGGTGAATGGGTAAAGCAATGGTGACACCTTCCCTTGTTCGTTGGTGTATCGGCGGCATCGGCGGCGTGCTGATTCTCCTGAATGCGTTGCATCTCACGGTCGGCTTTGCACGGCTTCAGCGAGCGCTCACGGAAGAGCCTATTCCTGACCGCTTCGCCGAGCCGCTCAAGACGGCATGGCTCTACCTGGGGTCTGTCTCGCTCCTTCTTGGCGTTCTACTTCTGTGGCTCTTACCGGAGATCCAACTCGGGAGACCGGCAGCGTGGAAAGCGGTGGTGTGGGTCGGGTTGGCTCTTGTCGCCACCGGCATCAGCGCGTACTTGGCAACGCGGAATCACCCCGGTTTACTGTTCCTCTGCCTGCTGGGCCTCGTGTTGCTCATTCCCCTGCTGTACTACCGCGACCATTTCCAGAAGTAGCGGCAAGGCGGCGCCACGACCCTTTATGCCAACACCATCTCGCAATTCTAGCTAGTTCCTGTCCTGGAGCCTGTAAGTGATAGAAGAGGAATGACTTAAAGGCGCATTCGGGCTGGCGTTTTTTGCGCTGAGTGTCTAGAATCGGGGTCGCCAAACCTTGATTCGAGAGAACTTAGCCCAGAAAGAGAGG
>DATFPH010000131.1:0-9317 GCA_035264905.1 Thermoanaerobaculia bacterium
GCGGCCAGAGCTACCTGTTCGCTCCCGAGACGGCGATCTCGGGCTTCGGCTACACCGGCCGGATCGACGACGACACCTGCCCGCAGGCGAACACGCTGAACCTCCGCCTCTTCACCGGCGAGCTGCACTCGTGGTCCAACACCGTGGTGAACCTGGACGCCATCTGTAACGCCATCACCGGCGGCAACGGTGGCTGCGGCGGCCAGTTGGTCCGCATCGGCTTCACGACGATCACCGACTGCGCGTTCGGAGACGATGGGTGGTTCATCGACGACGTGCAGGTCACGGCCTGCGTGCCGTAGCCCTCACCCCCGGCCCCTCTCCCGCGAGCGGGAGAGGGGTGTAGGTTAGAGGGGGTGAAGAGGATCTGGCACCCCCGCGGGCGCTATGCGCCGTCCCCCACCGGGCTGATCCACGTCGGCAACGCGCGCACCGCGCTCGCCGCGTGGTTGTCGGTCCGGTCGCGGGGCGGCTCGTTCGTCTGGCGCCTGGAGGATCTCGACCTGCCGCGGGTGGTGCCGGGCATGGCCGCGCTCCAGATGGAGGACCTGGCCTGGCTCGGGCTCGATTGGGACGAGGGGCCGGACCTCGGCGGGCCTGATGCGCCGTACGAGCAGTCGCACCGATTCATCCTCTATGAGGAGGCCCTGGAGCGCCTGGCCGCGGCGGGCCGTCTCTTCCCCTGCCGGCGCTCGCGGAAGGACCTGCAATCTCTGGCCTCCGCGCCGCATGGCCCGGAGGGCGGGGCTCCCTACCCGGCCAGCTTCCGCCCGCGGCAGCTCGATCCCGGCTGGTTCGAGACTCTCGGCCGGATGGAGCGGCCGGACGCGGCGGTCCGCTTCCTGGTCCAGGACCGCCCGGTGGTCTGGCAGGACCGCGTGTTCGGTGAGCGGGTGGAGCAGATCGACCAGACGGTCGGTGATTTCGTGATGAAGCGGCGCGACGGCCTGTACGCCTACCAGCTCGCGGTGGTGGTGGACGATCTCGCGATGCGGATCGACGAGGTGGTGCGCGGCGCCGACCTCCTGGACTCGACCGCGCGGCAGATCCAGCTCATCGAGGCCCTGGGCGGCACGCCTCCCGCGTACGCCCATGTGCCGGTCGTGGTCGACGCGCACCAGGAGAAGCTCTCGAAGCGGGACCAGGCGCTCACCCTCAGCTCCCTGCGTGAGGCGGGAGCCCACCCGGAGGCGGTCGTGGGGGAGCTCGCCGCGTCGCTCGGCATCATCGACCGCCCCGATCCCTGCCGGCCGGGCGATCTGCTGCAGGATTTCGCGTGGGAGAAGGTGCGGAAGGAGGCGTGGGTGTGGCCCTCGCCTCAACGTTTCTGAAGGACGTAGACCACCTGCCGGTTGCCATGCCACAAACCGGCCCGGGCGATCGTCGCATCCTCGCCGAAGTGAGCGCGGAGGTCATAGAAGCGGCCCAGTAGCTCGTGCCGGGCCGCGTTGACCGTGACTCCACCTTTCCTCCTCAGGCGCCCGGCGACGACGAACCGGGGGCGCCGCCGGGCGACGAAGGACGTTGCCGGCTCCCAACGGCGGACGAGGACCTGGCATTTCAAGCGATCGAGCTCGCTCGGCAGGAAGGCGAGCTCGGACACCACCAGGACCGTGTCCTCCGGCCGCACGCGCGCCGCCAGCCAGTCCACCGCCTGGACGCGCGAGTCGACGAGCCGGGCCCTCTCCCGGGCGTAGCCGGCCAAGGGCAGACCGAAGCACGCCAGGACGAGGAGCGCCGCCGCCGCGTCGACCCAGCGGGGACGGGCGAGCCGCTCCCGCACCGCGGTGAAGACGAACGACACCGCCACGCAGCTCAGGGGGACCAGCGGCAGGAGATTGCGGAAGGGCTGGAACCCCTGCGGCAGGTAGAGAGCCAGGGAGATCGCGCAGACGAGGAGCCAGCCCGCCACGGTCCTCGCCCACCGGCGGTCCCGCAGGCCCAGGAGCACCCCAGCCAGGGTGAGGAGCAGGTAGACGGCCCCGAGCTCCGGATGCTCGTAGGAGAGGTCCCACTCCGCGCGAACGAGCGCCTGCTTCCACAGCGGTGCCGAGGACAGGCGGGCATAGAGCTCGCCCTGGCGCTCGATCGCGCTCCAGACCTCCTGCGGACGGAACACCAGAGAGGGCATGGCCGCCACGACGCCGGCCGACGCTGCCGCCGCGCCTAGCGCCAGGAGCCGGATCTTCTCGCGGCCGGAGCGTTCCCCGAGCAGGAGGATCAGGCCGGCGCCGGCCGCCGCGGTCACCGCCGGATACTTCGAGGTGAAGGCGAAGCCCGCCATGAGGCCTGCCAGCGCGGCTTCGATGCCGGGGCGGGAGGACGTCCGGGCGCGGTCCGCGAAGTGGAAGCAGGCCAGGGCGAAGAGCGCGGCGTACGGGTCCACCGTGGCGTTGTCTCCGCGGATCGCCAGGGCAGGGACGAAAGCCGCGAGAAAGGCTGCGAAGAGACCCGCGGAGGGGCCGGCGAGGCGCCGGGCGTAGAGTCCTGTCAGAACCACCAGGCCCAGGCCGGCCAGCAGGCTCAGGCAGCGGGCGAGAACGAGCAGCTCGAACGGCTCCAGGATGTCGTAGTAGGGATGGGGAGCGGCCGAGAGAGCGGCCCGAAACGAAGCTCCGCCATGCCGGAGCGGGTGGAACGGAGCATAGAGCCGCGCCGCCGCGGCGACCGCCAGGCCCGGCAACGCCGGGTACAGATAGGAGCGCTGGTCCCAATCCCCCTCGCGCAGCATGTGCGCCACGGGGTGGAGGAAGCTTCCCTCGTCGACGTAGTGGATGTAGGGCCTGCCGGCGGCCAGGCCCGGAGCCCGGACCAGGAGCGCGAGGAGCAGGATCACAAGACCGGCGAGGATCGCGCGGGGGCGAGTCATTTTCGAGCCGATTGTAGGCTCTCGCAGTAAGATCAGCCCCATGGAACCCGTGAAGTCCCCCTCCGGAGAGGGAGATGGCTTCGTCGCGGTCGACGGCCAATGGCGCATCGCCTATGCCCACGGCATCTCGATGCGGGCGCTGGGCCTCTCTCTGGAGGAGGTGATCGGACGGGACCTCTGGGAGGTCTTCCCGATGTATCTGGGAACCGGAACCGAGGAGATCTGCCGCCGGGTGATGCGGGAGCGCAAGCCGGAGCGGAACGAGGTTCTCGGCACCTTGACCGGCCGCTGGTACGAGGCGCACATCTATCCCTCCGGCGACGGGATCTGCCTGTACGGGCGCGACATCACCGACCGCAGGCTCGGGGAGGAGGCGCTGCGCCGCAGCGAGGAGCGCTACCGGGCCCTGGCCGAGGCGGTCAGCACCGCGGTCTGGTTCTGGGACCCGGTCACTCACCGAGGAGACTACGCCTCCACCCAGAGCTGGTGGTGCGCGATCACCGGCCAGACGAGCGAGGAGCAGTCCGAGTGGGGCCGGCTCGGCTGGATCGAGGCGATCCATCCGGAAGACCGCGACAAGGTCCGCGCCGTCTGGTCCGCCTCCATGGAGAGAGGACAGCCCTACGAGGTCGAATACCGCGTCTGTACGCCCGACGGCGGCGATCGGGTGATCCTGGCCCGCGCCGTCGCCGTCCGCGAGCCCGACGGCCGCGTCCGCGAATGGGTCGGAATGCTCTCCGACGTCACCGAGAGCCGGCGGGCCGAGGAGGCCTTGCGGGAGGCCGACCGCCGCAAGGACGAGTTCCTGGCCATGCTGGCGCACGAGCTGCGCAATCCGCTGGCGCCCATCCGCAGCTCCGCGGAGGCCCTGCGCCGGCTCGTCCCACAGGTCGACGCCCGGGGGGAACGAGCCCTCCGGATGATCGACCGTCAGGTGGTCCACATGACCCGGCTGGTGGACGATCTGCTCGACGTGTCGCGTATCTCCCGCGGCAAGATCCTGCTGCGCCAGGAGCGGCTCGACCTGGTCCAGCTCGTGCGCGCCACGGTGGAGGACCATCGCAGCCTGCTCGAGGACGCCCGGCTGACGCTCGACGCCGAGCTGCCCGGCGAGCCGCTCTGGCTGACGGGAGATCCGACCCGCCTCGCGCAGATCCTGGGAAACCTCCTCCAGAACGCGGCCAAGTTCACCAATGCCGGAGGAACGGTGATCGTCCGCCTGCACCGGGCACCGGACGCGGATGCGGCCGTTCTGGACGTGGAGGACACGGGGATCGGCATGGACTCCGAGATGCTGGGCCGCCTGTTCGAGCCGTTCAGCCAGGCGGACCGCAGCCTGGCGCGGAGCCGCGGCGGCCTGGGGCTGGGCCTGGCGTTGGTGAAGGGCCTGGTGGATCTGCACGGCGCCACGATCGAGGCCTCCAGCGGCGGCTCGGGGGCGGGGGCCCGCTTCATCGTCCGCTTCCCACTGAGCAACGAGCCCGCGGCGGCGGAACCGGCTCCTGCCGCGGAGACCTCCGCGGCCTCGCGGAGCGTCCTGGTGATCGAGGATTACGCCGACGCCGCGGAGAGCCTGCGCCTGCTCCTCGAGCTCGCCGGCCATCAGGTCGAGGTGGCGTCGACCGGCCGTGCCGGCATCGACGCGGCCCGCCGGCTGCGCCCCGACGTGGTGCTCTGCGACATCGGCCTCCCCGGCGGCCTGGACGGCTATGACGTGGCCCGTGCCCTGCGCGAGAGCCGGGAGCTCGACGCGACCTTTCTCATTGCCCTGACCGGCTATGGCCAGGAAGAGGACCGGCGGCGGGCTCTGGAGGCCGGCTTCGACCGCCACATGACCAAACCGGTGGACCCGGCCGCGCTGGACGAGCTGTTGCGGGCGCCGCTGCGGCGGTGAGGGCGCTAAGGCTTCTCGAAACAAACATGCCTGCCCGCTCATATATGATGAGCTGGCTGTTTTTTCGGAGACACCCTCCAAGGAGGCAAAGCAATGGCGGATTCGGAGACAAGGCTCAAGCCGGCGGCTTGGATCCTGATGCTGCTGGTCGCTCTCGGGCTCGTGGGCCTGGGGATCTACTCGGGCCGGGACTGGATCTTCCCCAAGGGAGCGTCGTCGGATGGCAAGATCTCCAAAGAGGATCTGCCGCAGGGCGCCCAGCCAGGGCAGGCCGAGGCGCCGGACCAGAGCGGCGGCATCACCACCGTCTCCGAATACAAGTACGTCCCCACCGAGCGGCTGCCGGCGGTCAAGGGTGCGGCCAACTACCAGCCGCTCCAGGACAACACCGTCGTCCTGGGATTGAACGTCTGGGCTGGCTGGGCGCCGATCTTCTACGCCAACGGCGGCACCGAGCCCTCGACCGACAGCCTCTTCTACAAGAAATACGGCTTCAAGGTCGCGATCAAGATCATCGACAGCCCCGCGGAGTCGATCAACGCCTTCGCCTCGGGCAACATCCACGCGACCGCATGGACGCTCGACATGATGCCGCTCTTCTATGAGCAGCTCAAAGCCGACTCCCGCGCGCTCCCCCGCGCCTTCCTCCAGGTCGACTGGTCGAACGGCGGCGACGGCATCGTGACGCGCAAGAACATCGCCACGATCGCCGACTTGAAGGGCAAGAAGATCGCCCTCGCCCAGCACTCGCCGTCGCACTACCTGATCCTGAACCTGCTGATCAACGCCGGGATCCAGCCGAGCGACGTCGACTTCCGCTTCACCGAGGACGCCTTCCAGGCCGCGGCCGCGTTCAACGCCGACAAGTCGCTCGCCGCCTGCGTGAGCTGGGCGCCGGACATCTACAAGCTCTCCGAAGCCCCAGGCAACAAGCTCCTGGTCAGCACCGCGACCGCCAACAAGCTGATCTCGGACGTGATGTTCGCCCGCGCCGATTTCGTCCGCGACAACCCGAAGATCATCGACGGGATGGCGCGCGGCTTCTTCGACGCCGTCGAGGCGCTCAAGGACGAGGGCAACCGCAAGAAGGCGGCGGCGCTGATGGGGAAGGCCTACGGCCTGCCGGCCGACGAGGCGCTCGCCATGCTCGGCGACGCCCATTCGACCAACTACGCCGAGAACAAGGCGTTCTTCCTGAACCAGAACAACCCCACCAACTTCGAGCGCTACTGGGAGACCGCGAGCACCCTCTACCTGAAGCTCGGCTCGGTCGGCTCGGCCGTGCGCTTCGACCAGGTGGCGGACTTCTCGGTCATCAAGGCCCTGGAGAGCGTCGAGCCCTACGCCAGCTCGCGCGACGAGTACTCGGTCTCCTTCACGCCCAAAGGGGTGTCGGCGATCAAGGCCGAGGCGGACGAGATCCTCACCAACGTCCAGCGCATCCACTTCTACACGAACTCCCACGACCTGTTCCACAAGAACCAGGACGGCACCCTCTACGACCCGAACGCCGCCAAGATCCTGGAGGAGGTGGGGAAGCTCGCCGGGCAGTTCGGCGCGGCCCGCATCACCATCGAGGGGCACACCGACGGCTCGATGAAGGGGTACGTGCCGTTCTCCGCGGTCCAGGAGCTGTCGATGAACCGTGCCAACGCGGTCAAGGAGGAGCTGGTCAAGAAGTACAACCTGCAGCCGAACCAGTTCTCGGTCGAGGGCGTGGGCTGGGAGCGGCCGATCGAGGAGGGGAACGACGCGTTGAACCGGCGCGTCGAGATCAAGGTCTACCCGCTGGAGCACTAGGGCGATGCTTCTGCGCCGGCCGATCCCTCAGGTCTGGGGACTCGCGCTCCAGCTCCTCTCGGTCCTCTTCATCCTCCTCGTCTGGGGGGCCCTGACCTGGGGCTCCCCGGAGGAGCGGGTACTGTCGCCGCTCACCCTGCCGAGCCCGGGCGAGGTCGTGGGGCACGTCAAGAGCCTGTGGTTCGACGCCGCCCTCACCCGGAGCACCGGCTGGAGCCTGCGGCGCATCCTCTTCGGCTTCGGCCTCGCCGCCCTGGTCGGCATCCCGGTGGGCATCCTCGCCGGCTGCTTCCGGAGCGTCGAGTCGCTCCTGAGGCCGGTGACCCTCTTCCTGCGCAACGTGCCGATCGCGGCCTTGATCCCGCTGACGCTCGTCTGGTTCGGCCTCGGCGAGACGCAGAAGGTCTTCTTCATCTTCATCGCCTGTCTGGGATTCGTGATCTTCGACACCACCCACGCCATCCTCGAGGTCGACGAGCGCTACGCCGAGACCGCCTACACCCTGGGAGCGAAGAAGCACCAGGTGATCGGGAAGGTGCTGATCCCGCTCGCGCTGCCGGACATCTTCAACTCGCTGCGCCTGCTCTTCGGCCTCGCCTTCGGCTACATCGTCCTGGCCGAGCTGATCGACGCCAAGTTCGGCCTGGGCTACATCGTCCAGGTGGCGCAGCGCCGCGGCCCGCGCGAGCACATCTACCTCGTCCTCTTCGTCATCTCCATGCTCGCCTTCACCATCGACCGGCTCCTCTGGTACGCCCAGAAGAAGCTCTTTCCCTACCGGTTCGTGGACTAGCCATGGCTGACACCGAAACCCTGAAGCCAATCAAGGACACGCCAGAGGCCGAGTGGAGCCCTGAGATCCGGCCCGTCCAGCCGGAGCCTGAGGGGCCGCAGCCGCCGGTCGTCCAGTTCAAGGACGTCACCAAGCGCTTCCGGCAGGGTGGGAAGTGGAGCACGGCGATCGAGAACGTGAGCTTCGTGGTCGAGGACATCCCGGAGATCGGGGAGTTCATCACCATCCTCGGACCTTCGGGCTGCGGCAAGTCGACCGTCCTGCGCCTCATCGCGGGGCTCCAGCCGCAGTTCCCGCCGACCACGGGCGAGGTCCTGGTCTTCGGCAAGCCGGTCGCCGGCCCCGGGCCGGACCGCGGCATGGTCTTCCAGGACTACAGCTCCTATCCGAACCGCACGGTGCTGGGCAACGTCGAGTTCGGGCTGGAGATCCAGGGGATGCCGAGGAAAGAGCGGCGCGAGCTCGCCCGCACCTGGATCGAGAAGGTGGGTCTGGGCGGCCACGAGAGCAAGTATCCGCACGAGCTGTCGGGAGGCATGCGGCAGCGGGTGGCGATCGCGCGGACGCTCGCGCTGCGCCCCCGGATCATCCTGATGGACGAGCCGTTCGGCGCCCTGGACCCCGAGACCCGCTACTCCATGCAGGAGCTGCTGATCGGACTGTGGCGCGAGCTCGCCGCCACCGTCTTCTTCGTCACCCACAGCATCAGCGAAGCCGCCTACCTGGGCGACCGGGTCTACATCATGAAGTCCGGTCCGGGGCGGCTGGAGGAGGAGATCAAGCTGCCGCGGCCGGCCGAGTCGCCGATCGCTGTCGAATCGCGCAGCGACTTCCGCGAGGTGGTGGCGCTCCTCAAAGAGAAGATCCACGGTCCGGCCGCGAAGGGCCGCGGCAGCTCCGACTAGGGAGGACTACAATCCCTCCATGGCCCGGCTCGGGATCGTCGACTACCTGCGGGAGGCCTTCCAGGTCCCCTACAACCTCATCCTGATGACGGGCGGCCTGCTGGCCGGAGTGGTCACCATGCACCCGTTGGCTGTCTGGCCGATCGTCGGGGCGCTGGAAATCCTCTATCTCCTCATGGTGTCGCAGCACCCCCGCTTCCAGAAGGTGGTGCAGGCGCGGCGCGGCGGCGGCCAGTCCGCGCAGTCGAACGCGGTGGTCGAGCGCCTGATCGCCACCCTGAGCCCCGATCGCCGCGAGCGCTTCGACCGGGTGCGCGCGCGCTGCGAAGAGCTGCAGCATTCGCTCGCCGAATCCGGCACCGGAGACCCGCTGATCGGGGACATCCTGGGCGCGCAGCAGACCGAGAGCGTCAACAAGCTCCTCTGGGCCTTCCTGCGAGCCCTGGCTCACGAGCAGGTCCTCGCCAGCTTCTCGACTCCCGCCCGCCGCCGCGAGATCGAAGAGAGCTTGCGGAAAGTGGAGCAGGACCACGCCAAGCCGGACCTCTCCGAAATCATGCGCACCGCCCTGGGCGAGAGCGTCGAAGTCCTCAAGAAGCGCCTGGAGAACCTCCGCCGGGCCGACGAAAACCTCGAAGGCCTCCGCGCCCGCCTGCTGCGCATCGAGAACTCCATCCTCCTGATCCAGGAGCAGGCCCTGACCCGCAGCGACCCCACCTTCATCGAAGCCGAGGTCAAGGCTGCGACGGCCGGATTGGACACCTCGGAAGAGATGCTCCGGATGATGGAGCTGCCGGCGCTCGATGCGGCCGTCAGCGGGCCGACGCCGGAGTTTTTGGCGGGGCGGCGGGAGAAGGGGTAGGAGGCGGTGGACACCTCCCGATGAGGTGCGCTATTCTCTGCACGAGAAACGCACGATCCGCTTGACGAGAATTCTGCATGCAGACCACCACATACCGCGCCGTCCTGAAAGGCAACAGGCTCGAATGGCGGGGAGAGGCCCCTCCCGAGATCGACAGAGACCGCGCGGTTCCTGTCGACGTCACGATTGTGCGC
>DATFPH010000132.1:0-15723 GCA_035264905.1 Thermoanaerobaculia bacterium
TCACTAGTGTCCGGTTCATTTGCTGCCTACCGACCGTAAAGCCAACATCGATTTCAGCTTCGGGCGACTCAGGGGTGTCCACGATTTGAACTCCGGGTGGCTCAACCCCATCTGCGCATTAAGCAATTTCTCGGCACCAACGACCAGCGATGCGGTGAAGACGCAAACCTGGTGCGCCGTGGCCGCTTACATGTCGATCGCCATCATCAAGAAAGAGCTGCGACTCAAAGCCTCGCTGTACACATGTCTACAGATCTTGTCGGTCTCGATCTTCGAGAAAACCGAGATTTCATGCGCCTTGCAGCCCGATCGGTCCCAACGAGAAATAGTCACTCCAGCTAACCGATTGATTCTGGTCGACTTCTAACCGGACACTAGTGAGGAGGTATAACAAATGAAGAAGCTAGTTCTTCACCGAGAGACACTGCGGCTGCTATCTGGTTCAAGCCTTCGGACGGTGCACGGAAGGAACAGTGGCATGACGGCTTGTCAGTACTGTATAAGCGGAGACCAACAATGCACATTTACCTGCCCAAACACGACCCAGGTAGGCCAAACAGCGTGCCTCGAATGTGAGATTTGAAGGGCGCCCGTACAGGCGCTGCGTGGTAGAGTCAGCTCCGTAGACCTCACCCCTGGCCCCCTCTTCCATCGCCCCACCGCGGCCGGGAGAGGGGACCCCCTCCGAACCCTAGTGGCACCACGTTGTGTTTTCAAGGCTCGGTAAGGCAATGGCACGGGCGCGGGGCCGAGCCCGCCCCGGGTTGAAACCCGGGTCTACGCGCCTGCGCCTCCTCCGGAGGCGCTTCCGCCCACCTATCCACTCATGGCGCCGCAAAAGTTAGCGCGTATGGGGAAGGGGGTGAGGTCGCGGCGGCACCAACCATCACTTCTGGCTTGATAGCGGAGCTACTCCTCCGGCAACCGGCTGTACATCGACTCATGAAACGACCGGCCCTCCCGGGTCTGGTGGATCAGCCCGCTCTTGGCCATCCGGCGGAGCTTGGCGGCGACGGTGCGGACGTCGACCTTGCGCTTGAGCCGGGAGCCGAAGCGCGTCTGGATCTCGTGGGTGATGTCGGAAGCGCCGAAGGGCTCGGTGGGGTCTTTGGCGGCCACCACGCGCGCGACCAGCCGGCTGAGCACCGCCCCCTTGCCGGGCGGGATCGAGTCGTCGATCTTCTTCTCCTCCTTCTCCTCTTCCCGCTCCTGCGGCGGCGACACCAGCCCGGTCACGGCCTCCGCCGCGGCTTGAAAGGTCTCGAAATGCGCCTCGACCATCTTCAGCTCCTCGGCATGCCGGACCTTCTCCTTCTCGTGGAAGACTTCCTGCTCCGCATGGAAGGCCTCCTGGCTGCGATGGTGCTCGATCCGCGCCTTGAGCTCCGTCAGGACCCTCTCAATGGAAAGCTGCCGGCTCATCGGGGACCTCCTCCTCAGCTCGAAGCCTCCCTGCTTTGTCGCAGGTGGCAGATTTTTTGTAACAACCAAGCCAGGACTTCCCTGGCGGCCATCACAACTCGTAACGGGTTGATCTTCACCTGCGACAATACAGCACCCCCGCCCCTCCTGTACAGCCTCCTTCGGCTTCGGGGCGCCATCCCTTGTAACAACCCCTGCCTCCCTTGGCCGCCCTCCTCGATCCCAGCGCTCGCGGGCACTGAGGAATGTCGCAACATCCTAACACCTTGCGCGATTCTCTCTTGAGGTTGCGACACGTCCTCAACACGTTGCGACAGAGGCAATCCATGTCGCAACAAAAGAGAGAGACGTTGCGACAAATAAAGCACACCGCGCGACAAGTGCTCTACGCGTTGCGACGAAGGCGAGACCTGTTGCTTCAAAATCTTGAAAGGTTGCGACGAATACTTCACACGTTGCGATGAAACCTACCCAACCCGCGACAAAGGCCGGCGCCGGCGTAACAACATTCCGAGAGGTTGTGACAAACGAGGAAACCCGGTCCGTATCGACCTCGGCAGCGAGGGCGACCCGGCCGAAGATTGTTACAAAATGAATCTCGGCTGCGACAATCTCTGGAGAGGATGCGACAAAGGCTCGAGTACCGTTAACGAGTACTCCAGTACCGTTGACAAGTACTCCCCTGGTTGCAACACTCGGGTTGCTGGTTGTTACAGATTGAGGAGGCTGTCACCAACCCGCCGACCCCGCCCCTCCCTTGAACGGCCCGACGATGTCCTTGGTGATCCAGCCGCCGTAGAAGTCACCAGGTTGCGGGGTGACCTCCTCGCCGTCCACAAGGCACCTGTCCACCCGTTGTGGATAGAAGGCGATCCAGCCTTTCATGTCCTCGTAGATGCGGGTCGGGAGGGGGAAATACCAGGCGGCGGAGGGGACGCGGCGGCCATTGACCTCGAGGTCGTAGTAGCGGGCGAGCCCCTTCCACTCGCACCAGCTCCCTTCGGGGTTCTCCCGGAGGTGCTCCATGCGGACGTCCTCGGGCGGGAAGTAGTAGACGGGCGGATGGCTGGTTTCCAGGACGCGCTTGCCCCGGCGGGTGTCGGCGATCACCACGTCGCCGAAGAGGACCTGGAGATGACGGGACGTGTCCTCGACGCGGGGAGGACGCGGATAGTCCCAGACGGATTCCTGTCCGGGAGTGGGCTCGATCGGCTTCATTTCCACCATGACGCGGATTCTACCCACGCCAGTGCCGCGGAGGGACAGCAAACCCTCCGCGGCGCTCCAGCCGACTGCTTACCGCTTGTTCGCCGTCTCCGGCTCGACCGGCGTGATGGTCTCCCGGGGCGTGTTCCGCCCGCGGGTACCGGACGCACCGGAGGTGCCGCTGGTGCTGCCGCCCGTCGTGCCCCTCGTGCTACCGGTCGTCGCGCTCGGGGTGGTGACACCGCCGGTGGTCAGGCTGGAGCCCGTCAGGCCGGCGCCCGTCGAGGTTCCCCCCGTGGAGGCCGAGCCGGAGGTCGATCCGGACGTCGAGCCCTGCGAGCCGGACGTACCCAGGGAGCCGGCGAGGTCCTGGTTCTTGACCTCTTCCTTCACCGCTTCCTTGGTCTGACGGCCGACCTCACGGACCTTGTCCGCCAGGTTGCTCGCGGTGAGGCCCGCGGTCTCGGCCTCTTCCTTGAGCGTGTCGACGGCGGTGCCGGCGACCTGCTTGCCCTTGTCCAGGGCCTCGCGTCCGACCTCTTCGATCCGGTCGACCAGACGGTCGCGCGTCTCGCCGAGGAGCTCGTCTTCCTTCCGGGTCGACGGAAGAGCGAGGCCTCCCAGGAGGCCGAGCGTCAGAGTGGCGACGCCGACCGCCAGAGGGTTCTCTTCCATCATCTGCCAGAAGCCGGTCTGCGCCCGCCGCGCCTGATTCCGGGTCTGGTACCCGAGCTCGGACGCCTTTTCGCGGGTGAGCCCGCCCAGCTCGGACGCCTTCTCGCGGGTGCGGTGGCCAAGGTCGGAGGCGCGCTCCTTGACGGTGCCCGCCACGTCCGCGACCTTGTGGCCGGCCGTGGAGGCAGCGTCCGTGAGCGAGTCCTTGGCATGAACGGCGGCATCCTTGACCGAGCCGGCCGCCGAAGACACGCGCCCGGAGACGCCGGAGCCCTCGGACTCCCAGCTCTCCTGGTAATCCGTGTTGTAGTCATCGGGATAGGCGCCATATCCGGCGCTGCTGTCATACAGGCTCGTGCGGCCGGAGAATTTGCGGCCGCCGACGCGGGTGGTACGGGACGAACGGCCATCGCCGCGCGAGCTCTCGACGAGCAGCCAGCCGAGGCCGAGGCCGATCACAGTCGCCGGCAGCGGATGCTCCCGGGCGATCTGCCAGATTTTGCTAGCGCCGGCACTGGTGCCGCCGCGGGTCAGGTGCCAAGCTTCTTCGAGAATCTGTCCTGGGGTCATTTTGCGCTCCAGTGCATCGAAAGTTGAGTCCATCTCGGCGCGGGTACGTTCGATCTCGGACCGGAGCTCGGCCGAGCTCGGTTGGCGCCCGGCTTCCGTCAGTGCATCCTTGCTTTCAGCCATTCTTTGTTCTCCTGCAAGGTCTGGGTAGTTCGTGTGGGAGTAAGGCTCTCTTGCTTGAGAGTTGCGAGGGCTTTCTTGACCAGGCTGTAGCCGATGGCGGCGAGCACGAGGCCCACGATCAACGGGGCCAGCCAGATCGCCACACCGACGGACATGAACTGATTCAGGAGCGAGGTGAGACCATAGATCACCGCGGCGAGCAGCGCCAAGGCGCCGAGGAAAGCCACGCCCCCGCCCACCGCCAGCGAGCCGAGATTCGTCCCGACCCGCGATGCCTTCTCGGACATCTCGGTCTTGGCGAGATCGACCTCCTGCCGCAGCAGGGTCGTCGTCTCGTCGCGGAGCTCCTTCAAGAGCTGACCGATGGAGCGTTCTTCACGGACTGCCTGCATGGCTCAACCTCCCACCGGAGGAACCGGGCCACCTGGAGTCCGGGTGTTTTCCGAACGCTCCCCTTCATAGGTCGAGCCGGTGGTCGAGCCGGTCGTGGAACCGGTGGTCGATCCGACGGTCGATCCGGAGACGGGGGACGTCCCGGCGTTGTAGGTATTGCCATACGAGCCGCCGTAGGAAGCTCCAGAGGTCCCGGTCCCGTAGGACGAGCCATACGCGCCGGAGGGCTCATAGCGGGCCGTCTGCCAGTCCTCGTTATAGCCGCCTTCATTGCGCCGGTCGGACGCCTTGAAGAAGCGGGCGAGGATCAGGCCGGCGACGAAGGTGCCGCCGAGGAAGACGTCCGGGTGCCGGCGCGCGAAGGTCTCGGCGTCGCGCACGAAGGACTGGAGGTCGCGGTCCCGCAGGTACTGCGAAACACGGTCGACCTGATCGGCCGCGGTCTGGGCATAACGGCCGAGGGCTGTTGCTCCGCCCTCCCCGTCTTCCAGCTTGCGGGCGGCATCGCGGAGCGAGCTGGCGAAGCTGCCGATCTGCTCGGCGGCTTTGTCCTTGCGCTCTCCGACTAGGTTCTGGACGTGCTCCTTGGCCTGGCTCGCCATCCCGGTGACCTCTTGCTTGGCTTCGGAAGCGAGCCCCTTGGCCTGCTCCTTCACCTGGGTGGCCGCTCCCGAGGCGCCCGTCTGGGACTCCTCACCAGCGCGCTGCCAGTTGGTCGGATTCGTGGTGCCGGTCCCGGCGCCGGCCGTGCCGTAGCCGTAGGTGCCGGAGACGCCGGAGCTGCCCAGGGTGCCGGCGCCAGAGGTTCCGGCAGTGCCGGAGGTTCCAAGGCCAGAGGTCCCGGTCAGGCCGGAGCTTCCGGTCGTTTCTGTGGTTTCGAGGGTCGTGCTACGGGAGCTCGAGTTCACGTCGAGCGGATCGGGATTGGAGTCTCGTCTCGCCATTGCGACCTCCTTCCAGGTGGGTTGTTCTCATGCGGCGTGTCAACTCCATCGAGCAGACCAACCGGGCCCGTGCGGGCCACTATGCAACTACCGTGGTCCTCCGCAAGAGGTGTGCCAGGTTGGATCAGAGGGGATCAGACCGATCCGACGAGCTCGGCGAGAGCCACGAGCGGGAGGGCGCAGTCACGGCAGGAGGCGAGACTCTCGCGGTATTCGGTGTCGCAGAACGGGCACCAGGCCACGGTCTCGGGGTCCCGGCCGGGCGGCGCGAGAACCTCGCTCTCCGACCTCCCGAGCCGGTCCAGGGTGCGCCGCAGGAGGCCCCGCCGCACAGCCCAGGCAGCTTGCCATCCCGCGTCTCCCTGCGTCTCCGCCCAGGCCGCGGCGTGCAGCTCGCCGCGCAGCCAGGCGGTGAGCTGTTCTGGCGGGAGCAAGACCGCGGCCACGGCCACGGCGTCGAAATCGTGGAAGAGATCCCGGGCGAGGTGCGCGACCGCACGCGCCGCGGCCGGTGGCGTGAAGAGGACGGACGACAGGGCAGGCCTTCTGCGCAGAGCCTCCTGGCCGCGCAGATGCGAGCCCGCCCAGACCAGAGCCGCCACGGTCATCACGAACAGCGTCAGGGCCAGATAGAGCTGGGGCTTCAGGAGCCCCGGAGAGAGCCCGAGGTAGAGCACGGCCGGAAGTCCGGCGAAG
This sequence comes from Thermoanaerobaculia bacterium, assembly GCA_035264905.1. Taxonomy (GTDB): domain Bacteria; phylum Acidobacteriota; class Thermoanaerobaculia; order Multivoradales; family UBA5704; genus UBA5704. The sequence continues at coordinate 6,030 of DATFPH010000132.1, forward strand.
AGCACGAGGAAGAGAGCGGCTCCCAGGAGCCGCACCGGGAGCGCCGCCGCCTGGAACGTGACCAGGCGCGTCCGGATCGCGTCGAGGTCGAACGCCGCGTTGTTCTCGCGGGCGATCCGCGCGTTCCGTTGAGCCGCGGGGGCTTCGCGGATCTCCCGGAGCCGGGCCGCGAGGCTTTCGGCGTGGGAGCGCGAGGGGAGACGGAGCCCTCCCCCGCGGCCGGTGAGGAGCTTGTCCTCCTCCACCTCCAGCCGTTCGATCCGGTCGTACGGCAGCAGGGTCCAGCGCTCCGGGTCGTACGCCGCCGCGCCGTGTGCCTTCGGGTCCGGCAGGTAGACGCCTTCGGGCGTCAGGAGCGGACCGTGCCGGGCGACTGCGAAGCCGACGTCCACCGGCAGCAGGCCGGCCAGCCGGATCCCGGGCTCCCGCACCCCAAACCATCGTCCCGCCCGCGAGACGAGCAGGAAGTGCCCGGCGCGTACCCAGGCGACGGCGTCAAGGGCATAGAGCGCCGCGAGGATCGGGAACAGGTCCCGGAGGACGGCAAACAGCATGGCGCAAGACGGCCTACGCCACGCCCGTCGGCTCCTCCTCCTTGCGGCGGCCGGAGAACAGCCGCTTGATCCAGGCGGCGACGGCGGCGAGCCCGATCAGGATCAGCTTGCCTCCCTTGGCCAGGAGCTTGCCGAGCTTGGCGAACAGGCCGAGCTTGGCCGCGGCGGCGCCCGCCCCGCCCACGACCAGGGCGGCCAGGCCGTACTCGGCCACCTTGTCGCCCTGCTTGAACTCCGCGTAGCGCTCGCCCGACTTGAACGAATAGGCGGCCAGCAGCTTGTGGACCTCGGGCTTGCCGGCGGCCATCTCGCCCGGGTCCGCCACCAGGGTCGCGGACATGTACCCGCGGCGGCCGAGGAGACGCACGTCGTAGTTGACGACCCCGTCCGCGTCCCCGTCGGACTTGCCGTTGATCGCCCACACCAGGTTATGCGTGGTTTCGTCGTAATGGGGCTTTTCGTTCCAGCCGAGCACGTGCATCGGCGCGGCGCCCATCTCCTTGCGCTGCTCGTTGGCGGCCTCGGTCCCTTCCTTGATGGAATCGAGCAGCGCGTCCGCGTCGATCTCGTCCTTGTCGTCATCTTTGATGAAGCCGGCCTCTGCCCACTCGAAGACGATGAACCAGCTCTGGTCCTCGGCCTCCGGCGTGATCAGCCCCATCTCCTGGCCGGAGGTGGGGTTGCCGTTCATCTGCATGAGCTTCTGCGCGCCGGCAGCATCGGCGAACAGATAGCCGGCCGGCAGGTCGACCTCGGCCTTGTCGCCGAGGCTCACCTTCGCTGGACCCTTGGTCCATTCGACCGGCGGACCCTGCGGGGCCTCGGCCGGCGGGGTCTCGGCCTCCTGGGCCAGGGCCGGACCGGCGAGGAGCGCGAGCAGGGCCAGAGCGAAGATCGGACGAAGAGGATGTCGCACCACGTGTCCTCCAGCGCCACCGGAACAGAGTCCCGAGGCTCGAGATGGGTTCAAGCGGGATGACCGATCGACGGCTTTCGTTTCGGTCATCCTAGCACGGCCCTCTCCTATTGGTCGTTGTGCAGCTCGATGAACTCGTAGATGAAGTTGCCCGTTCCCAGCGCGTCGGCGAATTCGTTGATCACCACCCCCTTGGCGCAGCCGGCGGCGGCGCCGGTGCCCGGTGTGGCGCTCGACGCGGTCGCGGTCGTCCAGCTCGTGCTCAGGTTGGCGGCCAGGCAGGGGTCTTTGCGCTGGAACGTGCTCCCTGCGCTCGTTCCCATCGCGACGGTGCGGCCGTCGATCTTCGTGCCCGCCGCGTTGTAGAGGTCGTATGTCTCGCTGCCGTTGATCACCGGCATGGTGTCCGCGGAATTGAGATAGAGGACGTTCGACGGCAGGGGCGAGCCGCCGCGCCAGAAGGCCTCGAAGGCGCTCTTCGTGGCGTTCCGGCCGACGATCAGATAGCCGTTGGCCGGGATCGAGGTCCCGGTGGGGATCGTGTAGTTGCTCTTCGAATTGAGCTGCGAGAGCCGCCAGCCTCCGACGTTCACGCTCGTCCCCCCTCCCCCGCCCGGGCCGTAGGTGATCCACATCGGCGCCGACCAGAGATCGTGGCCGTCGGCCTGCACGGCGTGCACGTAGTAGTAATAGGTCCCGGAGGTGAGGCTCTCGGTGAAGCTGAGCGTCGATTGATTGCTCGCTGTGCGAAAGGCCGACGCGGGGACGCCGCCGCCGATCTGGCCGCGCCAGACCTCGATCGTCGACACCCCTTCGTTCGCCGGATCGTAGACCGCCACCCGCAGGCTCGCCGTGCCCGCGGCGCTCCAGATGTCTCCCATCACGTGGGCGCCGTCGGCGGTGGCGAAGACGAGCTGCGCGTTCGAATCTTCCGAGGCGAAGAAGTGGCGCGCCTTGTGAGCCTGAAGAAGCGCCGTCTTGGTGAGAGGCGTCGCCGTCCCATTGGGGAGCAGATAGACGGTGCGGTTCGGAATCCCCGCTCCGTAATTGTTGCAATGCGCGTCGTGATCGGCCACGGGTCCCAGGTGGAAGCCGCGGTTCAATGCATCCCGCCAGCGCGGCGAATAATCGGTCGAGGCCATGTTGGCGTCGGCGCAGGTCGCCGCGGTGTTGAACGCGAGGCCGCTACGCACCGCGATCCCCTGGAGCGCCGCGTCCGCATCGGCGTTGAACGCGTAATTGTCGAACTCGCCGGCGGAAGGATGACAGAGGATACCGAGCGCGCCGGCGACCGAAGGGTTTTCAACCGACCGTTTATACATCGTCAGATAGCCGAAGCGCTTCGGCGTGAACACGTCGAAATAACAGTTCGTCCCCGGCGTGCACTCGGCGTTGGGCCCGTTGCAGGTCGAGCAGGTTTCCCAGCCGAACAGTTTGGGCGTTTCGAGCAGCGTGACGTGCCCCTGGTCGGCGTTCGTGGTCACGCCCCACTCCATGCCATAGATCCCGATAAAAACGCCGTTCACGGTGGCCGCGTTCGCCGCCGCGCGGCCGTCCGCATAGCGCTGGCGGACTTTGGCCTCGGTGACCGGCGGGCTGTTCGTTGCCATGGCGTCGTTGATCAGGTGGTTGTGCTCGTTGATCACCCAATAGTCGAGGCCGGCGGAATTGCGCGCGAAGTCGTAGACCGCGGCCGGATTGTAGGTGCCGCTGCCATAGGCGTTGCCCGAGGAGCAGCCGGTGGTCGGCTGGCCGCCGTCGGACCAGTTGGAATGGCTGTGGGTGGAGCCGTAATAGAAGTTGTAGCCGAAGCTCGCCTCGATGGGCGTGTTCTGCTGCACCTCGCAGGCGCTCGCCGCCAGGCTCTGGCGGATGCGGGCGGCGGTAGGCTCGTCCAGACCATAGTCCACGATCACCGCGTCGGTCGACGCGAAAGCCTCGTCCACCACCGCGGCCGCGCTCTCCAGGTCCTCGTACCGCGATGGAGCGGCGATCGAGCGGATGCGGTCCGCGAGGAAACGGCCGCGGAACGTATAGAGATACCGGCCCGGAGGCACCAGCCGCCCCTGCTCGTCGCGGCCGTCCCAGACGAAATCGGCCACGGCCTGCCCGGCTTCGTCGATGCGGACCTCGCCCCGCGCGCTGCGCTCCAGGCCGCCGGCCTCGTCGCGGATCTCCAGGCGCCAGAAGGCGCGTCCGAGGTCGCGGAAGGCGGCGGCGCGCTGGTGCGAGAGAACAGTGAACAGGCGCACCGTGCCGAGCTCGCCCGCGTGCGCCGGGGAGAACTGGTAGGCCTCGGCGCCGAGATACGCGATGAACTTCGAATCGCACTCGTCATAGCCCGACGGGGGCGCGGAAGGGACCGGCGTCTGGGCGAGAGCGGGCACCGCGGCGAACAGCAGACACACGGGGAGCGTCCAGCGTTTCATGCGCGTTTTCCTCCTCGGGATTCCGTACGGCCGCTCCGGAATGGACCGGCCCTCCACCTTCAACGGTGCGCGGGAAGGGTGATATGGTCCAATTCGGAGATTCCGTATGAAGATCACGACTTTTCGGGTGCTCCTGGTGCTCCTCGTCCTCACCGCCGCCGCAGCCCCCGCCGCGGCGGTCGAGCACCGCCTTGGCCTGGGCGTCCATGCCTGGAAGCCGGCGAGCGAGCTGTTGGACGACCTCTCGGTGGACAATGAGAGAGACCTGGCGGGCGTGCTCTCGTACCAGCTCGTCGTCCTCAGCCCGCTCAAGCTGGAGGTGGACCTGGAGTACTTCCCGAACGGCTTCGGCGGCTCGGGCGAGGAAGCCTGGGCCCCCCAGGTCCTGGTCGTGCTGGGAGACCGCTGGTACGTCGCCGCCGGAACTGGCTGGGTGTACTCGCGGGAGCTCGCGGGGGACTTCTCCCCCACGATCTACATCGCCCGCTTGGGGCTGGATCTTCCGATCCTCCCCCGCCTGCGCCTGGACGTCTCCGCCGATGAGCGCGCCGCGGACCTGGACGGGCTCGCCGACGTCGACGAGGACACGGTCACCTTCGCCGCGGTGCTGCGGTTTCGACTGTAACCTGACCTCCAAATGGCGGAGGACATGCTCCACGTCGCCCTGGTAACTCCGGCGTATCCGCCGGCGGTCGGCGGCATCGCGACGTACGTGGGCTCTCTCGCAACCTCCCTCGTGCGGCAGGGGCAGCGGGTGACCGTCTTCTGGGCTGATTTCGACCGGGCCCCCGGGACGGACGAGGTCGCGTCGCCGGAGCCTTCGCTCCGCGTCATCCGGCTGGGGCGCAGCGCCGGTCTGCCGGAGTGGCTGTGCGACCGGCTGACGGGCCTGCCGGCCGCGGCCTGGAGCTTCAGGGTGCGCCGCGCTCTGCGCGACCTGCATCGCCGCGATCCCCTGGACCTCGTCGAGCTCAGCAACTGGAAGGCGCTCGGGGCGGCCCATTCCCTGGCGAAAATCGTCCCCCAGGTCACCCGCGTCACGACCGGGATCCGCCACGTCCAGGCGCTCCAGGGCACGGCCGGCTCCCGGGAGGCCCGGTCCGTCCGCCGGCTCCAGTCGATGGAGGCCCTGGAGGTCCGCCGCAGCGACGCGATCATCGTCCCTTCGCGGCGGCACTGGGCCGAGGCTGCCGCCGAATATGGACTGCCGCTGGACGATCCGCGCGTCGAATACGTCGAGTTCGGCATCGACAGTCCCCGCACGGTCGACTCCGCCCCTTCCGCCCCCTCCAACGAACGGCCTTGCGAGCTCCTCTTCGTCGGCCGTCTGACGTGGCGGAAGGGCTTCGACGTCCTGATGCGGGCGTGGCCGGCGGTCGCCGCCGGGGCCGGCCGGGAGGTCCGGCTCACCCTGATCGGCGCGGACGGGCCGGCCGGAGACGCCGGGGGATCGGCCTGGCGGACGTGCAGCGCCGCCCTGGACAGCTCCCTCTGCGAGCGCATCGAGTACCTGGGGCAGGTCAGCGACGCCCGGCGCGACGAGGCCTACCGGCGGTGCGACGTCTTCGTCGCCCCCTCGCGCTACGAGTCGTTCGGCCTGATCTATGTGGAGGCGATGGCGCGCGGCCTCCCTGTCGTCGGCTGCCGGCGGGGCGGGGCTCCCGACGTGGTGGAGGACGGGGTCACGGGCCTGCTGGTCGAGCCGGACGACGCGGAAGGGCTCGCCCGCGCCCTGCTGCGGCTGATCCGCGATCCGGAGCTGCGCCACCGCCTGGGGGACGAGGGGCGCCGGCAGGCCACCTCCCGCTTCACCCTGGAGAGCATGGCGGCGCGGACACTCGACGTGTACCGGCGCGCGATCGCGCGCCGGCGGGCGGAGCGCCGCTCGTGACCGCCGTCCTCCTCGACGACCTCGAAGCGGCTCTCTGCCGCCTGGCTCCTCTCGGACGCAGGCTCGTCGAGCCCTCCGTCCTTCCCCTGCGGGAGGCGCTTCTCCGGGACGCGGAGCGCCGGGGGTGGCCGGTGGTCTCCTACGCGGCATTCGTCGCCTCGACGCGCGCACTCCCTCCTGGAAGCGGACCCTGGGTGGTGCTCGACAAGCTGTTCCCGGAGGCGGCGGTGCCCGGCCGGTGCGTCCGCTGCGACGTCCACCGCTCGTGGGCGGGAGAGGGACCGGAGGTCCTGTCTCCCCGCCTGGCGCTCCGGGAGGGCCGGTGGGAGGGGATCGACGCCTTCGACGGGGCTCTCCCGGTTACCGTGCTGGACGATGCCGCCTATACCGGCGCCACCGTGCGGGCCGCGGCGAGCAGGGTCGCCCGGCACGGCGGGACGGTGCGGAGGGTGGTGCTCGGCGTGGCCCGCCGGCGGGTCGCCGCGGAGCTTCAGGAAGCAGGCGTCGACGTGTCGTGCCATTACCTGACGGAGGGCCGCGAGGACATCCTCCACCTCCGGGACTTCTCTCCCTGGCTGCCGTTCTCCGGCCGCGAGATCGCGGGACGGGCGGTGCTGCCCGGCCCCGGGGGAGCTCCTCTCCCGCTCCGGCTGGCTCCCTCCCGGTACGCCGCGGGACGGTGGCTTCATCTCGAGGAACGCTCGCCTCTCCGGCCGATCCTGGACGAAGCGGCCCGGGCTTTCGTGGAGACCCTGCGGAGCCACCTCGGACGGGAGCCGCGGATCTCCGATCTGGGGCTCCTGGGAAAGGCGGTCGCGGTCCCCTTGTCCTCCCCGGAGCAGGAGGCCGAGGAGAGCCTGCCCCTGCGCGGGCTCCTGGCCTGATCCGCGCGCATATATAGACTTACCAAATTTAATATTGATCGCGCGGGATCTTGCGATCAATTTTTTTGTGTTATATTCCTCGACGTCCGGCAGCATTCCCTCGTTTGTCCAAGCGGCCTTCCCGAACGCGCTCCGGACTCTTCCGCAATGACTCACCAGGGGGTAGCTCCGAGTGCGGACAGAATCCGGCCTTCTCCCGACTGATCGTTTACGAGACATCCGGTCGATCGCATTCGTGGTGCTCGACAGCCTCCGCTGGGACAGCTTCGAAAGAGCGCGCAAGCCGGTCCTCGACCGCTGGGCTCCTCACCAGGAAATGAGGTTTTCCTATGCCTCGTGGACCCAGCCGAGCCACGCCTGCCTGCTGGCGGGCCTCCTCCCCCACCGCTCCCGGCCGGGCGCTCTCGCGGCGAGCACCTACGCCTCGGATCAATCGCTCTGGGCGCACGTTTTGGGGGGCGGCGAGGAGGCCAAGCGCCATCTGTTCCCCACTTTTTCCTTGCCGGTCATGGCCCGGCTCTGTGGCTGGCGCACGATCGGCCGGGTGGCGATGCCGATCCTCAACGAAAACACCTCGTTCAGCCGGGGGTTCGACGACTATTGCCTGGCGCCCTCCGGAGCCAACCTGGGAGCGCAGATCGAATCGGTGACGCTCTCTCTCGGCGAGGAGCGGAGCTTCGTCTTCATCAACGCCGGAGAAACGCACTATCCCTATCTCCTGCCCAGGGCCCGCATGCCGCGGATCTCCGGGATCTGCGGCGCGCTCGGACCGGGCGGCGGGGCGGTGGAGGCGCCGGCCGGGGAGCTCGACCGGATCCCGTTCTCCGCCGCCGAGCTGGCGGCCATGCACGCCAGCCAGGTGCAGGCGGTGGAGCTCGCGGACCGCTACCTCGAACGATTGCTGGAGATCCTGCCCAAACCGATCTTTTTCCTAGTGGTCTCGGATCACGGGGAGCTGTTTCGGAGAAGACGGCTACTTCGGCCACGGCCCCTTCTTCCACCGTCTGCTGTTCGAGGTGCCGCTGGCGGCCGGGGTGGTGCGGTGACCGTCTCCGCGGTCGCGGCGGCAGGGGAAGGCGCCAGGAACCGCGCGGCTCTGGCGCTGGAGGTCGCGGAGGCGGCCCGGAGGATCCGGGAGAAGGTCGTGCGGACTCCGCTCGTGCGCCTGCCCTGGCTGGACACGCCGGACCGCGAGGTCTGGGCCAAGCTCGAATGCTGGCAGCTCACCGGCTCGTTCAAGATCCGCGGCGCCTACAACACGCTGCTGCAAATGTCCTCCGGCAGCGCCGTGATCGCGGCCTCGGCCGGCAACCATGGGTTGGGGGTGAGCGCCGCGGCGGCGGACCTGGGGATTCCGTGCACGATCTGCCTGCCGGTCGCGGCCTCCGACCTGAAGGTGCGGAGGCTGGTGGAGACGGGCGCGCAGGTGGTGCCGGTCGGGCGCGACCTCTTCGAGGCCTGCTGCTGGGCCGCCGAGGAGGCCCGGCGCGCGGGAGCGCGCTATCTCTCGCCTTTCGCGGACTGGGACGTCGTGGCCGGGCAGGGGAGCTGCGCGGTGGAGATCCGGGAGAGCGGAAAGGATTTCGATTGGGTCCTGATCCCCCTCGGCGGGGGCGGCCTGGCGAGCGGCTGCGGCAGCTATCTGAAAAGAGCATGCGCCGCGGACACGGATCGCGGCCGTCCACCCCGAGATCTTCGGACGGGCGCTGCGGCGGGGCGCCCTGGCCGAGGCGTTCTCCCGTCCCGTGCTGCCCACGATCGCGGACGGCCTGGCGGTGCAATGGGACGGCGACCGCAGCCTGGAGCCCGTGCTCGACGAGGTCGTGGACGACATTACGTTCGTGGCGGAGCCTGCGATCAAGACCGCCATCTATGGGCTGCTGCACCACCAGGGGCTGCTCGTGGAGGGGGCCGGGGCGGTGGGGATCGCGGCGCTGCTCGCCGGCGGGGAGCGTTTCCGCGGCCGGGTGCTCGTCGTGCTGAGCGGCGGCAATCTCTCGCCTTCACATCTGGCGCAGGCCATGGCCGTCGGGCTGGACGACGAGCCGATGCGGGCGCGGCTCGGCCTGCGCGCGCGCCGCACAGCCCTGGAGCTGGCGCGGCCCTCCGCCGCCGCGTCTCCCCCGGCCGAGGCCGCCGCGGACGCACCGGCGGACGCCGGCGCGGACACGCTGCCCCTCTGGCAGGCTCTGGCCGCGGAGCTCGCGCGGGGCGTCGAGACCGCGGCCGGCGACCTGCGGCGGCACCGCGAGTACCTGGACGCCCTCGGGCTGCCCGCGGACTCCGAGGTCCTGCGGGCTGCCGAGCGCCAGATCGAGCTCGCCGGGGACCTGGGCCGCGCCTGTACCGGCGGGCCGGCGCCGGAGGCCTGGCGCCTGCGCGCGCGCTACCGGATGCTCCTCCAGCAGATCGCCCACGCGCGCAACTCTCTCCAGTGGTGCAGCCCAAGCTACGACCAGAGCCGCGAGGTGATGTTCTACGATCCCGGCGACCAGAAGAGCGCCGGCGTCAACTATGCCCGCTACGGCTCGGTGGGGCTGCGCGACTTCGAGCTGCGCCTGCGGCGCGGCCTGGGTCTCTCGGCGCACCGCTGCGAGGTCGTCGCGACGTCGAGCGGGCAGGCCGCCTACCAGTTGATCGAGAGCTTCCTGCTGCGCCACGTCCTGGCGCCCGGGGACACCGTCCTCTACGCGCCCTACGTCTATTTCGAGGCGCGCGAGCAGCTCTCGTCCCTGCCCTTCCTGCGCCACGCCACCTGTCCCTCCTACCGCGCCGAGGACGTCGTGCGCACGGCCTAGGAGACCGGCGCCCGGGCCCTGCTGATCGATCCCATGGCGAACGTGCCCGGCCTGCCGGCCGTGGACCTGCGGGAGCTCGCCGGGCGCATCGCGGGGCGCCCGGGCTGGGCGGACCGCTGGATCGTGATGGACGGGACCATGGTCTCCGGCGGCCTGGACCCGTTCCTCTGGTTCTCCGGCCCCGGCCAGCCCTCCCTGCTCTACTACGAGAGCGGGAGCAAA
>DATFPH010000133.1:0-3055 GCA_035264905.1 Thermoanaerobaculia bacterium
GCGGATCACCCCGGTCAGCACGTCGTGCGTCAGCTCGAGGCGCTGCATCCCGGCGCGGTCCTCGATCCGCAGGAGCCGGCGGTCGGTCAGCTTGTCGAGGGCCTCGCGGGTGACGCCGGGCAGCTCGACGGCGTTTTCCAGGGCCACCGAATCCCTGAACCCGGACTTGGTCAACAGGCGCTCTTCGATGAAGGAGCGGACCTCCGGCCCGAGGTCGCCGACGCTCCGCTCGTAGAGACCGGAGAGGATCTCGTCGCGGTTGCCGCGCACCAGGTCGGCGGTGATGCGGGGCAGACCCTGGGCGCGCCTCTTGTTGTTCAGCTCCCGGCAGACGACGCTCAGGAGGGCCGGCTCAATCTCCAGCTCGGTCTGTGGGATCTCGTCGCTCTCCCGGCCGGCGACGAAGCGGACGATCCGCTCGGGCGCGTCCGGCTCGACGAGGTGGCCGCCCGCCTGGGTGATGACGCGCAGGGCGTTGTCGCCGTTCATCCGGCGCAGGCGGAAGCGGTTCTGGACGATCGAGCGGATGCGCCCGCGCAGCCCTTCCAGCTCGGGGAGGAAGTCCTCCCGCAAGGAGAGGAGGATCTTGTAGGGATGGCGGGTGAAGGAGAAGTCGCGGGTCGCGGACGGGTCGGCCTCCAGCCGTGCGCGGAGACCCGCCGGGACCGATCCTTCGCAGAGGTCCGCCAGCTCGGTGAGGAACGCTTCGGCCTCCTGGGCGCGAGCCGCATTCCCGCGTCCCAGAGTGAAGATCTCTTCGAACTGATCGAAGACGAGGAGCGGCGTGACGATGCGGTTGCGCGGGCTCCACAGCTCCGCGCCCTGGCGGTGGAGGGATTCCCAGAGCGTCTCCGCCTCGTGAAAGGCGGGGACCTCGATCCCGGCTTCCGTTGCCTCCCGGGCGATCGCCTGGCGGACCTGATCGGACAGCGTGCGGCGGGCGTCCTCGCTCCCGGACCAATCCAGCCGGATGTAGACGGGGAGGACGTTCTCCCGGCGGAGGAGCGGGAAGAGGCCGGCCGAGAGGAGCGAGGTCTTGCCGAGGCCGGAGAGCCCGAAGAGGACCGTCAGCCGCTCGCGCAGCGCCAGCCGCAGGATTTCCTGCGTCTCCGTCTCGCGCCCGAAGAAGAGCTCGCGGTCCGACTCGCGGAAAGACGCCAGGCCGGGCCACGGGTTGTCGGCGTCGACCGTGCCGGGATCGGATGGGCGGGAGAGGGGCTCCACCATCAGGGTGCCTCGGCCTGGTTGGCCCGCTGGTACTCCCGGAAGTACCGCTTCAGCATCTCGACGATGTTCGGATTGGGGCCTTCCGGCGCGAGCCGCTCCCAGTGCAGGCGGCGGAACCGGTCGGGCAGGGAGGGATCGTCCGGCGCGACGTCGCCGAGGGTCAGCGGCACGATGAAGCGCAGGTTCGGCGGGGCCTGGACGGCGATCCTGTCGGCCCAGTCCCATTCCAGGCGGAAGAAGCGCCGCCGCGTGGTCAAGGTGTGGCGCGTGAGGATGGGGACGAACAGCGAGCAGCTCTCGATGTTGCGCCGGATCTTCCTCTCGTAGTCGTCGCCTCCTTCGAGGGCGTCGCGGTCGAACCAGACGTCCACGCCGGCGCTCTCCAGCTCCACCTTGAGCGCCTCCACCACGGCGCGGTCCTCGCTGGCGTAGCTCAGGAAGACCGATCCGGGCACCATCCCCGGAGATTCGTTCGGACCCCGCGCGGGGACGGCCGGCTTCTCGGGTGCGGCTTCCTGTGGAGGGTGCCGTTCGGTCCAGTACCGGTGGAGCTCCGCGACGAATTCCACCGCGCCCTGCGAGTAGATGCGGGTGCGGGAGCTGAAGTGCTTGAGAAAGGCGACCAGGGCGGGATCGTCGCGCATCCGGGCGTCCGCCACGATGTCGGTCCGGCCGCGCACCAGCCACAGGCGCTCGCGCCGGGAGATGCGCAGGAAGAAGCGGGCCAGCCAATCGGGGAAGCCGCCGCCGAGGAGGAGCAGCTGGCGGCGGTCGAGCTCGTCGAAGAGCCGGCTGGGGCGCCGGGTCTCGGATTGCAGGGCATGGACGAGCTCCAGCGTGTCCTCCTCGGTGACCACGTACTCGGGGACGGCCGAGAGGCGGCCGAAGAGGTGGAAGACGGCCGGCCGCTCCATCTCGTCGACCGACTGGTCGAGGTCCTGCACCGCGCTGGGAGCATAGGCGAAGACCCGCGTCCGGGGCTGGCCGCCGAAGCGCACCTCGTCGAGAGCCTGCTGGAGGAGCGGGTCGAGCGTCGTGGTGACGAACAGCTTGAACGGCCGGATCTGGGCGAGCTGGAGGAGCGGCGCGGGGAGAGGGAAGCTCTCCCGGTCTGGAAAGACCCGCTTCAAGCCTGAGTAGATCTCCTCGATCTGGCCGTTCTGACCCAGGAAGCGGCAGGCCACCTCGTGCAGCGCACCGGTCGCGGAGAGATTGTCCGCCGGGACCTCCAGGTATTCCGCCAGGCGTTCCGCCAGGAAAGGGTAGAGGTGGACGGGGCGCCCGCCGATCTCGGAAACCAGGAGGTCCGGTCCGAGGATCGGAACGACCCGCCCCTCCTCGATGAACTGGAGGAGCTGGTCCCAGAAGCGGGGGCCCTCGGCGGCAAGGGATGCCATTCTGCGGAAAGGCTATCAGATCCTCAGCAGCAACCGCCGCCCCTTGAACAGGATCGAGCGCAGCCTCTTGTAGGACCTGGAATGCTTCGGGACTGTAAGTCACAACGTTGACAGGAATACGTAGAAGGCGTAACTTGGTAACCCATCTGGAGGTCTAATCCGAGGCTGAGGGTCAGGGAGCATCCGTTTTTTGCTGTAAACTGGCTTCTGCAAAAGTGCGAGCTCCTATCAGTCACAACGCGGCTGCCATCGACCTGTTTGTTCTCAGGGTCATAACAAGGGAGGGGACCAAGCGATGGCAGCAAGACGCCCGTTCGGAGTTACACAGGAAGAGCTGCATCTTCTGGAGCAACAGCAAACGGAGGCCAACATTGCCGTTTTGCCCTTCCGAGCGGCCGCCCCCGGCGTAACCACACCCGAAGACTTCGCCG
>DATFPH010000134.1:0-6501 GCA_035264905.1 Thermoanaerobaculia bacterium
AATTCTTTCTGCTAGACTCCGGGTTGTATTTGCTTGCCGCTGGGCCTTCGCCCGCGAGCCTCCCCAAGCCATGAGATCCCGATGATCAACAAAGTCCTGACCAAGATTTTCGGCAGCCAGCACGAGCGCGACGTCAAGAAGATGCTGCCGGACGTGGCTGCCATCAACGCGCTGGAACCGGAGATCAAAGCCCTTTCCGACGAGGACCTACGGGCCAAGACCGCCGAGTTCCGCCAGCAGCTCGCCGACGGCGCCACCCTCGACGACCTGCTCGTTCCAGCCTTCGCCGTAGCCCGCGAGGCCGCCTGGCGGACGCTCGGCATGCGCCCCTACGACGTGCAGCTCATGGGCGGCATGATCCCCACCGCGGCCGCATCTCCGAGATGAAGACCGGCGAGGGCAAGACCCTGGTGGCCACCCTCCCCGTCTACCTCAACGCCCTGGAAGGCAAGGGCGTCCACGTGGTCACGGTCAACGACTACCTGGCCAAGCGCGACTCCGACTGGATGGGCCGCGTCTACCGCTTCCTCGGCATGTCCGTGGGCGTGATCCAGCACGACATGTCCGATGGCGACCGCAAGGCCGCCTACGCGGCGGACATCACCTACGGCACCAACAACGAGTTCGGCTTCGACTACCTGCGGGACAACATGAAGTTCGACCTCGACTCGATGGTGCAGCGCGGCCACCACTACGCCATCGTGGACGAGGTGGACTCGATCCTGATCGACGAGGCGCGCACGCCGCTCATCATCTCAGGCCCCTCCGAGGAGTCGGTCGACAAGTACTACCGCATCGACCGCATCATCCCCCGCCTGGTCAAGGGCGAGGAGATCGACGAGGGCGACGGGCAGAAGAGCACGACCGGCGACTTCCTGGTGGACGAGAAGGGCCACTCGGTCAGCCTCACCGACGAGGGCGTCGAGAAGGTCGAGAAGCTCCTCGGCGTGGTCAACCTGTACGACCCGGCCAACATGGAGCTCCTCCACGGCGTCAGCCAGGGACTGCGGGCCCACCACCTCTACCAGCGCGACGTCGAGTACCTGATCAAGGACGGCAAGGTCGTCATCGTCGACGAGTTCACCGGCCGCAAGATGGAAGGCCGGCGCTGGTCCGACGGCCTGCACCAGGCGGTCGAGGCGAAGGAGGGGGTGAAGATCGAGCGCGAGAACCAGACGCTCGCCACCATCACCTTCCAGAACTACTTCCGGATGTACAAGAAGCTCGCGGGCATGACCGGCACCGCCGACACCGAGGCCTCCGAGTTCGGCCAGATCTACAAGCTCGACGTGACGGTCATCCCGACGAACCAGGAGATGATCCGCGACGACCGGGCGGACCTCGTCTACCGCACCGCCGCCGAGAAGTGGAAGGCGGTCGTCGACGAGATCCGCGAGTGCCAGACGAAGGGGCAGCCGGTTTTGGTCGGCACGGTCTCGATCGAGAAGAGCGAGATGCTCTCGAAGCTCCTGACCCGCCCGCCCGCGGTCAAGCACGTGGTGTTGAACGCCAAGTACCACGAGCGCGAGGCTTCGATCGTGGCGCAGGCCGGCCGCAAGAACGCGGTCACCATCGCCACCAACATGGCCGGCCGCGGCACCGACATCATCCTCGGCGGCAATCCCGAGGGTCTGGCCCGCTCGGAGGCGGATCCGGCGGTCGAGCCCGAGAAGTACGAGGAGGCTCTGGCGCGCTACCAGGAGATGTGGGAGCGCGAGCGCAACGAGGTCCTCGCCGCCGGCGGCCTGCACATCCTCGGCACCGAGCGCCACGAGTCGCGGCGCATCGACAACCAGCTCCGCGGCCGCTCCGGCCGCCAGGGAGACCCGGGCTCCTCGCGCTTCTACTTGTCGCTCGAAGACGACCTGATGCGCATCTTCGGCTCCGACCGCATCCAGGGGCTGATGGGCAAGCTGGGCATGGAAGAGGGCGAGGCGATCGAGCACGGCATGGTCTCCAAAGCCATCGAGCGCGCCCAGAAGCAGGTCGAAGGGCGGAACTTCGAGATCCGCAAGCACCTCCTCGAGTACGACGACGTGATGAACAAGCAGCGCGAGGCGATCTACAAGCTGCGCCGCGACGTCCTCGAGGGGAAAGAGGGCCGGGAGTACGTCCTGGGGCTCGTCACCAACATCCTCGACGCCCTGCTCGAGACCCACTGCTCCGAGCGGATCGATCCCGAGGAGTGGGACTTGAAGGGGCTGCGCACCGAGCTTCTCGCGTTCTTCAACCTGAGCCCGCAGGATCTCGGCGTGAAGCTCGAGGACCTGGGGATCGACGAGCTGCGCGAGACCCTCGCGAACGCGGTCGAGCAGCGCTATGGCGAGCGCGAGGCGCGCCACGAGCCCGAGATCTTCCGCAGCTTCGAGCGGGCCATCATGCTTCACGAGGTGGACACCGCCTGGAAGGACCACCTCCTGGCGCTCGACCACCTCAAGGAGGGCATCGGCCTGCGCGGCTACGGCCAGCGCGACCCGCTCAACGAGTACAAGCGGGAGAGCTTCGAGCTGTTCCAGGCGATGAAGGAGCGGATCGAGGACGCCATCGTCCAGAAGCTCTACCGCTACGAGCCGGTCACCGAGGAGCAGCTCGCCGAGCAGCGCCGCCGCCGCGAGGCCGTCCAGGCCCCCCGGATCGAGCTCTCGGCGCCGCCCAAGGTGGAGGGACCGGTGCGCCCGCAGCCGACCGCCAACAAGGACGCCAAGGTCGGACGCAACGATCCCTGCCCCTGCGGCTCGGGCAAGAAGTACAAGAAGTGCCACGGTGCGGCCGTGACCGTGGGATAGGGCCCTCACCCCCGGCCCCTCTCCCGCAAGCGGGAGAGGGGTGTAGGTTAGAGGGACTCGTATTTCTTCTGCTTTCTTGGCTAACCCTCTCCCCTCTCCCGCTTGCGGGAGAGGGGCCGGGGGTGAGGGCCTTCGGTGATATTCTCTGGTCACCCCAGACCTGACCGAGACCAAAAAGAACTCATGATCGACTTCGAGCCACGCCTCGCCCTGACGTTCGACGACATCTCGCTCGTCCCCGGCCTGTCCGAGTCCCATCCGAACGATGTGGAGCTGCGGACCCGAGTCTGCCGCGGGATCGACATGAACATCCCGATCCTCTCCTCCGCCATGGACACCGTCACCGAGTCCCGCCTGGCCATCGCTCTGGCCCAGGAGGGCGGCATCGGCGTCATCCACAAGAACTTGCCCGTCGAGGTCCAGGCCGAGGAAGTGGACAAGGTGAAACGCAGCGAGGCCGGGATGATCGTCGACCCGGTCACGATGCGCCCCGACCAGAGCATCCGCGACGCCCTCGCCGTGATGGCCCGCTACAAGATCTCCGGCGTGCCCGTCACCTCCGAGGAAGGGCACCTGGTCGGCATCCTCACCAACCGCGACCTGCGCTTCGAGGACAACCCGGACAAGAAGATCAGCGAGCTGATGACCAAGGAGGACCTGGTCACGGTCCCCGAAGGCACCACGCTCGAACAGGCGCGCAGCCTCCTCCACCAGCACCGGATCGAGAAAGTCCTGGTGGTCGACGCCGACGGCAACCTCAAGGGGCTGATCACCGTCAAGGATATCCAGAAGGCGATCCAATACCCGAACGCCTGCAAGGACGAGCTCGGGCGCCTCCGGTGCGGCGCCGCGATCGGCGCCTCCGGCGACTATCTGGAGCGCGCCGCGGCCCTGGTCCGCGCCAAGGTGGACCTTCTGGTGATCGACTCCTCCCACGCGCACAGCCGCGGCGTGCTGAACGCGCTGGA
Source organism: Thermoanaerobaculia bacterium (assembly GCA_035264905.1). GTDB lineage: Bacteria > Acidobacteriota > Thermoanaerobaculia > Multivoradales > UBA5704 > UBA5704. The sequence goes on from DATFPH010000134.1 coordinate 3,755, forward strand.
AGAGGCCCGCGAGCGCTTCCCCGACGTGCGGATCATCGTCGGCAACGTGGCCACCGCCGAGGGGACCCTGGCGCTCATCGAGCGCGGAGCCGACGCCGTCAAGATCGGCATCGGGCCGGGCAGCATCTGCACCACCCGGGTGGTCACCGGCGCCGGAGTGCCGCAGGTCACGGCGGTGATGGACTGCGCCCAGGCGGCGGCCGAGCACGGCGTGCCGGTGATCGCGGACGGCGGCATCAAGTTCTCCGGCGACCTGACCAAGGCGCTCGCCGCCGGGGCGCACTCGGTGATGATCGGCTCGCTCTTCGCCGGCACCGAGGAGAGCCCCGGCGAGACCATCCTCTACCAGGGGCGGACCTTCAAAGCCTACCGCGGCATGGGCTCGCTCTCCGCCATGTCGCGCGGCAGCGCGGACCGCTACTTCCAGGAGGGGCCGGCGAGCAGCGGCGGCAGCCTCGCCAAGCTGGTCCCCGAGGGGATCGAGGGCATGGTGCCGCACAAGGGGAGCGTCCACCAGATGCTCCCCCAGCTCACCGGCGGCCTGCGCGCCGGCATGGGCCTGGCCGGCTGCGCCACGGTCGAGGAGCTGCGCACCAAGGCCCGCTTCGTCCGCATCTCCCCTGCCGGCCTGAAGGAAGGGCACGCCCACGACGTGATCATCACGAAAGAGGCGCCGAACTACTGGGTGGAGCGCTGACGCAGCAGCAGCAGCGGGAACCGTGTCCGGACCATCGCCCCCCAGGAATCGGGAGCTGCGGACCGCGGAGCTCCTCCGCCGGTCCGCGGACTGCCGGTCGTTCCTGCGCAGCCAGAGCGAGATCCGCCTGTTTGTCGAACATGGCCGCGGGCGGGGGCATCAGGCCTCCAGCCTGACCCTTCTCCGGCATCTCATCCGGGTGGTCCCCCTTACGGGATCCACCCGGGTGACGGTGGTCTGCCGCAACAACGCCGTCCTGCGGATGCTGGAGGGGTTCCTCTCCGCCCGGCCGCAGGAGGGTCTCGCGGTCTTCGATGGTGTCCCGCTGCATCTCCGGACGGTCCAGGAGATCCGCCGCGAGCCGTGGGTCGACTTCGGCTGTACCGGCGCCTCGGATTCCTTGCACGATCTGCTGCCGGTCGTCCGCAGCCGAAGCTTCCTTTGGATGCAGCCCTTCCGTTGGGGGAATCCCGAACGGATTCATCTGCGGGCCCGCGGCATGATCACGCGGGACGCCCTGGCCACTCACCCATGGATGGCGGGCCTCGGCTGTCCGGAGCTGGCGTTCTCCCTCCCGCCGCCCGCCGAGCCGGACTGGGCGCGCCTGGGCGAGAGCCGCTCTCTACGGGTCATCCGCGCCGCTCTCGCCGCGAACCGGAGGCCGGAGGTCGCGCTCTTCCCGGTGTACGGCCTGGGAGCGGAGAACGTGATGGGGTTGACGCACCTCCTGCTGCGGAACGTGCTGTTGGGGGCTCGCAACGCACAAGAGCGCGGGCTCCAGTCCGCGATCCTGGTCCTCGATCTTTCCGCCGACACGCAACCGCAGGCGATCGCACGGCTCCGGCAGACTCTCGACCAGCAGCAGGAAGGGTGGAGCCGCCATGTCTGTACGGAGGTGGACGAAGATCCGGACCGGGTCCAGGCGCGAATCGACCGCCTGGAGAACAACGGGCTCCTCCTGGTGCACGCCGGCGGCTACAAGCCGCAGCCCGTGTTCGATCATGTCCTGGGCCAATCGAAGCTGCCGAGCCTCTTCGAGGGAGCGGGCACTGGGTCCCGCGCCGTCACTCTGGGCCGGCCTTTCCTCCAGGCTTCCAATCTTTCGTTCCGGGCGCGGCAGCTCGGACGGCAGCCGCGGGCCAGCGAGATCTGCTATCCGTTTCTGAAGGGCTTTTCCTCTCCCCTCCCCTACCGTTGCCAGAAGGTCGCGGACAGTGTTCTCCTCCTCAAGCCCGCGCCGTCCCTTCTCGGGTCCTTCCTCCTGGATTGCGCCCGCGGCGAGGAAACCATCTACCGGTACTTCGCGGCGATGGCGGAGCATTACGGGAACCCGCAGCACGACCGGCTGCTGTTGGCTCTGGGCCTGCTGGAGCTGCTGCGCCACCACGAAGGGCTGCGAGGGCAGGGCCGCATCCCCCGCTGGGTGTACGACGAGATCACCGGAACGACGGAAGAGACCGAGCCGGGTCAACCGGGTCAGGCGTCCCAGGCGGGTCAGGCGGCGGCCGCGCGGCCGGAGATCGCCAGGGGGTGATTGAAGCGGGCCGCCGGACCTTCCGGCCCGCCGCTGCAACCGTGACGTTCGAGCAGGCCGCGGACCGCCTGCGCATGGACCTCCCAGCAGTCCTCGCCGATGACTGAGGCTCCGTCGTGGCGGACGCGCACAAAGTCTTCGACCACCCCCAACGCCCACCGGGTCAGGTCGTCCGCCAACGCGGCGGAGAGCGCGCCGGCCTCCTCGAGCTCGACGGCGACCTCCGCCGCCCGGATCACCAGGAAGCGCAGGCGGTAGAGGACGGCGCCGGTCGCCCGGGCTTCGGGGCACGGCTCGGGAATCTCCTCCAGCACCGGCTGTCCGGGCTCCCAGGTTTCGCGGGTGAACCGCCGGAGATTGTCGAGGTGTTGTTCCACAGGAGGCAAGAGGCTGACGAAGCGCTGAAAGGTTGGATTCCAGACCCTCTCGGCCAGCCCCTCGTTCCAGGACGCATGGTTCTCCTGGGCTCTGGGGTGGAGCCAGTCTTCCAGGTCGCTGGGGAGCGAGGCCCCTTCT
>DATFPH010000135.1:0-64478 GCA_035264905.1 Thermoanaerobaculia bacterium
TGCCGCCCCGTCTCCACAATCCCCTGCTCCTGCCACTCCGTCAGCGTCCGGCTCACGGTAAACAGCGTCGTGCCCGAGATCTGCGCCAGCTCCTGTTGGGTGATGCGGTCGACGAGCACGGCGCCTTCGGGCTCGCTCTGGCCGATCTGCGCGCCGAGACGGAGGAGGGTGCGGGCGAGGCGCTGGGCGACGTTTTCGGTGGCGAGCTCTCGGACTCGGCTCAAGGCTTCCTGGGTGTGGGAGGAGACGATGCGCAGCAGGTTGGCCTCGAAGCGGGGGTGCTGGCGGACCAGGGTGTGCAAGGACTCGCCGGTCCAGGTGCGGACGCGGGTGCGCTCGGTGGCTTCGGCGGTGACGGGGTAGGTGCCTCCCGGGAAGAGGGCCACGGCGGCGAAGACTTCCCCGGGGGCCATGTAGCGCATGATGACCTCTTCGCCTTCGGCGGAGAGCTGGGTCAGCTTGATGCGGCCGGTTTCGGGGAGGTACAGGGTGGTGGCGGGCTCCCGTTCGCGGAAGAGGGTCTCCCCGCGGCGGAAGACCTGCGGGGTGCCCAGAGAGAGGATCTCGTCCCGCTCCTGGGGAGAGAAGCCTTCGAAGAGTCGCTGCGATCTCGGGAGGGGCGCGTTCATGGCGCGCTCAGTCTATCGCGGCGGATCTGTTTGCTCCGGCGCAAAGACCGCGGTCTCTCCGGGCGGTAAGGTTCTTCTCGAAAGGAGAACTGATGAACATCACGTCCGGTCTCACCCCTGATACTCGCGTCGCCGACGTCGCCACCGCCAATCCGGCCACGATCAAGGTCTTTCAGCGTCACGGCATCGACTTCTGCTGCGGCGGCAAGCGCCCGCTCGCCGAGGTCTGCGAGGAGAAGCACATGACGTTTACCGAGCTGCGGACCGCTCTCGAAGGGGCCGGCAGCGGACGGCCGGACCTGCCCGCGGCGGACGCTCCGCTGACGGAGATCGTGCGCTTCATCGTGAATCACTTCCAAGCCGGCTTGCGGGAGGAGCTGCCGCGCCTCGGGCAGATGGCGGCCAAGGTGCTGAGCGTCCATGGCGCGCGCCATCCGGAGGTCTTGCCGGAGCTGGAGGCCACCTTCCGTGCGCTGCGGGAGGAGCTGGAGATGCACATGATGAAGGAGGAGCGGATTCTCTTCCCCTATATCGAGCGGCTCGAGGAGACGTCCGCGCGGGGAGGCGTTCTGCCGGCTTCGCCGTTCGGCTCGATCGAGGCCCCGATCGGCGCCATGGAGCACGACCATGACGACGCCGGCCGCGCTCTCGCCCGGATGCGCGAGCTGACCGGCGAGTATGTGCCGCCGGAGGGGGCCTGCAACACGTTCCGCGGCCTGTACCACGGCCTGGAGGAGTTCGAGAAGGGGATGCACGAGCACGTCCATCTGGAGAACAACATCCTGTTCCCGCGGGCCGCCCGCCTGGAGCAGGAGCTCATCCCGAGCTGACGAACCGCGCGATGGCCGCGAGCGTCTCCTCGCTTCGGTCGCGGTGCGGGAAATGGCCGCAGTCATTGAGGAGGACGGCTTCGATCGGGCCCTGGACGCGCGACGCCACGGCTTCGACCTGGCGGAGGGTTCCGTACTCGTCCTGCTTGCCCTGAATCACCAGGATGGGGCAGGTGACGGCGGGGAGGAGCTCTTCGATGGACCAGGTGGCGAACTCGGGCCGCAGCCAGACCTCCGTCCAGGCGTGGAAGATCCGGTCGGTGTTGTTGCCGTGGAGGCGCTCCAGCTTTCGCCGAAGGTCTCCATTCTGGAAACGGTCCAGCAGGACCGCGATGCTGGCTAACGTGACCGGCTCGACGAAGCTGTGGGGAGACTCCAGGGCCAGAGCCCGGATGCGTCCCGCCCCCGAACCGGCGGCGTGGATCAGCGCGATCGACGCCCCATCGCTGTGGGCGACCAGGATCGCATCGTCGATCCTCATCGCATCGAGGACCTCCGGAAGGACGGCCAAGGCCTCGTCGTGCATGAAGCGGACAGAGAAGGGACGGTCGGCGGGATCGGAGGAGCCGTACCCGGCGCGGCTGTAGACCAGGGCGCCCAAGCCGGTGGCCTCCGCGACGGCTTCCGCGAAGCTGAGCCAGGCTCTGGCGCTGCCGAGGCCTTCGTGAAGGAAGACCAGGGTGGGGGAGTCACCTGGAGGCGGGCCGATCCAGTAGGCTTCCAGGCGGCGGCCGCCTGCGGTGAGCGGGATGGTGCGGGGCGGCTCCACGGCGCATGCATGCTATCCGATGGACCGGTTGGGACCACACCGATCCAGACGCCCACGCCCTGGATAGTCACTACGTGGTGCACAGCGCCATCACGTGAAACGATTGCTTCGTCTCCCGGACCTCCCACGCGAGCACGCGTCGCGAATCGTGAGGGAAGAGCTCGAGCTTCCTGCCGATGAGATCTCGAAGGATCTCGACGAAAGACTCCGGCTCGAGAAGCTCGGGGTCCTGAAGCATCTGCCGCATCTGTTGAGCCTGCTCGGACTTCGTGAGAAGCGAGAGATTCCAGGCCAGAGCTGCCATGGCCACAATTGACTTGATCTGGTCGAGCTCCGGATCGGCGGGGCTGTCGAGATAGGGCTCGACCAGGTCGAGGAGAGCAGCAGAAATTTTGTTCTGCTCGCGGTGGTGCTCAGGTGTTGCCGGGAGCTCCCGGGCAAAGGGCTGTGGCGCCGCAGGGGCCTGTGGAAGAAGTCCGGACCGCCGGTCTCGCTTTCGTCTACTGGCTCTTCCCATGGTCGTATCTCGTGTCCACGTGAGCTGTCCCGCATGCCGCGGGAGTTTTTCTTGTGGAAGAGCATACCATGAATGAGTGGCGGTTCCTCCTTCCGGCGAGATCGAGACGGATGGGCGTTACGGCCGGCTCCTGGCGCGTTGGGTGCGACCCCGCCTCCTGCTGTTATCGTCCCAGGAGTGAAGCCGTTCCGTCTCGCCGCCGCTCTGATCTTCTCGGCTCTGCTCGCCGCGCCGGTCGTCCTGGCGCAGGAGCCGCAGGGGCTGGAGTGTCCCGAGGGGAATCTTCTCGCCTTCCGGCAGCCGGTCGCGGCTCGCGTCGTCGGGGAGGTCGAGCTGGCGACGGATGGGCGGGTGGCGCCGGAGGGGACCCCCTGGATCTCGCCGCCGGCGGTGGTGCTCGATGGGACGGTGGGATCGATCACCTGGGACCTGGGTGCGCCACGGGAGGTGCGGGGCCTGCTGCTGCAAGGGGACGCGAACGACCGCTTCCCCGTCTCGGGATCGCTCGACGGACGCACGTTCACGCCGCTCGGTGCGATCGCGGCGCTTTCCGACGTGGCCGGCCTGCGGACGCGCACCGAGATCTTCCCCAACGCGCCGGCCGTGCGGTATCTGCGGCTCGATCCATCCGAGGGGGACGCTTTCACCTCGGTGGCCGAGGTCGCCGCGTACTGCGCGCTGCCGAAGCCCTGGCCGCCGGTCTTTGCCGTGGAGCCAGTGCCTCCGCCGGAGCCGAGCTTCTTCTCCTGGTGGAACGATCTCGCCAGCCAGCGATGGGAGCTCCTCCTGGCCCTCCTGGGGATCGCTCTGCTCGCCGCCGATGCGCGGCGCGCCCGGCGCCTCTTCGGCGTGGCCGCGGTGGTGGCGGCGCTCACGTATTTCAACTTCGGCACCTTCCACTTCGGTAAATTCGTTCACACCTGGGACACGCTGCATTACTACCTGGGGGCCAAGTACTTCCACGAGCTGTCCTACGACCGGCTCTACGAATGCCTGGTGGTGGCCGATGCCGCGGAGCCGCGGATGGCGCGGCGGGTGCACCTGCGCAGGATCACCAATCTCCGCACCAACGTGCAGGAGTCGACGGCGGAGATCCTCGCGCATCCGGAGCGCTGCACCGATCAGTTTTCCGCGGACCGCTGGCGGCGCTTCACCGCCGACGTGGCATGGTTTCGCGATCATGAGACGCCGCAGCGCTGGGAGGAGATTTCGACCGATCACGGTTTCAACGGAACCCCGGTCTGGTTGATCGCCGGCTCGCTGCTCGCCAACCTCGCTCCGGCGAGCGATGCGCAGATCCTCGCCTTGACGTCGATCGATCTGTTTTATTTCTTCGCCCTGGTGGCGGTGATCGGGTGGGCCTTCGGCCTGCGCCCTCTCGCCGTGGCGCTGCTCGTGCTCGCAACGTTTTTTCCCTGCCGCTTTTTCTGGACCGGCGGCTCCTTCCTGCGGTGGGATTGGCTTTTCTTCACGGTCGCCGCCGTGGCGTGTCTCAAAAAGGGAAGGCCCTGGCTCGGCGGGCTGGCGCTCGGCTACGCGGCGATGCTCCGCATCTTCCCGGGGCTGCTCGCGGCCGGGCCGGCGGCGGCGGTGATCGCGCTGGTGGTCCAGGACGGACTGCGCTCCGGTCTGCGCCGGCCGGAGGTCCAGGCGCACCTGCGGTTCTTGGGCGGCGCCGCCCTCGCCGTGGCGCTCCTGGTGCCCGCGAGCCTTGCTGTCACCGGTGGGCCGGACACCTATCGCGCGTTCGCCGCAAATACGCGCAAGCATCAGGCGACCCCGTTGACCAATCACATGGGATTGCGCACGGTGATGGCCTGGCGGCCCTCCGAAGTCGGGAGGTATCTGGTGGATGAGACCGCCGTCGATCCCTGGGGACGTTGGAAGGAGGCGCGGTTGGCGGCTTGGCGGCAGGCGCGGCCTCTGGCGGTGCTCCTCGCCGGTGCGGCGCTCGTCCTTCTCGGCCGCGCGGCGCGCCGCCGGCCGGAGCCCTGGATCGCAGCGGCGCTCGGAGCGCTCTGGATCGCCTTCGCAGTCGAGCTCACCTCGTACTACTACGCGTTTCTTCTGGTTCCCGCGCTGCTGTGGGTGGAGAAGCGATCGGCCGGCATCGCTCTCCTCGCGCTGGCGGCCTTCTCGCAGCTGGTGTCGCTCGGTCCATTCCTGGGGATGCCGACCTGGCGCGACGAGCAATACACGCTGATCTCGTTGGCGACGGTCCTGGTGTTCGGGGGGATTCTGGTCGCCTTCGGCAGGGATGGCGAGTGAGATCTCTTCAAAGCCGGACGACCTGGATGCGCCGCCCCTCGCGCTCGATCTCTTCTTCTGTGCACCGCTCAGGAAGTGGTGGTGTGGAAGCGCGCCCGTCAAAAATGATCAGAGTGCCGCTGTCCAGGCCCAGGCGAGCCAGATAACCGGAGAGTTGCGGGAGTCCTTCGTTCAGGGGATCGGGCCGCCCTTCCCTCCAGACCTTCAGCTCGATCGCCCAGCGCTGCAGGCCAATCGGAGAAGGCCAACGGATGCACAGATCGATCCGACCGCTTCCCACTCCATACTCCCGGTCGATGAAACCTCCGCCGTTGACGACTCTCTGGAGATAGGCCATGAAGACGAGCTGGGCGGCGGCCTCTGAGTAGGGCTGCCGCTCAAGGAAGAACTCGGCGTTCTGGCACCAGAACGAGCGGAAGTCTTCCAGGATTTTATCAGTGCGCAAGCCGCCGTCCGGTGCAATGAAAGGTGCGCGTGCGATCGGAAGCGTCTCCTGGAGGACCCAACTGAGGGCACGGGGGATGACGTCGCGATAGATCGGATTTGCGATCTCCAATCCCTGGAGGCCCGCGGCAACGAGGCCCAGATCCTTCACGTACTGCACGTCATCGTCGAGGAGGTCCGGAGGCAGGAAGCTCCCGACCAGGATCGGCTCCATCACTCGGCGCACCCGGGACTCGCGGAGCCGGTCGATCAACGAATCCAGATGAGTGTCGCGCCGTTCAATCAGAATTTCCTTGGCACGCTCGACGTGCCGCGGCTCGATCGCTACGGTCCGGTCGGGCACGAGAGCGTCAACGATCTCGGCGGCGAGTGCGTTCACCAGCCAGGGTTGACCGCGGGTCAGCTCCCAAGCGAGATCAATGGCCTCGGAAGCGAAAGCCTGGCCCGTTTCGGCGGTGTGCTGGGCATAGAGCTCCGCCACCTCGTCTCTGGAGAAGTTCGCGAGCGTCAGAGAGCGCACTTTGATGTTGAAGGGGGAGGACGTCCCCAAGCTCTCGGATTCCTGGCGGACACGGATGCGGTAGTCGCGCACGTCGCGGAGCCCGATCAGCGCCACGGACTGTGGAAAGTGTCCTGGTCGTTTTGGATAGCCGGCGCGGAGCTGGCGGAGCACGGAAAGAAGAGTGTCGTCTCGCAAGGCATCGATCTCATCCAGGAAGAGAACCGTGGGCCGCGGCGAGCGTTCGCTCCAATCGGTCAGGTAATAGGCGAGTCGATTCTCGGCGGGGACGTCTCGAAAGCTCTCGACGGACCCCGGGCGTAGCTCGGAAAGGAGACTGTCCATTTCGCTCGAAATGGCAGATAGCAGGGTTGAGATTCCGCGCTCGACGTCCGCTCCGCTGATTGCCGCCGTCTCGCAAGTCGCATACACCGCCGTGTGTTGGCCACGCTCGGTCAGGCTCTGGGCGAGCGCACGGACGAGGGTCGTCTTGCCCGATTGGCGCGGAGCATGGAGGACGAAGTAGGACTGGCGATCGATCAGCCGGCGGGCCTCGGGAAGGCGACGCTCCGGAGGCAGGAGAAAGTGCCTCTCCGGATCACAGGGGCCGGCGGTGTTGAAGAAGCGGGGCATTGAAGTTCCGGTGATCGTCAGCTTGCTATGTCGCGCCAGTGCCTGGCACTGACCAGATGGGACAGGTGAGGAGCAGAATGATCATTCAAGGGGAAACAGTCTGCGGTAGGAAGGACGGTCTTCGTCCAAGGCTTTCTTGAGAAAGGCAAGCGTCTCTCGCTGCTCCTCTTCGTCGCCTTCGAGAAGGGCGTCCAGAGAACGAAGAATCCTCTCCCTCTCTTTGGGTTCGAGAGGAGACTTCATCACTTCGTCAGCGGTCGCTGGAGTCTGTGTCGTCGTGGCCATCCGGATCTCCTCGTCGCGAGAGAGTACCACGGCGGGAAACGTTCTTCAACCACGCCACTTCTCGCGGTCACCCTTCCCCCGCCCGGATCGCCACCTTCAAGCACGCCTTGCCCAGGTAGACCTCGTCGCCGCTGAGCAGTCGCACGCCGCGGCGGTCCTGGCTGCTGACGTCGATGGTGCGGCCGTCGCGGAGGATGCGCGTTCCGGAGGCTCCGTGCTCGGTGCGCAGGCGGTACTCGCTCGCTTCGGCGTCCCAGACGATGCGCGCCTGCTCGCGGGAGACGGTGCGGTTGACCTCTCCTTCCTCGACGAAGGCGACGTCGTTGCGGCGCTTGACGCGGCCGTCCTCGTCCAGGACCTCGTCGAGACGGCCGATGGTGATCCGGTCGTGGCTGTCGAAGTTGTAGACGTGCTGCTTCGCCTTCCCTTGTGTGATGGTCAGGACCAGCTCGGGGCGGCGGCCGGGGCCTGTGGCGGCGGCTCCCTCGGTGCGGTGGTAGACCACGTGCCAGTGGCGGTCTCCGAAGGACGGGGCGGGCTCATCGGTAACCTGGACGTCCACTTCCAGGCCGGGCGGGACGGTGGAGCGGCCGTCGCGCAGGCGGTCGGTCACCTCGTGCTTCAGGTCCCAAGCTTCGCGCACGATGGCTTCGAGCGCTTCCCGTTGCTCGGGGCCGTCGGCGAGCAGACGCACCTCGAGACGGTTGTACGGGAAGACCCGCTTGCCGCCTCCCGCGGTCGCCACCCGGGATTCGACGTCGTCCAGCACGGCCCGGCGCAGCTCCATCGGCTCCGTGCCCGTGGTCCACGGCTTCACCAGACCGCGGAGCTTGTCCATCCAGTTCGGCATGAGCCATCCCTCCAAAGGAAAATCAGGGAGCCTCGGCGCCCTGGGCGGCCGGCGCGGCGCCCATCAGCCCGAGCTCCGCGGCGGCCTGAAGGATCTGCGCGGCGGCCGGCGCGGCGAAACGGCCGCCGTAGCCGCCGTGCTCCACCAGCACCGCCACGGCGAGGCGTCGGCTCCCCTCCGGAGCATCATAGGGCGCGTAGGCCACGAACCAGGAGTGTGAGCGCTTGTTCTGGACTTCGGCGGTGCCGGTCTTGCCGGCGAGCGGCGGCTGCACAGCCGCCAGGAACGCGGCGCTGCCCGCGGTCACGACCTCGCGCATGGCGCGTTGAATCAGGCGGATCGGCGGTCCGGTCAGGACCTCGACCGGCGGCGCCTTGCGCTCATTGCTGTCATCGATCACCCAGCGCCCCTGGGGCATCAGGCCGCCGCTCGCCACGGTCGCGCCCACCCGCCCCATCTCGAACGGCGTGGCCGTGACCTGCCCCTGTCCGTAGGAGGCCTGCGGAAGCGCCTTCTTGAGCTCCTCCGGCGTGTTCGGCTGCGCGACGGTGATCCCCAGGAGCTGCGCCGTCTCCAGCAACGGCTCGGGGCCGACCAGGAGCGTCCCGAGCTGCGCGAAGTAGGCGTTGCAGGAGACGCGGATCCCCTTCTCCAGGTTCACCTGGCCATGCGGCGCGTGGGCCGTGGGATCGTCCCGAATCGGCTTGCCGAAGCCGCGCACGCGGTGCCCCACTCGTCCCCCGGGCAAGGCCTCGCAGAGGAAGGTCTGGCTCGCCAGGGCCGGGCTCTTGCGCAGGGCGGCGAGCGAGGTCACCAGCTTGAAGGTCGAGCCCGGCGGATAGATGCCATAGCGTGCCCGGTCGATCAGCGTTTTGCCCGTCTCTTCGTCTTCGGTAAGCTCGATCGGCAGGTGGTCTGGCCAGGGATAGCTGACGCTCGCCAGGAGGTCGCCCGTCTGGGCATCCAGCACCACGGCCGCTCCGCCGAATCCGGCCTGCTGAGCCTGTTTCTGCAGGATGGCCGCGGCGCGGAGCTGCAGCCGGGCGTCGATGGACATCCGCAGGTTGCGATCGCGCTCCCGGAGGCGCTGCACCGCCCGATGTTTGGGCTGGTGCTGGTGGCGGAGCAGGGGAACGAGCTCCCGGTAGTCCACCCGGATCTCGCGGGTCACGTCGCCGTTCGGCTGCTTGACCTCGACGACCTCGGCGTAGTCGTCGTAGCCCTGCAGGCGGATGCGCGAGTCGCGCTCGGCGTAGGAGGTGTTGGGCGCTCCCCAGTTGACCATGCTGTTGCGGTCGCCGAGCAGGTGGAAGGTGCGGCCGCCGAACGGGTAGATCCGCTTGTCGGAGGCCACGGTCCGTTCGAGCGAGATCCCCAGCCTTTCGAAGGTGGCGCGCTGCCGCTCCAGCTCCTTCGGGTCGCTGGTGGCCAGCGGGATGCCGTTCCTGTCCAGGATCGAGCCGCGCTGGATGGTTTTGGCGATCTCCTCCAGGCGGGGATTGGCGTCGAAATACCGCCGGTTGTCCGCGTGGAGGACGAGAGCGCTCTGGGTCAGGAAGCGGTCGGCGCGGAAGACCTGAACGAGCGCCGACTTGGCGACGATGGCGATGGCGAAGACCCCCAGGCCCAGGACGGCCCAGCGCACGGCGCGGTCGAAGCGCCGCACGTTGTCAGCCCCCTCGGGACGGCCGGGACGGGCCGAGATCGCCAGGAGCAGGCCGACGATCAGGAAGTTGGCGAGCATGGCCGAGCGGCCGGAGCTCAGGAACGGCGAGACCACGCCCGAGAGGGGGAGAACCCCCACGACGCCTCCCGCGATCAGGAGGATCTGGAGCGCCAGCAACAGGCTCAACCCGAGCCCCAGAAAGAAGCCGTAGACCCCCTCCGCCCGCCGTGCCGCCTGCAGGCCGCGCCAGAACAGCAGGGCATAGAGGCCGAAGACGACCAGCAGCCCCGCGAAGCCCAGCTCCTCGCCGATCGCCGCCAGGACCATGTCGGTGTGGATCTCGGGCACCAGCCCCGGCTGCCCGAGCCCCAGGCCTGTGCCGGTGAAGGCGCCGGACGACATGGCCCAGATCGACTGCGCCAGATGATCGCCGCCGCGGACCGCGTTGTCCCACGGTGAGAGCCACATGGTGAGTCGCGCCGTCACGGTCTGGGGATAGTGGAGCTGGTAGGCGACGCCGAAGGCGATCACCATGAGCAGCGCTCCGAACGCCAGCATGACCGGCCTGCCGCGGGCGACGCTGTAGACCAGCAGGAAGAGGAACGAGAGGACGAGGGCCGGTCCCAGATCCTTCTGCAGGAAGAAGAAGAGCAGGACGACCGCGAGCGCGATGAGCGGCGGCAGCACGTACTCGAGCTTCGGGACGCGCAGCCAGGACGGCGCTCCGCCCAGGCCCGCCCGCTTCTCCGAGAGGTCCCGCAGGAACTCCCAGCGGTCGTGGAGATAGCCGGCCAGGAAAAGGACGACCAGGATCTTGATCGCCTCGACCGGCTGGAACCCGAACAGGTTGACCTTGGCGTCGCTGCCCCCCGGGCCGCTGCCGAAGAGGATCAGGAGCACGGAGAGGAGCATCGCGGCCCCGAGGGGCGCGAAGGTCAGCCGCCGCAACGGCGACCGCTGGACGTCGATCAGGCTGCCGGCGAGGAGCAGGGCCATTCCGCCGAGGACGCCCTGTACGAACGTGCGGAAGAGGAGCAGGTCGCGCAGCGGATCGCGAATGCTCACCATGATCAGCAGCCCCAGACCGGAGAGGATGAGCGCGATCGGCAGGAGGAGCTGGTCGCCGGCGAAGCCACGCATCCGGAAGACGACGTGCGCGACGACGAAAGCCAGGAGGAAGAGCCCGATCCAGAGGAAGAGCTGCTTCTTGTAGGCGCCCGGCTTGCGCACGATGAGGCGGGGTTTCAGCTCGTGGAGCTGGCCGGAGCTCAAGAGGACCACCTCCGCTCCTTCGCGCAGGGTGCCGCCGTGCGCCGCCTTGAGCCCCTCGACGCGCCGCTTCAGCATGGGCAGGCGCGAGTCGTCCTCGACCTCGGAAACCGGCACGCGCAGGCGCGCCAGCTCGCCGACGTTCTCGACGTGCCCGTCCTGGATCCGCTGGAAGACCTGGCGGGCGACGAACGTGCGCTCCGCCGGCTCGGCCAGGAAGGCGAGGAGGGGCGCGAGCTGCCCGGGCTCGCGCAGATCTTCGACGGCCACGACCTCGCCGCTGGCGAGCTTGGCCGCAATGTCGCCGAACGGGCGGGTCATCGCCAGGTAGGTGAGGAGGAGCCCAAGGAGGAAGACCACGATCCCTCCGGCGAGCAGGAGGGTCTCGCGGTCGCGCGACGCGTTCGGGCGGAGGCCGGGAATGGGCGAATGCCCGGTGGCCTCGCGCCGGCGGCGGTCGGCTGCTGTGCTGCGGGTGACGGCCATGGTGGTCTGTCCTCGCCTGGTCTTCGCCTCGTCTTCAGTCTTCAATCTTCGATGATCTCGATGAGCCGTTCGAGCACTCCCGGCTCATGGAGGGCGTGCCGCCGGATCTCAATCTCGCTCAGCCGGCGCGCCGTCGCCGCCCGGTTCTCCTGGACGTTGGCGTAGCTCGGGATCTCGTTGTACAAGTCGAGGGCCTGCCGCAGCTTGTCCGAGGCCATGTCGAGCCAGGTGAGCTGGTCGTCGACGTCCCTGGCGGCCTTGGCCCGCTCGTGGAGCTCGATCCCCCGCATCCGGAAGCCGTCGGCGAGCATCGCCTTCTCGCGCCGGCCCAGCGGGTAGCCGCGCCTGCCGAGCTCGCCCAGGGCTTTCTGGAGCTCCTCCAGGTCGAACCGCTCGTAGGCATAGATGCGGGCCAGGCCCAGGTAGGGATCGGGCCAGCCGGAGTCGCGCCGTGCCGCGTCGCGGAAGCCGGAGACGGCCGCGTCGCTTTTCTCCCGGGCCTCCTGATTCCTTCCGTCGGCTCGCAAGGTCTGGGCCGCGATGCGGTCCAGTTGCGCCTGGGCGTAGACCACGCGCGCCAGGGTGGCCTTGCGGTTGGTGGATCGGATGTTCAGGGCCGCGCGCAGGTAGTCGCGCGCCCGCTGCCACCCCTTTTCGGTGGAGCGCGGGTTGTCCCCGTGATAGCTGGAGATGATCTCGTCGGCGGCGCGGACGAACGTGTCGTGGAGCTCGTCGCCGACGCCGCCCAGCCCGATCCCCAGCGGGTCCCAGTCCGACGCCTCCTGATACCGGGCCAGCAGCGCATCGAGATCCGGATTGGAATTGAGCAGCTCGCGCTGGATCTCTCGTGCCTCGCCGCGCACGTAGAGCTGGGTGCCGCCGAACGCGAGGAGGAGCAGCGCCAGGAGGACGATCGGCCAACGCCGCCTCCGCCGCCGGGGAGGCTCCACCGCGGCTCCGAGGTCCGGCGCCGCCGTGGGCGGGACCGGAAGGGGCGGCAGGGGCGGAAGGATGGCAGGCATCTCGTCGGCCTCGCCGGTGCGGCGGGTGGCGCCGATCGCCCGGAAGTCCAGGACGTTGTCCTGATGGTTGGGCGGGTGGTCGGTGCGCCGGGTGGCGTCGATCTCCGGCGGGACCGGCTCGGAGCGGGCCGTGCGGCGCGTGGCGCTGAGATCGTCGCGCGCTTCGTCCTCCTCTCCATGTTCTCCCGGTAGCAGGGGCTGGCCTGAAAGCCAGGCTTCCAGGTCTGCCCGGTACGCCGCAGCGGTGGGGTAGCGCCGCGCCACCTCGAAGGCGAGGCTGCGGTAGACGATCCGGCGCAGGCCCGGGGTGACGTGCTGGGGGAGCGGCATGGGGGGCTCGCCGCGCCGGATGCGCATCTCGAGCTCCTCGGCGTCGCGGCCCACGTACGGCTGCTGCCCCGCGACCATCATGTAGAGGACGATCCCCAGAGCCCAGAGGTCCGAGTGGTAGTCGACGACCCCGCGCTCCAGCCGCTCGGGGGGCGTATACGGCAGGCTGCCGAACAGGTTGACCGTGAACTTCCGGGTCTGCGACAGGTGCTTGGCGATGCCGAAATCGAGGATGCGGACGCGGTCATCGCCCCCGTCACCGTCCTGCAGGCGGATGTTCTCCGGCTTGATGTCGCCGTGGACGATGCCGAGGACGTGTCGCCCGCCGATCTCCGCCGTGAACTGGTGGGCCGCTTCGAGCAGGCTGCAGAGCTGCAGGGCGATGCGCACGGCGCGCTCTTCCGGGAGCGGACCGCGGTCCAGAATCTCCGAGAGGTCGGTGCCCGCGACGTACTCCATGGCCACCCAGAGGAAGGGATCGTCCTGGCCCTGCTCGTAGACCGCGGCGACCTGGGGCGCGACGCGGGCGAGCTGCTGCTGCAACGTGGCGCCGCTCTTTTCGGCTTCCAGCATCTCCGGATCGGCCTTGTGGGTCCGCACCAGCTTGAGCGCCACCTCGGCCTGCCGCTGGGGGTCCCAGGCGAGATAGACGTCGCCCATGGCACCGCGGCCCAGGAAGTCCCGGATCTCGAAGCGGCCGACCTGTTGTTGCGTCAGCATTGGCCCCTCACCCCCCGGTCCCCTCTCCCACCCCCTCCCTCCCTCCGGGAGAGGGGGAGATTTCCAGGAAAGACCGGGCATGTCGGCTTTGACGCGTATTCCCCCTCTCCCGGCGGGCTGGGAGGGGGCGGGAGAGGGGGTCAGGGGGTGAGGGGCCAGGTTTGGGCGGCGTCGTCACGGCCTTCTCCTTCGGCAGCTTGCCGAACGTGTTGAAGCCGAAGATCTCATCCACGCGATCCGCCGCTGGCACCCAGATGCCCGCGGTGGCGTTCTCCTCGATCCGGTTCTGGACGATCTGCGGCCGTGCCATGTCGCGAATCTCGATGCCCGGCCGCAGTCGTTCGGAGCTTGGGCCCGGACCGGCGCCATTGCGATAGACATAGTTGCCATGCAAGCGGGGGGCCGCCTGATCACGCACAATCACGCCGGTCCCGGGATTGTCATGGACGAAGGACTCGCGGATCTCCGAGCCGTCGGTGCCGGCGATCTCGATGCCGGCCGTGGCCGCTCCGGAGATCTCTACGTTCTCGACCACGATCTTCGAGCTGGCGAGGCGCAGGCCGATCTCCAGCGGACCCTGCGCATTTCCCTCGATCTTGAAGCCCGCGAGGCGCGCGTCGCTCACTCCTTCGGCCGTGATCGCCGGCTCGGCGGTCCCCTGGGGGAGGCGAAGGATCACGGTGCGCGGCGTCCGGCTGACCAGGCTCACGCCGCTTGTGAGCTCGATCGGACCCAGGTACTCGCCGGGTGCCACCTCGACGGTCTGCCCCGGCTGCGCCGCCTGGAGCGCCTCCGCGATCGTCCGGAACCCCTCGGGGTCCCGCGGGTCGACGCGCAGGACCGCGGCCGGGGCTTCCGGCATGCGGAGGCCGAGGCGCACCAGCTGTTCGAGGATGGGCTCCCGGAAAAACCAGGCGGCCACTCCGAGAAGGATGAGGACGGCCAGGGCGGTCAGCAGAAACACCCGCCAGGTCGACGCCCGCACCTTCTCGCCGGTCGTGGGGCTGGCGACGGCGGCTCCGCGCAGTTGCGGCCGCGGGGTGAGCCGGGTCGTGGCATGCGTCGAGTCCAGCGGATCGCTCCCCTTCCCGAAGCGCTCCCCTTCGACGAGCACGACCGAGATGTTGTCCTTGCCGCCGGCCGCGTTCGCCGCGTCGATCAGCTCGCGCACCGCCCGCTCCGGCTGGCCGGGCCGCGCCTCGACGATCTCGCGCATCGCCGCCGAGGGGACCAGGTCCGAGAGGCCGTCCGAGCAGAGGAGGAGCGCACTCTCCGCGTCGAACGGGATGGAGTAGACGTCGACGAAGCCATCCTCGTCCGGCTCGTGCGGGGCGGAGCCCACGTCACGGAAGATCTCGTTCCGCCGCGGGTGGAACATCGCCTCGGTCTCGGAGAGCTCGCCGGCGTCCTCGCGCATGCCCACGGGGGAGTGATCTCGCGTGACCTTGCGGATGCCGCCGCGTTGCAGCAGATAGAGGCGGCTGTCGCCCACGTGGCCGATCGTCGCCTTGGCGCCGTCGAGCACCGCCACGGTGAGGACGCAGGCCATGCCGGCGAGCTCGGGCTGGGCCTGGGCCTTCTCCAGGATCTGCTTGTTGGCGAGGGCGATCGCCTCGCGGATCAGCCGGTCGGTGTCGGTCGTGCGGCGGGACAGGCGCGATTTCAGGACGTCGACCGCGGTCTGGGCCGCCACCTCGCCGCCCGATTCGCCGCCGACGCCGTCGACGACCGCGAAGATGCCGCGCTCGGGATCCGAGAGGACGCGGTCCTCATTGTTCTCCCGTTCGCGCCCGGGGTCGGTGCCGGCCGCGGCGATCGGTCCGGAGGATCGCAAGGGGGGAGCTACCTCCGTCTCCGCTCGGACAGGGCGATGCCGCCGAAGCCCCCAGCGAGGAGGACGAGGGCGGCGAGGAAGAGCCAGCGGGCGAGGAACAGGCCGGTCATGCCAGCTTCTCGAATTCCAGGAAGACCACCCCGGCGAGACCGATCTTCGCCTTGTCCGGGATCTCGGCCCAACGGTCCAGGTCCTTGACCTCGCCGGCCCCGGTCTCCAGGCTGCGCGGGACCGGCTTGCCGTCCACGGTCGTGCCGAGCTTGCTCAGGTCCTTGATGCGGAACTTCCCCTCGGGAGTGCGCTGCAGGCGCGCATGCTCGCGGGAGACGTCGGGCAAGGTGTCGAGCCGGAGGTCGACCCAGACGTCCGGGGCCTCGCGGCCGATCACGATCTCGTCTTTCGCCATGAGATAGGTCTGCGGCCCCCGCTTGTCCTGGTAGCTCAGGCGGGCGTAGGCCGGGAGGGAGTCGGTGAGCTCGCGCCGGCTGACCGTCTGCCCCAGGCGGCGGGTGGTCGAGATGCGGCGGGTCTTGGAGCCGGCGCCATACCCTTGAGCCACCGGCTGCGCGAACTCGGAGACGACCTCGATGTCGCCTTGGGAGAGCGTGCCATTGGGATCTTCCTGGAAGCGGATGTACCAGCCGCTCTCGGCGGCGACGTAGCGCATGGGCGCTTCGGTGCCGCCGTTCTTGCGGCGCAGCAGCCGCTGGAGCATGGGGACGGAGTCGCGGTTGAGCCGCTCCATCTCCTGGTCGAGGACCTTCTTGGCCTCGTTCTCGATCTTGCCGAACAGGGTCCGCAGGTGCTCGTAGTCCTCGCCATGGAGATAGACGCGGTACAGGCTCGGCGCCACCGTCTCGGTGACGAGCGGCTCCAGGCTCTGGCGCATGTTCTCGACGACGGCGAGGATCACGTCCCGCCCTGTCGCACGGTCTCTCTCCACCTGGGCTCCTCCTGGCTCGGTTCGGCGGCGCTCCGGTCCGGAGCACACTCTATCGAGTATATCCGTACGGAAAAGAGGCGGGAGGGGTTTTGCCCCGGCCGCGGACCGAGGTTACCATTCCTCACAGGAGGTTACCCGAGCATGAAGAGGAAGGAACGCCGTTGCGCCCTCATCGCAGCCCTGCTCCTCGCCGGATTCGCCGCGATCCCCGCGGCGGCCGAGCCCACCCGCTGGACAATGCGCGGCCGCGCGCTCGTCTCCGACTACGAAAACCGGTTCACGACCGCCTACTTCGACAACCGGACCGAGCTCGACGTGGACCAGGGCCTCGGGCTGGAGGTCGCGGTCGAGCTGCGCGCCAACCAGCGCGTCGGAGTGGAGCTGTCGGCCGGGCGGATGAGCTTCGATGCCGCGCTGCGGAACATCCGGACCGTGCCCGGCCCTTCCACCAATCCGCGGGAGTTTCAAGAGATCGTCACCTTCTCGGACGAAGGGGACTTCGTCATGGAGCCGATCGCCCTCTCGCTCCTCTTCCACGTTCTCCGCGACCGTCCGCTCGACCTCTATCTCGGTCCGCAAGCCGCCTGGGTGCGCTACGACATCGGCGTCGAGGGGGCCCAGGAGCGCGAGGCGGAGCTCGCCTATGGCGCGAAGCTCGGCGCCGAGCTGCGCCTGGGCGGCTCGCCGTGGTCCCTGGGGCTGGAGCTGCGGCGCCTCCAGACCATTCATGAGAGCACTGACCGCGATCTCTACGGCAATCTCGGCGTCAACATCGCGGCGCTCTCCCTGGCCTACCACACCGGACCGCCCGCCGGACGCTGAGCCGCGGAGAGAGCTCCGCAGTCCCAGCGGCAGCGCGCTATCATGCGGGCATGCCAGCCGGCGGACGCTCGCCACCGCCGCCGGCGCGTAGCCCTCACCCCAAATCCGAAGGAGAAGGGATGAACCTGTTCGACGAGCTGGAGTGGAGAGGTCTGGTCTATGGTGCCACCGAGGGGGCCCGCGAGGCCCTGGCGGAGGAGAAGGTCACCGCGTACATCGGGTTCGACCCCACCGCGGCCAGCCTGCACGTCGGCCATCTGCTGCCGATCATGGGGCTCGCCCGCCTGCAGCGGTTCGGGCACGCGCCCATCGCCCTGGTGGGCGGCGGCACCGGTCTGATCGGCGATCCGAGCGGCAAGACCCAGGAGCGCCTGCTCCTGACCCCCGAGAAGGTGGAGGAGAACCTCCAGGGCATCCGCTCCCAGCTCGAACGGTTCCTCGATTTCGAGGCGCGGGAGAACCCCGCCCGCATCGTCAACAACGGCGAGTGGCTGACCACGATCCCGCTGACCGACTTCCTGCGCGACATCGGCAAGCACTTCACGGTCAACGCGATGCTCGCCAAGGAGTCGGTCAAGCGCCGGCTCGAGCAGGAGGACGGGATCTCGTTCACGGAGTTCAGCTACATGCTCCTCCAAGCCTACGACTTCCTGGTCCTCTTCGACCGCTTCGGCTGCACCTTCCAGATGGGAGGCAGCGATCAGTGGGGGAACATCGTGGCTGGAGCGGACCTGATCCGCCGGCTGCGCGCCGGCCGCTCCGATCGTGGTGAGGCAACGCCGGCCGAGGGGCAGGCCGAGAAGGCGAAGCGCCTGGCCCACGGCGTGGTTTTCCCCCTGGTGACGACTTCCGCCGGCGTGAAGTTCGGCAAGACCGAGGCGGGAACGATCTGGCTCGATCCGAACCTCACGCCGCCGTTCCGTTTCTATCAGTTCTGGATCAACACCGACGACCGGGACGTAATCAAGTACCTGAAGTCCTTCACCTGGTTGTCGCGGGAGGAGATCGCCGCGTTGGAGGAGCAGGTCGCGAGCGCTCCGGAGAAGCGGGAGGCGCAGAAGCGTCTGGCGCGGGAGATCACGCGCGCCGTGCACGGCGAGGAAGGGCTCGCCCGGGCGGAGATGGCCACGCGCATCCTCTTCGGCGAGGAGATCGCCGGCCTGGAGCCCGCGGAGATCGAGGAGGTCTTCGCCGACGTGCCGTCGAGCCAGGTGGCGGCGTCCTCTCTGGCCGGCGAGGGGACGCCGCTCGCCGACCTGCTGGCCGCGAGCGGCCTCGTCCCGTCGAAGGCGGAGGCGCGGCGGGCGATCCGCGGTGGAGGGATGTATGTGAACAACGTCCGGGTGGGGGAGGAGACGCGGAAGATCACGGCTGAGGATGCGCTCGGCGGCCGGCTCCTCGTCCTGCGCAAAGGGCGCAGGGACTATCACCTTGTTCGGATTTCTGCAGACTGAGACGGAGAGATTGAGAATGGCATCGAGCGGTTTCGACCGTTATCGCAATTTTTTCCTCCAAGACCCCGAGAAGATCGTCTCCTGGCGGGATCAGGAGACCGGGGCGGAGGGTTGGTTGGTGATCAATTCGTTGACCGGCAACGCCGCCGGCGGCGGCACCCGGATGCGCGGGAACGCCGTCTGCGAGGAGGCCGTGTTCCTGGCCAAGACCATGGAGGTGAAGTTCCGGGTCTGCGGCCCGACCATCGGCGGCGCCAAGTCGGTGATCCGCTTCGATCCCGGTGACCCGCGCAAGCCCGAGGTGCTGCGGCGCTGGTTCCTCCACATCGGAGACCTCCTCCGCACCTGCTACGGGACGGCGGGGGATCAGAACGTCAACGAGGACGAGGTCTGCCAGCTCACCGCCGAGGCCTTGGGGCTGGTGCATCCGCAGGAAGGAGTGTTGCGGGGGCATTTCGCGCCGGACGAGGCGTCCCTCCGCCGTATCCTGGGGCAGCTCGACGCGGGCGTGGTCCTGCCCACGGAGATTCACGGGCAGTCGCTCACCCTGGCGGAGATGATCACGGGCTACGGCGTGGCGGAGTCGGTCCTCTCCTGGTACGAGCACCGCGGCGAGCCGATCGCCGGTCAGCGGATCCTGGTCGAAGGCTTCGGGGACGTGGGCGGCGCCGCCGCCTACTACCTGCACGAGGCGGGCGCGCGGGTCGTCGGCGCCATCTGCCAGGTCTCCAGCCAGCCGCGGGTCTTCCGCTGGTGGACCGATCCCGCGGGTTTGGACATCCCGGACCTCCTGGCGCGCCGCGAGGGGCCGCAGCGCGCCCTGCTTCCCACCGGAGGCCAGGACGGGGAGGACGCCGCCGCCTTCTGGCAGACCAAGGCGGACGTCTTCATCCCGGCCGCCACCTCCTACACGATCGACCCGGCGCGCCTCGACCAGCTCGCGGCAGCCGGCGTCCGCGTCATCTCCTGCGGCGCCAACACGCCGTTCTCCGACCGCGAGCGGGGCGTCTGCACCGTGCAGCAGGCCGCGGACGAACGCTTCGCCGTGATTCCCGACTTCATCGCCAACTGCGGCATGGCCCGCCTGTTCGCCTACCTGATGCAGGAGGGCGCGGCGATCGAGGAGGATGCGATGAAGGCCGACGTGAGCCGGACCGTGCGCGACGCCATGGACCGGTTGCTCGACGGGCATTCCCGGGAGACGGGGCTGCTCGAACGGGCGTTCGGGCAGTTCCTGCGGTAAAGGGGAGCCCTCACCCCCGGCCCCTCTCCCGCGAGCGGGAGAGGGGGGAATTCGTCACGGTCTCCGGCAGATCTCTGAACCCTTCTAACCTTCTCCCCTCTCCCGCTTCGCGGGGGAGGGGCCGGGGGTGGGGGCATACCACCGCTCCAGAACCCCCAGCGCCGGCTTCCCCAAGGGGCTGAACGACGGATCGTCGGCCGAGCCCTGGCCGTGGCTCGGCCACTTCCACCAGAAGAGGCCGGCGAGCCAGGGCTCGCGCGAGAAGGCTTCGAAGACCACTTCATAGCACCGGGCCTGCATCGCCGGATCGAGCGGCCCGTGGTCCTCCTTCCAGGGCTCGGCGGCGGCGGCGGCGCTCGCGGCGTAGCCGACCTCGGTGAAGAGGACCGGCTTGCCGTAGCGGCGGGCCATGGCCGCGAGCTTTGTGCGCAGCTCGCGCACCCGGGGTGAGTCCGCCCGCGGCATCTCTCCAGGCCCGGCCAGCGGGTAGTACATGTTGAGCCCCAGCAAGTCCAGATCGCCCCAGAACGGCATCGTCTCGAAATCCCCAGCCCAGTTGGCCGCATAGGTGAGCGGCCCGGGATAGATACGGCGCACGTCGCGGATCAGGCCGCGCCAGGCGTCGCGGTGGCGCGTCACGCCACCCAGCTCGGTGCCGATGACCAGAACGTCCGCCCGCCCCAGCGCGGCCACCCGGGCGTGGTGGAGCATCCAGCGGCGGTAGCCGGCCCACCAGCGGTCAAAGTCAGCCGGGCGCTCGAACACGATGTCGCCGGTGAAGCGCCGCGGCGCCCAGAGCTGCGGCTTGAGCACCGTCTTCAAACCCTGCCGCCGCGCCTGTTCCATCGTGCGCAGGATGCGGTCCTCACTCTCGTCCGTCCCCAGATAGCGGACGATGGGCTCATCCGGCGCCCGGGTGAAGCCGTAGGGCACGATCGACACCGCATTGGCGCCCAGGGCACGGATGCGGGCGAGCTGCGCCGCGGCGGCGTCGGAGCCGTAGCCTTCTCGGCGCACCTCATGGGAGAAGGAGATGCCGCGCAGAAATCCCGCGAGGTTCGGGATCGGCGCAGCCCGCGGAGGCGCCGGCCGGCTCTCCAGCCAGGTGCGCCAGTCCTTTTCCAGACTCTCCCAGGAGGTCCCGAGGGCGGCGGCGATCGCCTTCTCCTCGGCCTGGGCGGTCCACAGGCGCCGGAGGACGCCGGGGCCCCGCCGCGCCCGCAAGTGCTCCACCCAGGCGCCCCCGAGAGCGTCGCAGACCAGCGGCGAGAGCTGCCCTTCATTTTTGTCCAGGCTGGGGACCAAGCGCAGGATCTCGCGGAGCGTATAGGGCTCCTCCTCCCGGATGACGCGGGCGGCGTAGACCGGCAGCGGCTGGCCGTGGAAGTCGCCGGCGCCGAAGCGGGCCACCGCCGCCGCCAGAGGTCCGGAAGGGGGAGGTCCCCAGGCGAGGTGGAGCAGGAGGAACGCGTCGCCGCTCGCGTCGGTGATGGTGCCGTCCGGCGCGATCAGATGCGCGACCTCGCGGCGGTCCGGGAGGAGGGTGAACGGCGCGTCGCTGCCGGACCGCTCCTCCAGGCGGCGGGTCGAGTCGTCGAGGTACAAGTGAAGAGGCTCGCCGGCGAGCTTCACCCCGAGCCGGCCCGCGATCTCCTCCAGCCGCCGGTCCGCCGCGGCGCCCCAGGACTCCGCCGAGCGCCGTGCCGCCAGCTCGGCCGGAAGCTGGAGAATCCAATGGCGCGAGCGGTAGGTGAGGATCTCCGGCCTGGACTCCGTCTCGGAGGGGGCGTCTCCAGCGAAGAGGAAGAGAGCTGCAAGCAGCAGGAGTCGCGGCGGCATGGGGGAATCCTACCGGAGCCTGTAGACTCCCGCGCATGGTCGACCCTTCCAACGGATCCCTCGCCGCGGAGCGCGGGCGCGGCTACCGCTTCTACGTCCTGTTCACCCTGTTCCTGGTCTACACCTTCAACTTCATCGACCGGCAGATCGTCGGCATCCTGGCTGGGCCGATCAAGGCCGACCTGGGGCTCAGCGACACGCAGCTGGGGCTCATGGGCGGGATCGCCTTCGCCCTGTTCTACACCGCCCTCGGCATTCCCATCGCCTTGCTGGCGGACCGCTTCAACCGGGCCTGGATCGTCACGATCTCGCTGGCCCTGTGGAGCGGATTCACGGCGCTGTGCGGCTACACCCACGGCTTCTGGCAGCTCTTCCTGTGCCGCGTGGGTGTGGGCGTCGGCGAGGCCGGCGGCGTCGCTCCCTCCTACTCCCTGATCTCCGATTACTTCCCGCCGGCGGAGCGGGCGCGCGCCTTCGCCGTCTTCTCCTTCGGCATCCCGGTCGGATCGGCCGCGGGCATCCTGTTCGGAGGGCTGATCGCCGCCCAGATCGACTGGCGCATGGCCTTCTTCGCCTGCGGCGCCGCGGGGCTGGTGCTGGCCCCGCTGATGGCCTTCACCGTGCGGGAGCCCGTGCGCGGACGCTTCGATCCGCCCGGCGCGAAAACCGCCGCGCCGCCCCTCGGCGAGGTGCTGCGGACCCTGGCCGGCAAGAGCAGCTTCTGGCTGATCGCCTTCGGTGCCTCGTCCAGCTCCGCCCTCGGCTATGGGTTGGCCTTCTGGATGCCCCAGTTCCTGGGCCGCAGCTTCGGGATGAGCCTGGCCCGCCTGTCGATTTATTACAGCGCCATGGCCCTCTTCGGCGGCCTCTTTGGCATCTGGATGGGCGGCTACCTGGGCGACCGGCTGGGCAGGACCAGCAAGGCGGCCTATGCGCTGGTGCCGGCCACGGCGTTCGTCCTGTCGATTCCCTTCTATGCCGTCGGCATGCTGTCGACGTCGCTGGTCCTGGCGTTCTTCGTTTTCCTGGTCCCGACGGCTCTCGGGCTGGTCTGGCTTGGCCCGGTGATCACCTCCATCCAGCAACTGGTGCCGCCGGCCATGCGGGCCACCGCCTCGGCCGTGTTCCTGTTCATCAACAACCTGATCGGGATCGGCTTCGGCATCTTCTTCTTCGGGAAGATGTCGGACGTCCTCGGGCCGCGTTTCGGAGCGGAGTCGCTGCGCTATTCAATCCTGATCGGGCTCGTGTTCTACGTTATCGCCGCGACCCTGCTCTACCTGGCCTCGCAGCGCCTGGAGCGCGACTGGCACCGCTGAGCGGGAGGATGGAGCCTCCAGCTCCAAGTCCACCGTGACCTCGGTGTCGTCCGGGAGAATGCGCACGACCGCGGAAGCCTTGGCGTCTTCCCCCTGGGCGGTCACTTTCCAGGTCCCCGGCCCGAGATCCGAGATGAAGTAGCGCTGCTCCTGATCTCCCCGGCCCAGGCGCTTCCACCCGTCCGCGCTCTCGGCCCACACACACCAGGGAAAATCGCCGGGCGGGAGGCCATGGACCCGGCCCGTCAGCGTCACGGGCCGGGCGAGCCGGAGATCCGGCACCTCGGCCGGCGCGTCCCCCACGGTGAGCGTCGCGAAGGCTGGCGCGGAGCCCGGCCGCTCCGCCTGAACGTTCCAGGTGCCCGCGGTCAGGCCAGTCTCGAACGTCGCGTGATGACCCGTCCACACCTTCTTCTCCACGGCCCCCTGACGGAAGGTCAACATCACCTCGGCGACGGGCAGCCCCGCGGCATCGAGCACGCGCCCGCGGACCGCGGGGAGGGGAGGGAACCGGATGTCCTCCGCCTGGGCCTTCCCGCCTTCTTCGACGTGGATGCGCGCCTCCACGGTCCGCCCCAGGACGTCGCTCGCCGTCAGCGTCCAATCGCCCGGCACGACCC
Source organism: Thermoanaerobaculia bacterium (assembly GCA_035264905.1). GTDB lineage: Bacteria > Acidobacteriota > Thermoanaerobaculia > Multivoradales > UBA5704 > UBA5704. Next base: position 23,292 of record DATFPH010000135.1, read on the forward strand.
AGGGAAACGTGTAGTTGCCTTGCGCGTCCGTGCCCGGAGTCGCCAGGAGATTCACGAGGTGATCGTTCAGGTGGATGATGCCGTACTCTCCCGGAGGCAGCCCGGTGAGGCGGCCGGTGATCGATCCCGGATGGACCAGGCGGATCTCCAGGTCGAGAGGCTCGTCCCCGGCCACGATCCGCCGCTCCACGGTGACCCAGTCACGGGTCTCGACCCGGAGCTGGCGCTCGCCCCGCGGGACCGCCGCCTGGAACCGGCCGTCCTCGTCCACCTCGAAGGAGTTGAAGTCGAACGTCAGGCTCGGCTCGGTGACCGGAGCGCCGTTCGATCCGGTGATCCGGCCGGTGACCTGGGCGAGAGGCGGGAGGCGGAGATCATGGCGGGTGTCGCCCGCCAGCTCGATCTCCTCGTCCAGCCAGCCCGCGGCCGGATGGCGCACCTGGATCAGAGTCTTGCCGGGACGCAGGCCGGTGAACCGGTAGGCGCCCGTCGCGTCGGTCTGGACCGTGCCGAGCACGCGTACGGTCGCTCCTTCCACCGGCTGTCCCGCGGCGTCGAGCACCTGGCCTTCCAGAGAGACCCTGGCGGATGGCAGGACGAATTCGATCTCGTCGGACCTCCGGCCGGCGTCTCCCCGCACGCGGACGACCTTGGGGCGGGCGTCCGCCGCGCGGACCTCGAACCATCCGGGCTCCAGCTGGTCGAAGTCGAAGCGGCCCGCGGCATCGGTGCCTTCGATCCGATACTGCGGATGGCCTCCGCAGTAGGTAATGATCTGGTCGTCGTACCAGCCCGCGTGCTGGGCGGAGACGAGCGCTCCGGGAACCGGGCGTCCCTCCGGGTCGAGCACGCGGCCGGAGATCCGCGTCGCGCGGCGCAGCCGGAGCTCGATGGGGCGTGCGAGGTCTCCCACCAGAAAATGGACCTCCTCGACCCGGCCGGCCGGACAGGCGGCCAGGTAGGAGCCGGAGGACAGACCGAGGCCGAAGAACGAGAACGTGCCATCCGGGCCCGACACCGTCGCGGGGAGCGGGTTCTCCTGCCGGCCCTGGTTGGTCCTCAGCCAGACCTCGACGCCGGCCAAGGGCTTGCCTTCCTCGTCGACCACCCGGCCGGTGACGACGGGAGGCTTCGGAGTCACCGGGACAGGGCTCTCCGCGGAGGACGCCGGAGCGGCGGTGGCCGGGCCGAAGAGGACCAGCGACAACAGGGCAAGACAGGTCTTTCTCATGGCTTCACCTCCGTGGTGGCAAAGTCCAGGTCGAGCTCGATCTCTTCGGCCCCGGGCGGGATCTCGATCGTCCGGCGGACGACCCTCTGCTCCGACCCCTCGTTCCTCAGGGTTGCCTCGATCGTCCAGGTGCCCGGCCCCAGGTCGGAGACCGAGTAGCGGTCGAGCTCGACCACACCCGGCAGGCCGTTGGTGGAGCCCCTCGCCGCGATCCACGGCATCTCGCCGGGAGCGAGCCCGAACAGCCGGCCTCGCAGCGTCGCGCTGGGAACCAGGCGCACCTCCAGGCCGTCGACCGGACCACCGTCGACCTGGAGCTTGAGCCCGGCGCTGTGAAAACCTTTCTTTTCGACCGTGATCTGGAAATCCCCGTCCGCAAGGAGAAGCGCGAATCGCCCATTCGCGCGCGTGCCTGCTTGGATCTCCGGATGTCCGCCCCAGATCCCGAGGTCCGCTCCGCCGACCGGCCCTCCCAGCTCATCCAGCACCTCTCCCGTCACGGTGTAGGCTTCCGCCAGCTCGACGTCCAACGAGACCTCGGATTGCCCGGGCTGCACCACCAACGTGGTTTCAGCGACGCGCCGGCTCGTCCAGACCGCCACGTCCCAGGTCCCGGGTGGGACGTCGCGGATCTGGAACGTGGCGTCGGACCGGAGGACCGCGTAGAGCGACCGGCCCGAGCCGCTGAGTGAGATCGTGGCCGGCCGTTCACGCTCTTCGTCCGTCAGCCCGAGGACGCGGCCGTCGACGGTGGCGCCGGGTTCCAGACGGATCACGATTCCGCTTGCCGACGCCTCTGCGGGGTCGATCTGCTCCTGGAACTGGGCGAACCCCGGCTTGCTCGCCGTGAGCACCGTGTCTCGCAGCGAGAGCCGCAGGTCGAACGAGCCATCGGCCAGGGACCATGCCATGCCGGGATCTGCCAGGACCTGCGCCCGCTCGACCGGCGCGCCGTCCGGCCCGACAACGCGCCCCCGCACCGGCAGAAGCTCACTTTCCTTGTCCGCGGCCGCATCCTTCTCGCCGGTTTCCCGCTGCAACCGGAGCTCGATCCCCTCGACCGGTTCCCCGGCCGGGGCCCGCAGCTTCGCGACGAGACCCGGCTGCAGACCGTCCGCCTGCGCCCCGAGGTCGTACCAGCCTGGCGCGAGCGGTCCGATCTCAAAACGGCCCTCGGCATCGGTATTCGCCGACGAATTCCAGCCACAAAAAAGCCGAAGCGACCGCGGGGAGAGAACGCCGGGGCTGAAGGCGGGGATCTGCTGAGCAAAAACGGAGACGCCTTCCTGGGGCCGCCCTTCCGGTCCCAGGACCTGTCCACGGAGCGTCGCCGCGGGCATCAGGGTGAGAAGGACCGGCTCGTCGAGAAACCGCACGGTCACCGACTGCTGGACGTAATCCGGCCCACAGGCAAGGAGCTCCAGCTCGCCCGGCGGCAGGTGAGGAATCTCGAAGGTGCCGTCCGGTCCCGTGGTGGCGGAGGGGGGAGGGATCTCTTCCTGTTCCATCTGCGCGGTGACCGCCCAGAGCGGCAGGCCCGCGATCGGCCGGCCTTCGGGGTCGGTCACCAGACCGCGCAAGGCCTCGCCGCGGCGGAGCACGAAGCGGCCGAGATTGCCGCTCCGGCCTCCCCGGATCGGGCGGTCCCCCTGAAACGGGACGAACGACGGATGCCGGATCGTCAGCTCGAATTCACCCTCCGGCAGGTCGTGGATGCGGAAGCGGCCGGCGGGTCCGGTCCGTGCCCGCTGCGTCCCCAGGTCGCGCACAAAGGCCGGGAGCTTCTCCGTCCAGAGATCGAAAGGACTTCCTTCGATCTCGACCTCCGCGCCAGCCACCGGACGCCCGGCCTCATCGACCACCCGCCCGACCGCAACCCCACCCGCGCGGAGCGCCACCTTCACCTCCCGCCGTCCGCCCGACTCCAGCTTCACGTTGCGCAGCTCGGGAAAGAAACCTTTTCGTTCGACCAGGAGCCAGACGATCTCGTCCACCGGAAGACCGGTGAGCCGGACCCTGCCTTCGGTCGGGGTCGTCTCCTTCCAGGCCGGACTCTCCGGCCCGCCGCTTTCTTCGGACTTCATCCCGGCATGAACCACGGCTCCGGAGATCGCCTGGCCGTTCATGTCCACCACATGGACGATCAGACCGGCCGGCACCGAAACCGGTTCCCCGGCGTCGGAAGGGGCTGGAGCGAAGAGGAGTAAAAACGCGAGCCACAGCTGCGTCATGGGCAGATCTCCGGTCTGGTACTGCTCGGAAGGTAGATAGAGCAAGACCGGTTCCAGGGGGAGGAAGGGAGAAAAAGCTCGATTTTCTAGTGGTTTACGAGCTCGCCGCGGAGGAGAGCGTCCAGCGGCTTGGATCGAACCGTCCGGAAAAATGGACGCGCACCCGGGCTCGATCACCCAAACCCGTGCCTTGCGGGAAGTGACCTGCGGCTCGCGGGTTACCTCCCATGCCTTCCGGGTCCTCGCCCGCGATTGCCGGGCTCCGCCCTGAGGCTCGCGGGCTCCGACCCCAGCCTCCGGGGCAACGGCCTGCGGCTGGCCAGCTTGACCCCGAGGCTTCCGGGCTCGATCCCGCGCCTGCCGGGTTCTGGCCCGCGGCTGCTCGACGACTCCCCGTGGCTGCCGGGCTCCAACCCGCGGCTCGCCGGCTCCTGCCTTCGCCTCCGGGGTCCCCGCCCCCGACTGCCGGGCAAGCTCCCGAGCCTCGCGAAGTTTCGCCCGCGCCTACCCGGCTCCGACCCGCGGCTGCTCGACGACTCCCCGCGACTCGTGGGCTCCAGCCCGGACCTCGCCAGGCCTTCCCCGGGCCTCGCGGGGAAAATCCCGAGGCTGCCGGGCTCGGCCCCGCGCCTCGCCGGGCCTGCCCCTTGCCTCGCGGGGAGCTTCCGGCGGCTTCCGGGCATTTTCCCGGTGCTCCCGGGAAATTGCCCGGTTGAACCGGGCTCGAACCCCGTACGCAAGTACTTCTCCCCGCGGCTCCTGGGAAATTGCCCGCAGCCCAAAGGCGCTCACCCGGTGAGCAAGTACTCGTGCCCGGCAGCCCCGGGAAATTCCCCGGGACGCAAAAGCGCCAACCCCGTTCGCAAGTACTCTTGCCCGCGGCTCTCGGGCGCTTACCCCGTACGCAAGTACTTCCCCCCGAGACGCAAGGGCTCCTACCCGGCACGCAAGTACTCCTGCCCGCGGCTCCCGGGCGCTTACCCGGTAAGCAAGTACTCTCGCCCGCGGCCCGCGGGAAATCTCCCGTGGCGCAAAGGCGCCTACCCGGTACGCAAGTACTCCTGTCCGCGGCTCTCGGGCGCGTACCCGGTGAGCAAATACTTTTACCCCGCAGCCCCGGGAAATTCCCCCGTAGCCAAAGGCTAGAGCCCGGCAGCCCCGGGAAACTCCCCGCGGCGCAAAGGCTTCTACCCGGTGAACGAATACTTCAAGCTGTGTGTCCAGCCGACCCTACGCCAAGGCACGTCTGCCGGGATGGCAATCCTATTCAACGGCACCATGGCGCCCGAAGAAATGCGCCATATCGTCGAGCCGAAACATCGGAAATCAGCTATGCCTCGCGCCACTGGGTTGCGGTCGAGACGGCCCCAATCCGTGACCCACGACCCTGCCGGTGTACACGTCGCGGTGTCTCTTCCTTTTATCTATACGGCCGTCCGGCCTGCCGCCCCGCAGTGGACCAGGTCTGAAAATCACGGTGTCGGTGGGGCAGTCCCGCCCCTGGGCACCGCGTAAAGTACCACAGCAAAGAAACTTAGAGACGGCAGGCGGATGGGCCTTGGCATGGCGGCACGACTTGGGGCCGCACAGGGGCCTCACGGGGATGGGCGGGGGCGGGCCACAGGGGTCGGTGTTGAGCGGACAGGGACGGTGGGGGCGGCCGGCGGACGACCGGTGGCCGACAGGGCCGACTGGCGGCTGTTCCTTTTTGGTGGTTCGGGGGGGTGGGAACAGGAAATCGCCAGCGGCATGCGCTAGTGGTCTTCGACAGGATTTCGATGTCAGTTCTCCGCTGTGGATGGATCTCGAGAAAACCATCGCCATCCCATAGCAGCCGACCGGAAAGGCGAACTTTGTCACCTGTACACGGGCGCTCGCTTCGGCTTAGGCCCAGGGCCTCTACGCAGATTTCCGCCCGAATGAACCGCGTGCTCTTGAGCGGTATTGGCTGCCCGCCTAGAGTGATATTCTCCAGTCGGAGATCGACCGTTACGAAGCCATCTGTTGATGCCGCCGCCTGGACAACCTCGGCTAAGGCCACCGCGTCCGTTTTCATGTCACGCCATCCCAGAATACCGAAGCGCTTGAACGGTGTCGTCACAAAGCCTGCGCCACGAGCAACGCCGGTCAACTTCTTGTTTACAGAGGCTCGCAAATTACTTTCTTGCAGGGGTCCGGCTGAGGGGGGTTTTCGACCAAGCCAAAGATGGTTTGAATAGGAAACACAACAACAGCTCTCTAATAAGAAGAGCAGTAAAAAAGTGAAAATAGGTACCGGTTTTTTATAGACCATTTTCATCGGCAGGCTATGCTCAGAGCTGGCACTGCTCTGCCACCGGGGTGCTTGGCAAGCCCAGCACCCTCTCAATTTCCTTACGCGATTCAAGAACACTCCAGGCTGTAAAGTTCGAGAGCGCGTTGGTTTCGGCTGGCGTGAGTCGGATCACCTCGAGGCTAGAGTCGAAAAAGGTGCTAAACTGGGGAAAATTACCCCCCGTGACGGTCTGAAGCAGCTTATCGTTCTTGTCGAGCTTGTCCAGCCATCTCTTCGCAGTATCAAGATAAACCCAGCAGATAGAGGCCTCATAAGGTGTCACGCCAAATCGTCTGTTATTAACTATTTTGTAGTTGTCGCAATACACGAGCGGGCGCCCCTGGCGGCGATCGTTCACGAACGCAGTGAAAAGCTGCTGCAGCCGTGCTTCTCCATTGGCAATGACGACGCGACTAGGATCGGGGGCGCTAACCTTGGCAAAGTCTTCGGCCGTTCGCGCTTTTTCCTCCGCTGCGGGTGGGCCTCCAGGCCGGGGGTTTCGAAAGTAGTGGATCAGGTCACCATACAAAGGATATTCATTAAGGGGATTCTTCTCTACATTGAAGGTGGCCGACGAATTGATGAAGACGATGATCTTTGGTGTGTGCCTGGATAGAAGAGGAAAAAGCCCAATGTTGTCGATATGGCCCCCGTCACCATAGGAGTACTCCTTCTCTTTCTTGTCGCGCCGGATTGGCCAGGTGCGAAACTCCGGAAATCCAATCAAGTCCAAGTATAATTTATTAACAAAGCTTTGAGGAGCACTTCCAGAGGCCCCGATAACATCCGACAGAGTAAAGCGATAACGTTTCCTGCCGAGAAGAACCTTTAATGAGGATATGCGGGCACCGTCTCCGGGTAGCTTGTTTGGCTTGATGCGAGAGTCGTAGCCAAACGATTCGACGTAACCACCGCCGACAGGATGACCATTGCGAGCAGAAAAGCGCCGCTGGATTCCCGTATAAAGGGGAGTTATCTCCACAGGAAAAAGCTCATCGCGGTGGCGTGGCCCCGGCTGCGCAATCAGGGTTGCGCCGACAATGAGGTAGGGCCTGCCGACCCGGGCAAGGAAAAAGTCGTCCGCCCGAAGGTGCGGATTTGCCGCGAGTGCCGCGTTCAAGGCCTCTTGATGAAAGCTGAAGAATTTGCTTCGATCTTCAAGGCCGAACGGCCGCAGGAAGGTGTTCCCCAAGCCCCCAGAAAAGCTCTCATCTCCCCTAAGTAGAAGGATTTGAAAGAAGCTCTTCCAAGCGACCCAGGCATGATTGATCGCTCGAGTCATAGAACCCTTAGGCTGGAGCTTTAGATTGCTCTCGTTAAGATTCTCCGGGCAGTGAAATTTCCCCATGAAAATCTCTTCCCGATGCACATCCCCGGGAAGATAGGTATATGGTACAGCAGTCCAAGATCCGCCAGACACAGAGGAGATGTAGCCGACATAAGGCATCCAGCCAAGCATCCGAAGAACCCGCAACTGGCCGAGCGCGGCGGCTGCCGCCCGGGTACCGCCGCCAGAAAGCGCGATCCCGACCGGTCGAGAATCGTCCAGCCATGGAACTCTCAGGACTGGATCTTCTCGCTCAGGGAAGAAGGAACTCGACTCCGTGTTCCAGATCCGGACCTGAAGCGACAACGGTGGGGAAGCAGGTGTCGCGGTGAGCACCTGCGCACAGGCCGAGCACATAGCGATGAGCCCAAGCGCGCGCAAACAATTCTTCTTGACCAGATTCATGGCAGTGCCTCTCCAGATTCCGGGTAAAGGCTGCGAGTATTGGCAAAGACAATACGCTGCTTCTCAAGCAATGTCAACTAATAGAGATCGACACATAAGGCTACCCGTCTGTCGGCAGGTAAACATTCTTGTCGAGCTCTACCCTACGCTGTTTTCGAGGAGCCACCGGAAACAGGTGCCACCAAGAAAGCAGAGGTCGCTAAAGAATCGGAGCCGGGTTGGGTTGATAGGTTCCAGCAAAAAGAGAAGGCTCTGCTAAAACATAGAACGTCACAACATGGTCGGTCCGGTCGGTCTATTGGGTCGGCTCGGCTTGCTGAGCTTTTCAGGCCACTTGAAGCCCAGATTGGCGACGTTGTTCGGATCGGGCGCCTGAGAAAATGTACGACGGGCACTCGTCGACCACCGACCGGTCGGATGACCGATCCGAAACGCTATCTTCTGTGCAGCTAACCGGGGCCGAGGCTTAGGCCGGGGCGAACGGGAGATGGGGCGGAAAGCTTCCTGGCGGAAAGGCCGCGTTTCGATCTCCCTTTCTGAGCTTGTCCACCGCCTCGCGATAGGCGGCAACGAACCAGCCGTAGGCTTCCCAGAGCTCTTTCCGGACCTTCCGCGTGGCAGCGTGGACGAAGGGCGCCGGTGAGCGATTCAAGGTCTCGGGCCGGGGCTCCGGGTCCTGCGCCAGGATCTGCTCCACGCCGAGAGGCTCCACATCCTGCTTCTCCCGATCGGCCGCGGCGGTTGTTTCGATCCCGCGGATGAGATCGGCACCGGGAGCGACGGCTGCATTATTGATTTTCGGCTGGAGTTTTGAAGGAGGGCTCGTCGCTGCTGATGAAGACTTCTTCGGGACGCGTATGGCGGGCCAGGGTCGCGTCGATCTTGGCGATGGCTGCTTGGCGGTGGTTCTCGTAACGGATTGCGTTCGGCGAGCTCTCGCTCCAGCGGAAATCGGGACGGCGAGCCAGGAGGAAATCGACGAATGGGGCCAGCAGGCGTAGCTCCGGGCAGGACTCCTCGACCCAGAGAAACTGGCCGGCAGGGTTGACCTCCAGAAAGACGTGCTCGCCTTCCGGCGTGACGATGAAGTCGAAGGCACCGAAGACGATGTCGAGGCTCCGCATCAGCCGCAGGCAGGCGCGCTCCACGCTTTCTGGCAGACGGTCAGGCTCCACCCGGACCTGCGGGCCTGCCGCGCGCCAGTCGAGGCGGGTCGTCTCCGACTCCTGGGACAGGAGCCGCGCCGTGATCACATGCTCTCCGAGGATCGTCACCCGCAACTCGTGCGCCTTTTCGACCTTCACTTGGAAGATTCCGGGGGTCAGCTTCAGAATCTCATCCTCGGGCAGGTCCTCCAGGGTCATGTCGCTGGTCAGGAGCATGGCCGCGCCGTCGTCGTGATTCCACTGCGCGGGGTAGAAGGGCTTATAGACCGTACGGCCGCGAAATTCTTCGAGGAACGCGCGGATCTTGGCCGGGTCATTGCTCATCCGGGTGGGCGGCACCGTGAGGCCGGCGTGCGCCGCCTCCCGGAGTTGCACCGGCTTGAGGTCGGCCCGGACACGGCTTGCGAGAGGGTTCACCCAGAAAGCGTCGGGCGCGGCCAGATGATAGAGGCCGCCGAGGAAGTGTTGCCACTCGCGCTGCGCGACCGGCAGGTCGCCGGGATGAAGGGTCGATGGAAAAACCGGCGGCGTTGGGCGCCGCATCCAGACGATGTCGAAAGGACCGCGGGCTTCGAGCTCTGGTCCCGAAACCTCCCACTGGACCTCAGCGCCCCGGATGTCGATCGACGCCCCCTGCAAGGCAGGGAAGTCGCTGCCATACCAGAGCAGCGCCTCGCGCCCCCGGTCGGCCAGAGCCAAGGCCACCACCACGGCATGGAAGTCGCCAGGATAGGTGGGGATGAGGACGCGCGGCTGGTTCATGGTCATCCTAGAGAGGTGGTGGGACTGGGCTCCGGCCGAGGCGCACTCGGCCGGAGCCCAGGACGGCTAAGCGCAGCCGCAACCGGACGGATCCTCATCAGCCGGATAGCTGGCGGTAAAGGTCCGAGCTGTGTAGTTGCCACTGCCGTACACCCGCTCGATCTCTTCGCGGGTCAGCTCGCGGGCCATCTGGCGGCCCAGGATGCGCTTCGTGGTGTCCTTCTTCTTCATTGATGTGTGCTCCTTTTCTCAGGCCATGCTCCGCGGCGGGGCACGCGTGCTTCCGCTGCCGGCCGCCGCAGCGCGCCGACATGTATAGCGAAATCATTCAGTTTTTGCAACGTTCCGGTTCGTCGGCGCTATCCCGAGGCCGCGGCGGTGAAAGTAGGGTTTGCGCTGCAATCGACCCAGCCGTAGGCTTCCCAGAGGGCGAGAATTGCTTGGGTCCCCAATCCTCATTCAGCGAAGGTGGGGGGATGTCTCCGCTTCCCGGCAGTGCCTCAAGCAAGCCCCCATCCGTGGATCAAGCCGCCGATCACCAGACCACCGATCCCGCCGATCACAAGGATGGGCGCGTACGCCTTGGTGACGATCGCGGAAGGGAGGCTCAGGAGCAGCCCAAAAAACAACCCCACGGCCCAGCCCGGCCAAGGGAGCTCCACGCAGCCGAGGACCAGACCGATGGCGAAGCGGTCAATGAAGGCTCCCAGCAGCGCCGTCCGCTTGTCCGGGAATGACATGGGAAGCATCATCCCGACCGCGACAGCGCCGAAGACCAGGCCGGCAATTACACCCCACTCTGGATCAGACATCGCTCAACCTCCCGTTCAAAGCGTGCCTTATGGTATGCGCGTCGGCATGGTATCGCCACCGGCTCCTGCATTCTTCAGCGGACGTGCTCAGGGAGAAGCCCCACTCGCTCCCGGACACCTGTCCGCCCCGTCCGCCCGGACACCTGTCCGCGGACACCTTCAGCTGACACTTGTCCAATCTTCGTAAATCTCTGCTGTTCTTTGGTTTACGCCAATTCCTCCGCATGGCACACCGGTTGCTCTTCAGGGGAGCGACCGAGGAGAACGCCATGATTCAGGAAACCAACTCGATGGACCAGATCGTCGCCAAAGGGCCGGGACTCTCCCGGCGGACCAAGATCGTCCTTGGCGCGACGGCCTTCTCGCTTCTGTGCATCGTTCCGCTCTGGCCCTCCGTCCGCCGGTGGTCCAGCGCGGAGGAGTCGATCGACCTCTCCCGCCTGCGGCTCGCTACGGTGACCCGCGGCGACCTGGAGCGCGACGTGGCCGCCGAAGGGCGCGTCGTCGCGGCCAACCATCCGCGCCTGTACAGTCTGGCGCAGGGGATCGTCACCCTCGGCGTCAAGGCGGGGGAGAGCGTCCGCCGGGGGCAGGTCCTCGCGCGGATCGCGAGCCCCGAGCTCGACAGCCAGCTCGCCCAGGAGGTCTCGCGCCTCGATTCCATGGAATCCGAGCTGTCGCGCAGCCGGCTCAGCGCGCGGCAGACCAACACCACCAACGAGCGCACCCTGGAGCTGCGCCGTGTGCAGCTCGAAGCCGCCCGCCGTGAGCTGCAAAGAACAGAAAAGCTCATGAGCGAAGGGCTCGTCAACCAAGTCGAGCTCGACCGCGACCGCGACGCCGTCCGCCTCGCCGAGGTCGAGCTGCGCCAGGTCGAGGACGGGAGCAAGCTCCAGCGCGAGTCGCTCGATTTCGAGACCGGGGACCGCGCCCGCCAGATGGAGCGCCAGCGCCTCGTCGTCGCCGAGCTGGAGCGCCGCGTCCGCGAGCTCACCATCACGGCGCCGTTCGACGGCCTGGTCGCGAGCGTCGAGGTCCAGGACCGCGACGCCGTGCAGCCCAACGCGCCGCTCCTGACCGTCGTCGACCTCTCCGAGTACGAGATCGAGGTGCGCATCCCCGACTCCTACGCCGATGACGTGGCCTCGGGCCTGCCCGCGGTCATCGAGCTCGGCGGCAAGACCTGGAAGGGCGAGCTGACCGCCGTGTCGCCCGAGGTCGTCAACAGCCAGGTCCAGGGCACCGTCCACTTCGCCGGGCAGGTCCCGGACGGCCTGCGCCAGAGCCAGCGCGTCTCCGTCCGCCTCGTGCTGGAGCGGCGGCCCGGCGTCCTCAAAGTGCCCCGCGGTCCGTTCCTCGACAGCGGCAGCGGCCGTCAGGCGTACGTCCTCGCCGACGGTCTCGCCACCTTGCGGCAGATCCGCACCGGCGCCACCAGCGTCGGCGAGGTGGAGATCCTGGAAGGGCTCGAGGCGGGCGAGCGCATCGTCCTCTCCGACCTGACCCTGTTCAACGGCGTCAAAACGGTTTTGGTTCGTCAATAATCGATCGCAAAAACCAGATCAATCCAAGAGGGGCTTTTTCCATGCTCGAGATGCACAACGTCACCAAGATCTATCGCACCGGCCTCGTCGAAACGCGAGCGCTGCGCGATTTCACCCTCACCGTGGACTCCGGGGAGTTCGTCACCATCACCGGCCCTTCGGGCTCCGGCAAGACGACGTTTTTGAACGTGGCCGGCCTGCTCGACGGTTTCGAGCAGGGGATCTACAAGCTCGACGGCGTCGACGTGAGCCGGCTCACCGACCGCCAGATGTCGCGCATCCGCAATGAAAAGATCGGATTTATTTTCCAGAGCTTCAACCTGATCCCCGATCTCGACGTGGCGGACAACGTGGACGTGCCGCTGCGCTACCGCGGCCTCTCCGCGAAAGACCGCAAAGAGCGCATCGAGCGGGCCGTCGGCATGGTCGGGCTCACCTCGCGCCTGCGCCATCTGCCGTCCCAGCTCTCCGGCGGCCAGCAGCAGCGCGTGGCCATCGCCCGGGTGCTGGCCGGCGATCCCAAGCTGATCCTGGCGGACGAGCCCACGGGCAACCTCGATTCGGGAATGGCTCGGGAGATCATGGAGCTCCTGGAACAGATCAACGAAGCGGGGACCTCGATCATCATGGTCACCCACAACCCCGAGCACGCCGCGCGCGCCCACCGGCAGCTCCACATCGCCGACGGCCGGATGGTCGACATGGAGCGCATCGCGCCCATGCCCCTCAACCGGATCGTCGCCCATCCCAGCGCCGCGCGCGCCTGAGCGGAGAGGGAGAAACGATCATGTTGCTGTACAACCTCCGTCTCGCCTGGAAGAGCGTGCTGCGCCACCCGGCGCTGTCCGGACTGATCGTCGCTGGCATCGCGCTGGGCGTGGCCGTGTCGACCAGCTTCGTCACCATCTGGCATGTGCTCGCCGCGGACCCGATCCCCGGCAAGAGCGACCGGCTGTATTACGTGCGGGTGAATGCCTGGGGCGCGCCGGAGCCCTACGATGAGGAAGGCAATCCTCCGGACTTGCTGACTTGGCAGGATATGCGGCGGCTGCTCGGGGCGAGCGACATCCCGGTGCGGCAGACGGCCACCTTCAAAGCGCTCGCCTATGTGCGGCCTCAGGAGAGAGGACAACGGCCCTTTCAGGAATCTCTCCGCCTGACCACCGCCGATTTCTTCCCCATGTTCCAGGCCCCTTTCCGCTATGGCTCGGGATGGGACCGTGCGGCGGACGCCAAACCCGAAGCGGTGGCGGTGATCGGCTCCGACCTGAACGAACGTCTTTTCGGCGGGCGCGACAGCGTGGGATCGACCCTACGGCTCAACGACCGCGACTTCAAAATCGTCGGCGTCCTCGCACCCTGGCGGCCGAAGGTCCGGCACTACGACCTGGAGGGCAACCCCTACGAAGAGCCCGAGCAGGTGTTCCTCCCGCTGACCCACTTCCCGGCGATGAGCATGGAGCTCTCGGGCACCCGCAACTCCTGGCGAGTCGAGCCCGGGGGGATGTTGGAGACCCTCGGCAGCTCGGAGATGACCTGGGTCCAGATGTGGGTGGAGCTCGGCAGCCCGGCCGACGAGCGGGCATATCACTCGTTCCTCGACAACTATGCGCGGGAGCAGAAAAAGCTCGGCCGCTTTCCCCAAGCGATCAACAACCGCCTGTCGACCGTGCTCGAGCTGATGGAGGAGTGGCAGGTCGTACCGCGCCAGGCCAAGGCATTGGCCGCGATCTCGGCGCTCTTCCTGGTCATCGCGGCGCTCAACCTGATTGGATTGTTCCTTGGCAAGTTCCTGGCGCGCTCGTCGGTGGTGGGCGTGCGGCGCGCGCTGGGAGCGAGCCGCGGCGCCATCTTTGCGCAGCACCTGGTCGAATGCGAGGTCGTGGCCCTGATCGGCGGCGTCCTCGGGCTCCTGCTGTCCTTGGGCGTGCTCGCTCTGGTAAACCGGATGTATCAGCCGGCCGGCGTCGAGGAGACCTTCTTCGAGCTGGATCCTCCCATGATGCTGGCCGCCTTGGGCTTCGCGCTCCTCGCTGGAGCCATCGCCGGTGTCTATCCCTCGTGGCGGATCTGCGCCATCGCGCCGGCCCACCACCTCAAGAATCAGTAAAGGAAACCATTATGGAGCTCGGACCGATCCTTCGCGCGATGACGCGCCACCGGGCGCGCTTCCTCCTGATCGCCCTGGAGGTCGCGTTGACCCTGGCGATCGTCGCCAATTCCGTCAGCCTGATCCTCGACGCCCGTGCGGAAATGACCCGCCCGTCGGGCTTCGACGAGGACAACCTGATCTCCGTCGTGAGCACGCCGTTCGCCGACGAGCTGCAGGAACCGCAGCGCGCACGCCAGCTGGTCGACGAGGACCTGCAGGCGCTGCGCGCCCTGCCGGGCGTCAAGGCGGCGAGCAACACGACGCTCCTGCCCTGGGGCTTCAACACCATGGTCATGCCCGCGCGGCCGATCGGAACGCAAGGAGACGGGTTGCCCATGCAACTCGTCTTCGCCGATCCCGGTCTCGTCGACACCCTGGGAGTCAGCATCGTCCAGGGGCGCAACCTGACGCGGGACGACTACGAGACCGGCCGCCAGCACTCCGGCCAGATGACGGACTTCCAGGGCAACGTCCTGCTGACCGAGGCTCTGGCGGACGCGTTGTACCCACAGGGCAACGCGGTGGGCAAGGTCCTGGAGATGCCGGATGCGCCGGGCCGCTTCACCATCGTGGGGCTGGTCGACAAATTCTACAAACCCGCGGGTGGTGGAATCGAGGATCGAGCGGCCTTTTTTCCCTTGCCGGCGGGCAGTAGATCGGGAGTGACCTATCTCGTGCGGGTCGAGCCCGGCCAGCGGGATGCGGTGGCGGCGGACATGGAGAAAGCCCTGCTGGGGATCAACGACGGCCGCAACCTGCGGGTGCGCACCATCGAGGAGATCCGCAAGCGCTTTCACACAGAGGACCGCCTCCTGGTCGCCTCGCTCAACGCCGTCATGTTCCTCCTGCTGCTCGTGACCGCGCTGGGGATCATCGGCCTGACCTCGTTCTCCGTGGCGGAGCGGCGCCGGCAGATCGGCACCCGCCGCGCCCTGGGAGCCACCAAGGCCGCGATCGTGCGCCATTTCCTCCTGGAAAACTGGCTGATCGTCACCTCGGGAGCCGTCCTGGGGCTCGCCCTCGCCTACGCCCTCAACTACGGCCTGGTCACCTGGATCCAGGGCACGAAGCTGGACCTGGGGATGCTCGCCACGGGAGTGGTGGCGCTCTGGGTGCTCGGCTTCCTCTCGGCCCTGGGACCGGCGCTCAAGGCGGCGGCGGTGCCGCCGGCGATTGCCACGCGGAACGTGTGAGGACCGAGACACCAAGAAACACCAACCCACCCACGATGCCGACGAGCATGTCCCCAAGAGTGTCCTCGAGCCCGCCCTGCATGTGCGAGCCGAGATAGCGGTCCGAGAGGAATTCGGTGAATTCCCAGAACACCGCCGAGGAGCAGGTGAGAGCGAACACCGTCACGCCATACAGGATCTCCGCGGGCTGACCGAGGAGATCCATCTCCTCGGCGGCCCGGTACGCCTGACCAAAGAAGAGGGCGATCGCGATCCCGCCGAGGAAATGTATCGGGATATCCAGAGGCGGCCAGGCGCGATAGAAGCCGAGGCGCGCCGAGACCTCATGAAGACCGAACACGACGACCGGCGCCCAGGCGGCCCGGCGGAGGGTCTGAAGGAGCCAGAGAAAGAAGGGCATGAGGGGGAGAGAGTAATCCACGACCCGGCTCTTGTGCTAGAAAGAGGAGGCGACGCCCCTCTTTCTGTGCACTGCCTGCGGTGCGCCGGTCGGGTGAGCGGTATGTGCGGGCGGTGGGGGAGGGGTGACGACAGCAGCGGCTACACAGAGGCGCTCCGTACAATGTCCGGCGAGTTGCATGCCCTCAGGCATCTGGCGGCCTATCTCGAAGCGGCTGGCCAGAACGCACGCCTGCACCGGCTCCTTCTGGCGGATCGAGAGTGGATGGACAGGAAGCTCGCTGCGCTGGAGGACGACGGGGCCTATCTCGGAGACATCGCGATCGCTTTGCGGCAATTCGAAGATCCCCTGACTCCCTCCGGCCTCCTGGTCGTGGCGCAACTCTTCGCTGCCCGCCTCGTGGTTCGCCTCCGTGGTGAATCCTACGCGGAGGACGATTTGATTGTCCTGACACTGGAGGGGCGTGTGAAGATGGCGTTGGCCCGAGCACGGCTCCGCGTAGCTCCCGAGAAACGTTGCGGTGACCTGCTGGCCATTCATCGAGTCTTGCGCCGCCGGGGTCAGGCTGATCGCGATCTCCTGGACGAGATCCGGGATCGAGCCTTCGCGGTCGAGAACGATCGCGAGCGTGCCTACGCCTTCGCCGCGCTCGGTGAGGAGGCGGCACTGTCGGGATTTCCGGTGCCGGCCCGAGCGGCTTTCGACAAGGCCGCTGATGCCCTTGCCCTCATGGGCCCCAGTCTGCTCGATCGGATCTGGGTCCTTCAGGTGCTCGCTGGTACACAAGCACGGGCAGGTTTCTACCCAGATGCGCTCGCGGCGTTGCGCGCGATCCATCATCCGTTCTATCTCGCCTGGACCGCGGCCGACATGGCTCCTCTGGCCCCGGAAAGCGGTGCCAGAGCGCGCCTGCTCACGCAGGCGGAGTCCCTGGCCGCCCGCCTGGAGGATCCCGGTCAAGAGATCTGGGTTCTGAAAAGAATTCTCCTCTCGTCGATCTCGATGGGGGCCGACACGGAAGTCCGCCGGTTGCTGCGAAAGCTGCGCGAGCTGGCGGCAACGAGTGGAGGAGACCGGGCGATTCAGGCCTTGGCGATCGGGTTCGCCGCGATGGGACGGTGTCAGAAAGCTGGGAATGCGCTCCAGGATCTGCGAGAAGGATGGGCTCGCGGCGAGGCCCTGAAGGCGATTGCAGTCGCTTGGGGGAAAGGAGCGCATTGGTATCGCGCGGAACGCACCGTCGATACGATCGAGAAACCGGTGGACCGCCGAGCCACGCTTCGACAGCTGGCCGTGCTCGCTGCTGAAGAAGGTGCATTCAGAGAAGCAAGGCATCTCCTGAAGAAGGCGCGGATGGAGGTTTCCGATGGGACCATCCCGCCAAGCAGGAGGTTGTCCCTCTCCGCCGGTCTCCAGAACGATGCCTCGGCCCCGCCTGAACAGGATCGACTTCAAGCATCGGCCTCGGAAGCTGTCCGCCTGGCCGAATCCGGGAACGAGGTTGCGGCCAGAAATCTCCTGCGTCAACTCGAAACCACGGTGCCGATTACCACGTTCTCGGAAGCCTCGGTCTGGCAGACCTTGGCCATTGCGCATGCGCGGCTCGGGGAACGGGAGCGGGCTTTTGAAATTCTCCAGGACCTCGCCCAGATAAGGCGACTACCGGTCCTCGACAATCTCAATCGTCGCGAGGAAGCCAGGAAGGCGGCACGGGCGGCTGCTGAATGCGGTGCTTTCCTGCTGGCCTTCGAGATGCTCGAGGAGCTCCCCTCGGACCTGTTTTCCGGCGAGCTGGCTCTGTGTGCCGGAGCTTTCGAAAGGCTCAGCCCCGGGCTGGCGGCCACCGTGAAAACCGAGGTGGCGCGCATTCTCGGATGGAGCAGCTCTCCCGGGGAGATTCCGGAGAGATCCCCCTAACTCAAATAGTAAGCCCCCGGCTCTGCCGGGGGACTCCCAGCGTTTGACATTTCCGGGATTGTGGGCGGGTGGGCGTCACTGTTCGGAGTCGCTTGGAGCTGCAATCAAGAAGGGCGCGGGGGGCGGAGGGGCGGGTGTAGGTACCGTTCACACCAGAGGTGCGAGGTAGCGATCTGCGCTCCAGGTGGCAGGTTCGGTCGATCAGTGGATAAGAGGAGGCCGTGGTCGCAGTGGCAGCAAGCCGCCTTTAGGCGGCTCACAACCAAGCCGCTTTGAGCGGCTCCCATATTCAAGCCTCTGGCTCTGCCGGAGGTCTCTGACTACCCCCTCGCCTGCAAGCCGCCTTGCCCCGCCGGTTCAGCTCCTGCGCCCACCGATCCCCCCGCTCAACCGGCGGCTCAGCCGCCGCGGCAACAGCACCTTTCCCCCGCAGATCGGCTCCGCCGAACTGCTGGGCTCAAGATCGGTCGACCGCCGGGATGACCAGCTTCCCCCCAGCTCGCTGACGCAAACGCCCCCTCGCCTGCGAGATGGAGTGCCCCGCCGGAGAAGCTCCGGCTCGGCCCTGCCACCGCCCTTCCCGCCGACCGGAGTTCCACCGGCGGTAGAGCGGTCGTGGTCCCGGCACCTTTCGCCCCCGCAGACTGGCTACGCTGCTTCCACACCCGCCCACCCATCTTGATTTCCCCCTCCCCTCCCCGGGCCTCGCACCGTGCCGTGGCATTCTCGAGCTTTCCCCCACCCGACGGCCCGAGAGCTGCCCGCCCCTGGCTCCGGCGGGGGCGGCGCAAACGCAGGGCGAGGATTCCGGTAATGCGCCATTGACCCGAACCCCGCCCTGCGCGCCACTCCCCGCCTCCGGGCTAAAGCCTTTACATGAAGCCAAGCCTATGTAAACCATGGGCGGGCACCAACCCGGGCCTCCCAAAGACACGCATCCCCAAACATCGTGAAGCACCGTGCGAGGCCCGCCCCCCAGGCAGGGTCCGGCAGACTGGCTCCGCTGCGCTCCGCCAGACTGCCGGGTTCATCGGATTGCCCACCCCCCCGGCCCCCTTCGGCGCCGCGTCTTGGCGCGCTGCGCGCGAGCCGCCTGACGGCGTCTCGTGCTCGTCCGCGCCGGCCGCGGCACCCCCCGCCCCATCGCCAAGGCTCGCGAATGAGCTGAATCGGTTTCGTTTTCCAACCTTCCACCGCCCGAGAGGGGTTCCGCAACGGATCTTCGCGACCCAACCCCCGCCAGCGCTGCCTTTCCGCGAAGCAAACCCGCGCCCTGCCGAATCTGCTGCCGCCCCCTCCGGGGGCTTGGAAATGTTTCATCTCTCTGACCCGGGGCCGCCGCTTCGCTCTGGCCCCAGGCTACATGCTTTGGCCCCCTCCGGGGGCCTTTTTCGTGCGTGGCTGGATGCCACTCGCGGTGAAGTCCAGCCGCAGAGCTCAGATGCGCTCTGAATCCAGCAGGCGCGGCCTCTGTGTACCTTCTGCTCGCGCGCTTTATGCAACTGGCGGGAATGACCAGAGGCAATCCTCAACCTGCATCCGCATGTCTCTCGAGAGGAAGAGACGTCCACACCCACACCGGTACCGCAATCCCGCCCAACGGGAGAAGCGCCATCAGCGCCATCAGCCCAAGCCGCAGTCGAATCCTCGCCCCGAGTTGCTTCTCAAAGATATCCCTCCAGCCGAAGGGATAGAGAATCCATCCAAGGCACCGCACCCCCACCAGAACGTCCACCACAGGCGCCAACATCGCCAGAGCCACGCCGGCCCAAGCCAGGTTCGGCCACTTGAAAGCGACCAGGGGCAAAGAGCCCAGCGAGACGAGGGCCGCAAGCCAGATCAGAAGCGTGCCGAGAGGCTCCGACTGCGAGCTCTTGGCTCCGAGAAGGATGAGTCCGGCGATGAGGACCGTGAGGAGGGCGGCAAGGGTGCAGGCGGCGAAGGAGAGTGCTGCGAGCACGCGAAGATTTCCATGTGCCGCGAGGGCGCCCGTCAGGAGGCCGACGGCCAGCGCAGCTTGAGTGATGAACAGATAGAGGCCCGCGGCCGGTGGATCGAGCGCTCTCGGCAGGTGGGAGACACGCAGAAGGAGACAGAGAGCCCCCAGGCCCGCTTGCAGGAGGCCCAGGGCCGCGAGGAGGCTGACGGCGATCAACCAGGGGCGGAGCGCCGGATCAGCAACCGGGTCATAGGCCGGGGCGGACCTCGCACCGGTGAGCCGAACGATCAAGCCTGCCACCAACGCCGTTTCGATCACCAGCAGGTAGGACTTCGTCCGCATCCAGGTTCTTCGAGCTTCCTCAACCCGTCCTTCGCGCTGTGGAAGCTCCAGGCCTCGCGGTGTCGTCCATCGTTCGATCCAGGAGCTTGCCTCCCATCTCTGTTGTAGGGCCAGGCGCAGGTCGAGCCACTGGGAATGCCGGCCAACGCCGACACGGCGCGCGTAGGCGCTCCAGGTCAGAGTCTTTCCCCTGGCGCCTTCGAGGACCGGCCAGAAAGAAAGGGCCATGGCGAAGGTCGAGACCGGCTGCGGCAGAAGGCAGAGCCAGGGAATCAGGCGCAAGGTGCGCCGGGGTTGGGCGGTGAAGCGCAGCTCGGATTCCGCGTGAAGCGCCATGCACGCGGCCTGGGCGAGGTGGAGGGCGATGCAGGCGCCGAGGATCGTGCCGCGGTTTCTCCCTGCCGCCAGCCAGAGGCTGCCGGCCAGCGGGAGAAGCAGTCCCATGACGATCATCCAGAATCCGAAGGCGCCGGACGCATAGACGGGGTGCAAGGGAGAGCGCCGGGGCAGCCGGGTATCTGGCGCGTCGAGGTCGAGACGCGAGGCCGTGGGCCGGAAGGCCCAATCGGGTGCGCGCACCAGCAGCCGGCGCCAGATCGGAATGGCGAGCAGTCCGAGCCAAGGCACGCAGCCGACCAGGAAGAGCACGGTGCGGAGGGGGAATGGCAGAGTAGTCCCCGGAGGCGTTCGCCGTACGAAGTAATGCTCGCCGAGGAGGCCCGAAACCGGAGCCAGCAGAAGGAAACTGAGAGCAGTCCAACCAAAAAGGTTTCGGGAGATCTCCCAGGGGGGCCAGTCCCACCAGAGAGCGGGCTCGATGACCAACTGGATGAACATACAGACCGCTCCCGTCATGGACGCCCACGTTTCGAATGTCATGTTGGTCCAGAACGACCGGCCGCTCATGTCCCGGCCGGCGGGTCGATGCCGGCGCCAGACCTCAGCGGCGCGGACGGCGTGACGATCGGCGCTCACGTCGCTGGCTCTCGAAGCAGCGCGGCCCAGCGATCGAGCTCCGGTCCGTGGCGGTGGCGCAGCCGGATCCAGGCAGGAATGGCCAGCCCGCCCAGAGGGAGGATCGCGGTCACGGCGAGTCCCCAGAGCCGGACCCGAAGGTGGCTGGGGAGCCGCCGGTCGTTCAAATCACGGAGGCGAAATGGCGCCAGCCAGCAGAATGCGATCCCGATGCCGGCGAGAGGGCTCGCCAGCGCGATCAGTGCGCTCAATGGGCGGAGAAATGTGGGAGCGGACAGGACCGAGGAGAGGAGCAGGATGAGAGCGAAGAGCACGAAGGAGATCGCCGGCCCGGTGATCGGACGGTCCGGGACGCCAAAGAAAAGAGAGAGGAGGAAGGTCCACATCATGGCCAGGAGGGTCATGAGGATTCCCGCGAAGCCCACGCCGATCAACAGAACGCGAAGATTCCAGATGTCATGAGAGCCCGCCAGCGTACCGGCGAGAGCTCCGATCATCAGAGCCAAGGGAAGAAGCGTCAAGAAAGGGCCATACGGATGATCCGCCAGAAAGGCAAGACCCTGCCACCGTCCGCTGCTCCGGGCGACCGCTCCGGCGACGAGCAGGAAGGCTCCCGGAACGATCGAGAGGGCGCAGAGAATGAACAGCACGCTCACATTTCTGTCGGAAACGAGCGGCGATCCGAAGGTCGCCACGATCCCCGCGAGGACGGCGCTCTCCAGGGCCAGGAACCCGATCTTGATCGCGGAGGCCCGGCGCCGGCCGTCTTCGCGGCTGCCGGTGATTTCGCCCATCCGAGGCCCTCGGATTGCGGCGAAAGGGTGGCGGCGTGTGATTCGTGAGCGGTAGAGGGTCTGGACGACCCCTTTGTCCTCTTTTCCCGGTTCGGCGGAAGGGAGCCAGATCAGCGCGGCAATCGGGGAAAAGGGGATGGGCAGGAGAAGGGCCAGCGGCAGGAGCCGGAAGAAGAACGCCCGCCGTCCGGTCATCTGAAGAATCTGGATACGCAGGGCGACATGGGCTGCGGCCGACACGGCGCCGGTCAGGTGCAGGAGCACATTGACAGCCATCGCAGCGGCAGGCCAGCATTGGCTGAGCAAATAAAGACCCGAAAACAGCGGCGTAAGCTGGCAGCCGACGAGCCAGAAAATCTGGGGAATCAGGTGCTGGGACCAGGACCTCAGCCGGGCATCGATGCGCTTCCACCAACCCGCGGGTCCGGCGGAACGGTGGACGAAGGCCCAGGAAGGGCGCCTTCGGATCAGCTCCTGCCATACGGGAATGACCGCCAAGCCGAGCAACGGGATCGATGACGCGATCACCCGCACCGCGCGCAACCAGCGGATCTCGGAGAGGCCGGCCGGAATTTTGGCTGCGAGGTGGCGGTCGAGAACCCAGACGTTGAGGAGGATCAGGACGCTCAAGAGGATATTGCCTCTCGGCGTTCCGCCGGCCTCACTGAGGACCGGAAGGAGAAAAGGGATTTTTTCCCACCAAACCGGGAGATCTGAATAACCTGTCGCGATGAGGGCGCCCGCCGCCAGAAGACCCGTCCAAAAGCTCTCGTCGAAGCTCTGCCACCGCGTGAGCCCGCGGTAGTCCCAGGCGAACCGGGGCCAGCGCTTTGCGATCTCTCGCAGACGTACGGTCCGCGCATCGGTGGTGGTGCTCACGGTGAGCTCCGCTCCGGCCCCAGCCGCAGCGCCAACTGGAGGGCTTTCTCCGCGCCGGCTGCATCGTCGAGGCCCGGTGGCCGGCCGCGTCCCGGGCTGGGAGCGAGATGGGCGTGGAGCCAGAGGCGCAAGGCTGCCTCACCCTGCGGGCGTCCCCTCCGCAAAGAATCCTGCACCGCCCAGGCGAGAGCTGGCCGCCAACTTTCGGGATCGTTCCACAGGCGGGCGAGCAGTGGCTCGATGCGAGGATCGGAAGGATGTGGGGACGTGCTGGCGATCCAGTGGGCTGCTCTCTCAATCCATGCGGACTCGTCGTCCCTTTCCGGCCCGCACCAGATCTCCGCTTCGGCTTTGCTCGCCTCGCCGGCAACACGTGGCAGGAGCGCTCGCGCCGTCTCCTGGCTGACATCGCGGAGGCTTTCCTGGAGCGCACGGCGGACCGGCCGCAGGTGCTTTTCGGGCAGGCGGTCCGCGGCGGCGGCGATGCAAGGAAGGAGTTCAATCCAGTGTTGCCGGAGCGTTTGCCGAGCTGTCTCGGGCCGGAGCTGTTGGGGCAGGCGCAGGATGGTGATGAGGGCCTTGGCCGCGTTGGGAGCAGGAAGGAGACCGGCAGCGACGCGAGCCAGCAGATCTTCGAGAGCATCGCGGCGCACCGGCCACTCAACAATCTCCAGGGCGGCGAGCTGCCGGGCGGCCTCCTGGACCTCCGCGGTCGCTCGGTCTCCACCGGCTTCGGCCCCCAACGCCGCGATCTCCGGGGTCAAAGAAGCGAGCTCGTCGTCGGTCTCGGTCGTGATCAACCAGCGCACGAGCTCCAAGGGAGCCAGGCGGTCCGGCCGATCATGGCAGGAGATCTCGAAGGCCAGAGTGTGACGGGCGAGGCGGAGAAGAGCGCGCGTCCGGATCTGGGGATTACGGATCGGCAGGATGAGACGCTGGAGCAACTCACGCGGATCGGCCGGCGTCTCCAGGAGAGCCATGAGGCCGTGGCACTCGTCCTGGAGAATCTCAATTCGTGCGAGCGCCGCATACAAGCTCGCCGGTGCCAGGATCCCGGCTGGAATCTCGGGAGTGCTCCGCAAGAGCGTGACGAGCCGCAGGTGGCGGTCGCCGATCCCGGCGCAGACCTCATCCGCAAGCTTCGGACCCTTGCCTGCAAGCCCCGCGAGTTGGGGGGCCAGACGCTCGCGGAGCTCGTCCTCCTCCTCCAGCAGAAGCCGCTCGGCGATCGTTTGGAGAGTCTCCAGGGATTCAGACAGGACGCACCGCCGGCAAGTGGCCCGGATCAACAGATCCTTGCGGAATATGAAGCCTTCCCCTTCGGTGGGACAGAGCGCCGCGGCACTGCGCTCCGCGCATTCGAGGAGAAGATCGAGGATCTCGGGACGGGTCACGGCGTCGGCGAGAGCGAGGACGTTCTCCGGCGTGAGATCCGGAGACCAGAGGATCGCATCGAGCTGGGCGCTGGTCTGATCTGACAGGTGGAGCGCCACCAGGTCGAGCCAGCGGGCGAGATCGCCGATCTCGGCGGCGAAGCCGATCGCGTGGAGGTGGCGCCCGACGCCGATCACCTGGCGCCGGACTTCGTCTTTCGGCTCCGCCGGACGGGCGGTCAGATAACGGAGGCTCCAGTGGAGCTTCCCGGGGCCGTCCGGCACGTGGCGCAGCTGGGCCAGGGCGGCCGCTGCGGCTTCGGAGGTGCGCCGGGCTTCCAGGACCACGACCCGGAGCGCGGCACGGATCGAGGGATCTTCAATGGACGCGGCGATCTCCTCGATGCATTGGGGCATCAATCGTCCGAGAGCCTCGCGCCCACGATCGATCAGCTCCGTGGACCAGACGAGGGGAGAGCGGGCGCTCCACTCCTCCCAGGCGGCGCAGGCTCGCTCGGGATACCGGAGAGCGCAACGTCCGAGCAGGCTGGCACCGGCGCGCTGGCGATCCAGGGGATCGGGGAGCAACGCTTCCAGGCGCAGGAGGATCTCCCCCGGTGCTGTCAGGGCCATGGCTCCCAGGCCGGCGGGCGCAAAGGCCAGGATCTGGGAGGCATTACCGAGAGCCGCCAGAGCCTGCCACAGCTCCGGTGCGAGAGGATCGCCACGCCACAGCCATCCCTCGGCCACCGCCCGCCAGACCTGCGGAGCCTGACCTGGGGCGAGGCGATCGATCCAGGCCCGCCATCGCGTGTACAGCTCGGGTCCGGCGTCCCGCGCGATGACCGCGAGGTCTTCAGCAAAGAAAGATTGCCCATGGGCTTCTCTCGCGAGATCGTCGAGCCGGCCTTCGAGCTCGCGCAGCACATCCTGGCGCGCCGGGCCGTCCTCGCATCCGGATGCGATGGCGGCGAGTGCCCGAGCTTGGCGGAAGGGGTCAGCAAGCCGACCGGCCGCGTCCAGAGCGAGGTCGAGAGATGTACGGCCACTCCGCGCCAGGGCGCGCAGAATTTCGGGTGCAGCAAGGTCCTCGGCCAGACCGCGCAGGTTCAGGGCGAGAGCGGAGAAGTGGAGGAATCGTTTCCAATCGCCAGCATTGATCGCCGCTGGGAGGGCATAGGTTTCGAGATCTGCGCCGGATGCCTGAAACCCGCCGAGCTGCTCCGCCTGATCGGCGAGGAACGGCTTGGTTTCGAGGAGAGCGAAAAGGCGCGGCCAGTCCTGCGTCGCGTGCAGGTGGGCAAGGAGGCCGCGCAGGGCGTACAGAGAAGTGGAGCTCATCCTTCCGGATACAGCGTCTGCCACAACACATCTGCCGCCTGGCCATGGGCCTTCTTCAGGTCCACTCTCTCCGCCTCCACCTGATCTTTCCTCGTGATGAAGTCGAAGAAGGACTCATGATAGAGCCGCCAGCGAATCTCCCGCTCCCCCTCTTCCTCCACTTCGAGCGGCTGGAGAAAGGGGGCCCATTCGTCGACCACGGCCTGCACCCGGCTGTCGCGCTCGACGCGAGAAAAGTCACGGATCAGGTTGAGCGAGATGGGCTCTTTCGCGATCGTCAGCGCCACGAGAACCGGGAGCTTGTAGTCGAACCAGGCGTTCTCGTCGCCCTCCTTCATCCGCTGCCAGTGGTCCTCGTAGTAGTTCTCCAGACCGGATGGAAGGGTGTCGAACTTCCGCTCTCTGTACGTGCCCTTCTCGATCTCCGGCAGCACATAGTGGAGGTACATGAAGTTGCCTTCGCTCAGGCGGACGATCTCCTCGACGAAGTCCGTGTCCTTCAGTCCCTGGGTACGGACGTAGGCCTGAATGCCGTCGCGGCCCAGCCAGCTCTGCGCGAAGAGGCGCACGTCCGCGAAGTTGTTTTCGGTTTCCTTTTGGAGATCGATCTTGTGCTCGGCACAGGCATACCGGAGAGGTGGTCCGCCCCGCCGCGAGGTCACGACGAAGAAGGTGTTGTCCGGCAGGTCCGACGGGAGATAGAGGGTGTTCGAGCCCCGGGTGACCGCGGTTGGATCGCTCTCGTCCAAAGCGTCGACCAGGACCAGCAACTTCTGCCCGTTGGGCTTGAGCTTCGCGGCGGCTTTCTCCAGGAGATTGACCAGGAAGGACGCATCGCGGGAGACCTCCGGAGGGAGATTCGAAGTGCCGAGACCGAATCGCGCCACGAGCTGCGCGCAGAGGCTCGGAAGGAACTGATCGGGTTTCTGAATCCCCTCGGCGCGGATATTGAAGTGATGCGGATGCCGGTGCC
This sequence comes from Thermoanaerobaculia bacterium, assembly GCA_035264905.1. Classification (GTDB taxonomy): domain Bacteria; phylum Acidobacteriota; class Thermoanaerobaculia; order Multivoradales; family UBA5704; genus UBA5704. The sequence continues at coordinate 49,362 of DATFPH010000135.1, forward strand.
GCTTCACCATCTCCGCGATCAGGGTGGTCTTGCCGATCCCCGGATCGCCGAGGATCTGGACATAGCCTCTCGTCTCTTTCTGCGTGAAACCGTCGATCGCATCGAAAAGCCACTGCCGGCCCACAAAGCCTTCGGTCTTGCGGGCGATCAGCAGATCGAAGGAACGGATCTTCTCGCGGATCGCCGGCGGTGCGTTCGCAATGTCGCTGTCCTGCGCGGCGGGCGCGCTTTCTCCGAACAGCACCCGGGCGTTGGGATGGCCGTAGACGACGTAGGCGAGGGCGGAGGGATCTCCGGGTTGTGTCTCCCGAAGATGCTGCCGCGCTTTGAGCCCGGCGTGCCCCAAGGTCGCGCCCTGAGCAAGAGCTCCGTAGAAACCTTGAGTGAAGGCGAGGGCCACCTTGTCCCGCACCGGCCAGAGCGGCGCGATAAAGGCGCCGCAGCCGGCGACTCCCACCCAATGGGCGGCCCAGCCACCGATTCGAGTCAACGACCAGCCCTGCTGCGCTCCCCAACAGGCATTCAAGACGACCAGTGGCTTTGCCTGACCGATCCGATCGGCGAGAGGTCCTTCGAGATCAGAGGGACGGAAGGTGCTGCCGTCGGGCAGGGGGATCGTCGAGTCGTCCGCGCGCTCCACCTGGAAGACGCCGTGCCCCAGGAAGTGGAGAGCCTCCGCGTTGCCCGACTCCAGAAAACCGAGCAGATCGTCCGCCGAGACCGGCGCCTGCATCATGGGCTCGATCCCCATCCGCGAAGAGAGATCCGACAGGAAGCTCAGCTCATCCCCGGACTGTGGCAAGTCTTCGGTGGTGCGGATCGCGGCAAGGTGACGGACTCCGATCGCGGAGGCCGGGACTTTGTCGCCGGACAACCAGCGGGTCAGCTCGAAGCGGAGGGCCAGGAAGTCGTCGTTGATGACCTCGTCCTTCCTGCTGGCATCAAAGGGCTTGATCAGCTCCCAGGGGATCCAGGGCTCGTCGGAGATCAGCAGCCAGGTTTTCACCTCGGAGCGGCGAGCTTCGCGATAAGCGTCCAAGAGATTGGGAAGAAAGAGCTCTCGCCAGAGCTGGTATCCGAGAGCCGTCAGCTTGCGTTCGATCTCCGCTCGCAGGAGCTGGGAGCCGTCTACATCCAACCGTTCACTGAGCTTCCCAAATTTTTCCAGGAGCTGACCGTGATATTCCTCGGGGCTCCCCTGAATCAGCGGCCCGGCGATTTCCCGATGGAAAAAGGGTGCCTTCCCGGAGGGAGAGTGCAACGTATAGTGGAGCCGTGTCTTGCCGTTTTCCGGAATGGTCCGGACCCGCATCTCGAGATCCGGCGCTGGAGCTTCGCTCGGTGTCATCGGTGCGTCCTCACGTCCTGCCACAGCGTTTGTTTCGTCTCCAGATTGAACAGCTCGACCCGCCGGTTGGCGTCGCGGCCCTCGCCGGTTTCGTTGGAATCCAGCGGATAGCTGTCGGCGAGAGCGGCGATGCGCAACCGGTTGGCGGGAATGCCTTTTTGAACCAGGTAGCTCCGCACCGCCTCGGCCCGCCGCCGCGCCAGGGCGATCCGCGCCAACTGGGTCGCGACTTCCACGCTGTCTGTGTACCCTTCGATCCGGATCACGGCATGGATGAGCGTGCCGTCCTTGAGAGCCAGGACGACCCGGTCGAGCTGCCTCCGGGCGAGCTCTCCCAGGTACGCATCCCCCGGACGGAAGTCGAGCCGCAAGGGGACGCGAGGGCCGTCATAGCGCGAGCTGCCGCGGATACCGGTGCGGGTGAGGATCTCCAGGATCTGTTCTTCGGTCCACTCTCCAAGGTGTTCCGGCTGGGCGTCTACTGCGAGGAGATCTTCGAGATCGAGGATCAGCTCGTCGAGCGTCTGGAGAGTCGTGGGATCGGTGCTCGGGTCTTGACGGGCCGCTTCGACGAAGCGACGGAGGTCGGCGTAGACCTCTTCATACACGGACCGGCCGCGGGCACGCAGCAGAGCCTCCGCCCACGCCAGGCGGGTTGCGACGAGCTTCGGGTCTGCATCGCGGCAAACGCGGAAGCTTTCACCTGCCTCGGCGAACCGTCCCTGGCTCTCCAAGCGCGCTCCCTCTTCGCACGCCGCATAGGACGCATCAAAGTCCCGGGCCTGGCGGAACAGCTTCGCCACCTGTTCCGGCGCCCCTTGCGTAGAGAGGGCTTGGGTGACCTGGCGGCGCGCTTCTTCCCGTTCGAGAAGCCCGCGGGCGGAGAGCGCGGTCCCCCAGAGGCTGAGAGCCGCAAGGGTCACCAGGAGACCGAGCGCCAGGGCCAGGCGGCCGTGATTCTGGCCACGGTCAGTTCCAGACGCAGCGAAAGCCTCCGTCGGGAGCGCAGGTGGTTGCATCGATTGACTCGGTGATGTCTGTCGAGCACTCATCGAATTGCGAGGCGTAGGACCCCCCCATTGTGACACGCTCTCTTCCAGAAGGGGTGAAGCACCACTCCCACACGTTGCCGCTCAGGTTGTAGACCCCCTCCGGCGACTGGCCTCCTGGAAACTCTGTGACCGGCGCGATTTCGGAGTAGCCGTCCCGGAAAGTGGGCAGATTCGCGTCCCGGTGCTGCATCTTGCATTCGATGTCGCAGAAGTTGAGGGGCGCGGGGCCCGAAAAGTCGGTCCTTCCCCAGGGATATTGTCCCTCCGCGGCATGCGCCGCCTCCTTCCACTCGTCGGGCGCGGGCAACCGGCCACCCGCCCAATCGCAGAAGGCCTGGGCGGCGAACCAGGAGACCTGCGTGACCGGGTAGTCGTCCTCGTAGGGCTTGTATTCGGTCGGCCCAGGCCAGTCCTTCAGATAGTCCCCATCCTGGTATTCCGGCCGGATGCGGTCTCTTTGCCATTCCGGTCTGGCCTGGAGGAAGCGGCGGAACTGCTCATTGCTCACCTCGTAACGGGCGATCTTGAAGTTGCCGACCCGGACTTTGTCGATCGGCGGGACGGCTCCTGGAAGGAGGCGCTTCAGGTATGGGACGGCGAACCAGGCCAGCCCGGCGACAGCAAGGAGGACGGCGGCTCCAAGGAGCCAGCGGCGGGCGGGCCGTGGGACGCGCAGGATGGGCCAGCCGGTCTGCCCGCTCCGCTTGAAGATCCGGCCATCGGCGATCCGCGAGAAGAGGACAGGGACGGCCCATTCGACCGTCTCCGGAAACTCCGTGTAGAGAGTGAGCCGTCCCTCGGCGACCGCCTCGTCCAGGGAATCGCCCGCGGCGAGCCGCTCGTAGAAGGTCCGGCTGAAATGAATCGCCGCCGCGTCGGACACCGGAAGCTGCATCGCCACCACCGCCGGGATCCCCCCGAGAACCAGAGCCGTGGCCACGCCCGCGAACGGATCGACCTCGGAGCCGTCCGGGGTGCGTCCGGACTCGCAGGCGTTGAGGAAGACGAGGCGGAGGGTCCGGATGTCCTTGAGAACCGTGGTCAGGGCCTCGCCGGAGACCGGGGTCCGGGCCCCGCCGGCACCGGCGAAAAAGAGGAGCCCTCGCCCGGTCGCCGGGTCGACCTCGCCGTGCCCCATGAAATGAACGATATGGAAAGGGGACTCGAGCAAGGTCTGCCGCAGGCCCGTGATGCCGAGCTTGTCCAGGAGCACGACCTGGACATTGCGATGCTCCGCCCAGGCGTCCTGGAGGTTCCGGCGCTCCAGGTCGAGGTCGAGGCGCGCGGTGTCCTCGGGCAGTGCGGGGACGGCGAGGATGCGCAGGGGGGACGGGAGAGGAAGCGCTGGCGCCGGCCGGGGGATCTCCAGGGAGCGGACGATTGGAGTGCGCCGGCTCAGGCCCAGGAAGTCGCGGGAGTCGGCTTTGTAGAGGAGCTCCCAGGGGAGGCTGTGGAGGAACGCCAGCCGCGGGTCGTCGGCATCGAGCTGGAACCGGAGGCGCAAGCGCAGCCCACGCTCGCCCACGCTGCCCAGGCTGTGGGCGAGGAGGATGCCGGGCTGGCCGGAGAACAGGGCATGGAACAGGACCTCGCCGGCCTCCCGGGGCGCGACGGACGCCGGAGGCGCCTCGTCCATGAGGAGGTGCCGGGCCGAGCGGGTGAGGCCGGAGCGGAGGCCGAGCCATTCATTGGGCGTCCAGGGAAGCCGGAATGGAGCTTCCCCCTCCCCAGCCGGGGATGCCAGCACCCGGACAGCCAGCTCCTCCCGCTTGCCCGGTCCGATCTGGACCACGAAGTCCTGATACTCGATGCGCCGTTACCTCTCGAAGAACGTCTCAACAACAAAACATCAAATCGTGTCTGACATTCTAGAGGACCCGCTCCCGATGGGATAGGGAGGGGTCTGTCTTCGGCATGTAACCTTCGGCTAAACTGGGGGCTACCGCATGCCACCCATACGGAACCTGAGCCGGTCCATTCTGGGTCTCGCCTGCTGCCTCGGCCTCGCCGGGCTGGGGCTCCGCTGCGGACCGGACCGGCCGGGGGGGCCAGCGAAGGAGGGGGAAACCGTGGAAGCCAAGCAGGAGGTCCGGATGGAGGACAAGGGACGTCTCGAGCCGGGCCAGGCCATCCCCGGGGAGCTGAAGGGCGGAGAAGGGCATCGGTACCAGATCGAAATGCAGGCGGGGCAGTACGTCCACGTCGTGGTGGAGCAGAAGGGGGTGGACGTGGCGGTTCAGTTGTTCACCCCCACGGGCGAGGGGCGGCCGGTGGTGGACAGCCCGAATGGTGCGAACGGGCCCGAGGCTGTGTTCGAAGTGACGGACTCCGGAGGTGAGTACCAACTGGAGATCAGGGCACTCGATCAGGAGGCGCCGGTCGGAGACTATGCGCTTTCGATCGCAGAAGTGCGCGCGGCCAATGAGCAGGATCGAACACGCCATCACGCGTCTCTCCGCTTTGCCGAGGCGGAAGAGCTACGGCGCAAGAAAACGGGAGAAGGGTACCGAGCGGCACTCGCTGCCTATCAGGAGGCGCTGCCTCTCTGGCAGGTTTTGGGTGAGCGGTCGCGGGAAGCCGACACGTGGGAACGCATCGGGTGGGTCTACTATGATTTGAAAGATCCCGCCCCTTCTCTGGCCGCCTCGCGTAAAGCGTTGGCTCTTTACGCGGCGCTCGGGAACCAGCGACAGGAGGGGCTGGTCAACAACCGAATTGGGGGGGCGCTGTACGATCAGGGCAACTTCGCGGAAGCTCTCATCGAGCATCAAAAGGCTCTTGAGATTTTCCGGAGGATTGACTCACCCTACATGGAGGCTGCGGCGTTAAATGCTGCGGGCAATGCATACTTGGCACTTGGTCAGCTCCAGGAGGCGCTCGATGCATACAAGCAGGCGCTTCGTTGGGCGCGTGAAGGGAAGAACCTTAATGCGGAGTCAAGGGCACTCTTCGGGATGGGTGATACTCTCACAACGCAAGGAAAGTTGGAGATTGCTCTGGACTCGCTGCAGGATGCCCTCAAATTAGAGGACTCTCTGGGTTCTCCGGACAGCCGGGCGAATGTCCTGCGTCGCATCGCCAACGTTCTCCAGAGGATGGAGCGTCTGGATGAGTCGCGGCAGCACCTGGAGCAGGCGCTCGCGATCCAGGAGTCCATCGGAGATCTTCAGGGCGAAGCCGTCACGCTCAACAGTCTGGGCACTGTGCTCCTCCGTCAGAGAGATCCGGAGAGCGCGCGGTCTCGCTATCAAAGGGCACTGGAGATTTTCCGGCAGTTGGGGAGCCTCGACAACCAAGCCATTTCTCTGCTCAATATGGGGCGGTATTACTACGCCGTTGGAGATGCCCGGCGCGCTTTCCAGGCCCATGAAGAGGCTGCGGCCCTCTTCCAGAAAATCGGTGATCCGGCGAATGAGGCCTCCACGCTTTTTGGGGGTGCCCGAGCGCTCCACGATCTGGCGGACTATTCCGGAGCCCGCGAGCGCCTCGAGAAGGTTCTCGGGCGCATCGAGCTCTTGCGGGAAGCGTCCGCGAGCACAGATCTCCGAACCTCCTACTTCGCAACCAAGCAGCACTACTTCGATCTGTACGTGGACGTTTTGATGCATCTCCACGAGCAAGACAAGACCGCGGGATGGGATGGACAAGCGCTTCGCATCCATGAGAGGCGTCGCGCGCGCGGGCTGCTGGACCTCTTGGCAGACGCCCGTACGGAGGTCCGCCGCGGCGCGGATCCGTCGCTGATCGAGCGGGAGCGTCAACTCCTGGAGCAGGCATCAGCTCTCGAGATCACCCTCTCGTCGGCCCGGGCAGAGGAAAGCAAGGCCGCTCTGGACAAGCAACAACGCGCCATTCTAGTCGAGCTCGATGAAATCCAGACCAGAATTCGTAGCAGCAGCCCGCGATTCCGCGAGCTGACTGCGGCCCCCTTGGAGGTCGCAGAAATTCAGAAGCACGTCCTGGACCGCGGCTCCATGATGCTCGTTTATTCATTGGGCGAGGAAAGGAGCTTTCTCTGGCTTCTGACGGATGAGGGAAAAATTGAAAGCCACGTGCTGCCGGCGCGGTCCTGGATCGAGGACATGGCCCGCCGCGTCTACTCGGCTTGGAGCAAGCGAGGTGGCTCCCGGCGGGGCGGCATAGAGCGTTGGGAAAGCCGTCTGAGCGAGACTCTGTTGAGTCCGGTCGCTGCGCGACTCGGTTCGAAGCGCCTGTTGGTTGTGAGCGACGGAGCTCTGCAGTACTTGCCCTTCGGTGCGCTTCCCGATCCCGCAATGGAGAGCGAAGGGCACCGACTTCTTTGGAAGCACGAGGTGGTCCACTTGCCCTCCGCATCGGTAGTCGCCAGTCTCCGCCGGGAATTCGGAGACCGCATGAGCCCGTCGGGCCAGATCGGGGTCATCGCCGATCCAGTCTTCACCCCTTCAGATGAGCGACTCGGTGGTTCCGGCGCGACGGGAAGCAACCTCTCGGGCGACCTCGAGCGATCGGCCCGGGATCTGGGAATTTCCGGATTTGAGCGCCTTCCCTTTACGGAAACCGAAGCGGAGGTCATCCGCGGGCTGGTCCGTGAGGATGGGCGTTTCGAGGCCCTGGGATTCGAGGCGAATCGCTCAACTGTGACCAGCGGAGAGCTCAAGAGGTATCGAGTCCTCCACTTTGCCACCCATGGAGTCTTGAATGAGAAACATCCCGAGCTCTCCGGGCTTGTTCTCTCTCTGATCGACCGAGAGGGACGGCGCCAGGATGGCTTCCTTCGCAGCTATGAGATCTGTGGGCTCGACCTTCGGGCCGAGCTCGCGGTGCTGAGCGCCTGCCAAACAGGATTGGGAGAAGACGTGCGGGGCGAGGGTTTGGTCGGCCTGACGCGAAGCTTTATGTACGCCGGAGTCCCCCAAATGGTCGTCAGTCTTTGGAATGTCAATGACCGGAGCACCGCTGAGCTGATGAGACGTTTCTACCGTGGGATGTATGCCCATAACCTGGCACCGGCTGCGGCTTTGCGCTGTGCCCAACTCTCTATGATCAAGGATCAAAAGTGGGGCGATCCCTACTATTGGTCACCCTTTGTCTTCCAAGGGGAGTGGCTGACCAGGATCGACGGTTCGAAACTTCGAGGCGACGAAGGGATCGAAGTGGCCGCCGATGGCGGAGCTACGCCGAAGCGCTCGGACAACGACCTTCCACTGCCGGAGAACCCCCTTCCTCCGCGGTGTCCTGAGGTTTTGTGAGTCCAGAGGAGAACGAAATGGCCGAGAATCGGGAGCTCATCAACGGAGTTGACGGAACGACGGGGGAGTATCTGGGCGCTTCAGAGCACCAGCAAGCTACACCGCCTCTGACTCCCAAGCAACTGCGTGAGTACCGTTGGTGGATTGAACAACACGGGCTCGACGATCCAAACCGGGCTCCTGTTCAGGACGTAGATCCTTTAAAGGTGTCCTCTTCGGGATGGGGGGTTATCTGGGGGCCCGACGTGACACCCGAGATGAGAGAGGCTCTGCAGCCCCTGATCACCCACCGCCGAAACCAAGCCCAGAACCTCTTCCTGTCTCACGATTTCGGTCCGGCTCCGATCAAGTCGAAACAAGACTTCCTGGCTTCTCACAAAGCAGGGCCTGGTCCCGCAGACCCGAAGAAGATTCCCTATTACCTGCTCATCGTGGGAGACCCGCGGTCCATTCCCTTCAGCTTTCAATACGAGCTGGACGTCCAGTATGCCTTAGGCCGGCTGCATTTCGAAACTCCGGAGGAATACGCGAACTATGCCCAAGGAGTGGTTGATGCTGAAACCGGAAAAGCCTCGCACCCGCCAAAGCGTTCTGTGTTCTTCGGCGTCCGGAATCCGAATGACCCGGGGACTGAACGGACCTCTCAAGATCTCATCGCGCCATTGGTACGGTCTCTGCAGGCTCGCCCACGTCCTGTAGACAGTAAGGAGAGTCCTTGGTCTTTCGAGGAGATCATTGGTGAGTCAGCAACGAAGGATCGCTTGGCGCGGTATCTCGGCCGTGAGGAGAAGCCGGCGTTTCTGTTCACCGCCAGTCATGGCATGGCATTTCCGCACGATCCCGAGAAGCTGATCCGAGACCAGGGCGCCATTCTCTGTCAGGAGTGGCCGGGACCGGAGCCGAAACAGCCAGTTCTTCCTCAGCACTATTTCTCAGCAGACGATGTCGACGGCTCCGCCGACCTCCGCGGGCTCATTGCGTTCCACTTTGCCTGCTACAGCGCAGGTACGCCCGAAGCGAGCGATTTCGACCGCGGCGACATGGGAGGGGCGAGGTCCATTGCGCCCTATCCTTTCGTCTCCCGGTTGGCGAAGCGGCTCTTGGGTCATCCCAAGGGTGGCGCGCTTGCGGTCATCGGTCATGTGGACCGTGCCTGGACGCTCTCCTTCAGCGTCTCCGAGGAGTCCCAGATCGAGGTGTTCGACAGCACGGTCAAGCGCCTCCTGGATGGCCACCCTGTCGGCTCCGCCATGGAGTTCGTCAATCAGCGCCACGCGGAGCTCTCCGTCGATCTCAGCACTCTCTTCATGGCCCGCGAAAACCCAATAGGGCCAAGCCAGAGCCGCAGCCACTTCGAGCGGATGTGGAAGGCCAACAACGACGCCAGGAACTTCGTCGTCCTTGGAGACCCTGCGGTGCGGCTGACCTGGGCGGAGTAAGGGCTGGGTCATAATAGACCCTGCCCATGCTCAAGATCCTCCTCGTCGAAGACCAACCCGCCGTCGCCACCGCCCTCCAGGTGCTGTTCGAGATCCGCGGCGTCGACTCCGTGGTGGCCTGCGACCCCGCGGAGGCGCTCCGTCTGCTCGAAGCGGATGCTTCCCGATCGATCGGCTTGGTCATCCAGGACATGAACTTCCGGCCGGAGGCGACAACGGGCGAGGAAGGCGTTGCGCTGTTTCGGGAGATCCGGCGGCGCGATCCAGGGCTTCCGGTGCTTCTCCTGACGGCCTGGACGTCTCTGGAGACGGCTGTGCAGCTCGTCAAGGAGGGGGCCGGCGACTATCTGGCCAAGCCGTGGGACGACGACAAGCTGTTCGCCAGCGCGCGCAACCTCCTGCATCTGAGGGAGCTTCAGCTCGAAAACGAGCGGCTGCGCGACCGGTCCCGCCGGTCTTGGGAGGAGCTCGCGTCCCGCAATGACCTGTGCGGCGCGGTGTGGGCCAGCGAGCGGATGCAGGCGGTGGTCGGGCTGGCACTCCAGGTGGCTCGGGCGGATGTGCCGGTGCTGATCACCGGGCCGAGCGGCGCTGGCAAGGAGAAGCTGGCGGAGATCGTTCAGGCCAACTCGCGGCGGCTCGGCAAGCCGTTCGTGCGGGTCAATGCCGGAGCCTTGCCGGACGAGCTTCTCGAAAGCGAGCTGTTCGGTGCCGAGCCGGGCGCCTTCACCGGCGCCACCCGCCGCCGCGTAGGCCGCTTCGAGGCCGCGGACGGCGGCACGATGTTTCTCGACGAGATCGGCAATCTCTCGGCGTCGGGGCAGGCCAAGCTCCTGCGCGTAGCCCAGAGCGGCACGTTCGAGCGCCTGGGGAGCAGCGAGACGCGGAAGGTGGACGTCCGCCTGATCTGTGCGACGAACGCGGACCTGCGCGACGAGATCGCCGCCGGCCGCTTTCGCGAGGACCTCTACTACCGCCTGAACGTGGTGGAGCTGTCGATCCCGCCTCTCGCCGAGCGGCCGGAGGACATCCTGCCGCTGGCCGAGCGCTTCCTGCGGAGCCTGTCGCCGTCGCCCCAGGGTACGCTCTGGCGGCTGGCGCCCGAGGCGCGCGAGCGGCTCCTGCGCCACTCCTGGCCCGGTAACGTCCGGGAGCTGGAAAACGCGCTGCGGCGGGCGGTCCTGGTCGCGGCGGGAGACACGATCGGTGCTGCGGATCTTGGGCTGGCAGCGGCGGAGGAGCCACCAGCGGTGCCACAGGCGCAGGCAAGCGAAGCCGTTCCCGCGGGGGAGGAGGTGCTCGTGGAACGGCTCAAGCTGGAGCGCGCTCTCGCCGAGGCGGGAGGCGTCGTGGCCAAGGCCGCCGAGGCGCTGGGCCTGAGCCGGCAGGCCCTCTATCGCAAGATGGAGCGGTACGGGCTGACCGTCGAGCGGCGGGTGCGGGGATGAACCGGCCCAGGCTCGGCTTGCGCACCCGCATCCTCCTCGCCTTCCTCCTCTCTCTCCTGGTCATCGCGGGGGTCGCCACGCTGGCCGCGGCCTGGCTGGAGGTCCCCTGGCTGATCTTCGTGGTCTCGGTGGCGTTCGGTCTGCCGATCGGCTGGTGGGTGGTGGCGCGGGTGCTCGATCCCGCGTCGCGGGTGCTTCAGGCGCTGCGCGACGGGGTTCGGGGGTTCCGCGACCGCGACTTCAGCCTCCATCTCGCGGTCGACCGCCAGGATGAGCTGGGCGAGCTGGTGGAGCTGTATAACTCGATCGGGGACGTGCTGCGCGAGGAGCGGAACAACCTCGTCCAGCGGGAGATGCTCCTGTCGACCGTGCTGGAGTCGACCCCCACGGCCATCGTCTTGACCCAGCGCGGCCGCGTGATCTTCGTCAACCGCACGGCGCGCGAGCTGTTCGTGACCGACGGCCGGCTGGAAGGAAAGGCATTCGAGCGCATCCTGGAGGATTGCCCGGAGTCCATGCGCGAGGCCCTGGCGAGCGGCCGGGACGCGTTGTTTTCGGTGGAGCAGGGCACCGACGTCGAGATCTATCACGCGGCGCGCCGGGCTTTCGAGCTGAACGGGCAGCGGCATGATCTCTATATCCTGCGACGCATGACCCAGGAGCTGCGGCGCCAGGAGGTGGACGTCTGGAAGCGGGCGATCCGCACGGTGAGCCACGAGATCAACAACTCGCTGGCCCCGATCGCCTCGCTGGCGCGCTCGGCCCGGCAGCTTTCTCAAACTCCGGAGAAGCTGGACCGCCTGCCCGCACTGTTCGATCTGATCGAGGAGCGGGCCACGCACCTGCGGGATTTCCTGGAAGGCTATGCCCGCTTTGCCCGCCTCCCCGAGCCGCGCAAGGAGCCGGTCGAGTGGGGTCCGTTCCTGGCCGAGCTGCGGGAGCTGTTCCCGTTCGTCCTGGAGGGAGAGCCGCCTCGGCGTCCGGGCTGCTTCGATCCCTCGCAGATGCAGCAGGCGCTGATCAATCTCCTGAAGAACGCTCAGGAGTCGGGGAGCCCGCCGCAAGAGATTCGCCTGACGGTCGAGGAGACGGCGGAGGGAGGAGCCCGCTTCCGCGTGCTCGACCGGGGCACGGGCATGAGCGACGAGACCCTGAAGAAGGCGCTCCTGCCGTTTTACACCTCGAAAGCCACCGGCACCGGCCTCGGGCTTCCGCTCTGCCGCGAGATCGTGGAGGCCCACGGCGGACGTCTGCGGATCGAGCAGCGAGAGGGTGGGGGGACGGAGGTGATCTGCTGGGTGCCGGGGAGCTGACGCCTCTACCGCGCGTACCCCAACGACCGCAGCCGCTCCAGCGTGTGCCCATCCACCTCCGCGGTTTCTCCCGAGGGAAGTCGTAGCCGCTGCCGCGCCCGTTTCCCGTTCGCCTCGAGCTCTGCCAGAAGCCGCCGCCCCTCCGCCAGCTCGGGCGGAGCGGCTTTCGCCAGATCGATCTTTTCCCCCGGATCGGCCTCCAGATCGTAGAGCTCTTCCGACTGGCTTATCGTCCAGCGGATGTACTTGAAGTTTCCGAAGCGGAGGGCCCGGCGGTCTTCGTAGCGGTTGAGGCCCAGGCTCAGGAGCGCGGCCGGAGGGCCGTTCTGCGTGAGGGCGAGCAGCGAGCCGGCGGCGGGGTGGCCGGTGGGCAGTGGCAGGCCGCAGACCTCCAGCACGGTCGCGTAGAGGCTCGCGGTGGAGACAGGTATGATGATCGGACCGATCCGACCGATCCGTCCGATCTTCGGGAGCTTCACCAGCAGCGGCACGTGGAGGAGCTCGTCGTAGAGGGTGTGGCCGTGGCCGTAGGAGCCGTGCTCCCAGAATTCCTCGCCGTGGTCCGAGACGACGAGGATCAGGGCGTCGTCGTAGAGCCCGAGGCGCTTGAGCTCGGCGAGGAGTTGGCCGACAGAGTCGTCGACCCAGCGGGCCTCGGCCAGGTAGAGCTGGTGGATCCAGGCGCGCTCGGCGGCGGTTGGAACCCAGGTGCCGGCGCGGATCTCCTCCTCGTCCCATCCCTCGAAGCGCAGGCCCTGCAGGTGCTCTCCGGGCGGGGTTGTTCGTCCCTGAAGATAGCGGCGCGGTGGACCGTAAGGGGCGTGCGGGTCGAAGGTGTGGATCCAGAGGAAGAAGGGCTCGTCTCGATGGGCTTGCAGCCAGTCTGTGGCCGTTTCGGTCAGATCCGGCGGCGGCGCTTCTTCCGGCCGGAAGCGCGGGACGTTCGCGGTCAACAAGGTCGCGCCGAGGGAATGCCCGAGCCAGGGGCCGGGATAGGCGTGAAATTCATCGAAGCCCTGTGCCAGATTGGCCTGGGGTCCGAGAACAGTGCTGGAGACGAAAGCGGCTGTGCGGTAGCCCGCGTGCCGCAGGACCTCGGCCAGGGTCGGCAGGCCGTCCGGCACCCGGCTGCGCAGGTGGAGGGCGCCGTGGACCTGCGGTGAGACGCCGGTCATCACCGAGGCCATGGCCGGCAACGTCCAGGCGGCGGCGGAGGAGGCGCGGGCGAAGCACAGGGAGTCGCCAGCCAGAGCGTCCAGGTGCGGTGCCCGGGGCTCGCGGGCTCCGGAGCAGGCCAGGGTGTCGGCCCGCAGGGTGTCGATACTGAGGAGGATGACGTGTGGGACGGCTTGGTGGTGGGCGGAGGCGGCGACGGGTGCCGGGGTTCGGTCCACGAGGAGGAGCAGAGGGGCGGCGGCCAGGGCGAGCAGGATGCCGGTGGCGAGGGACCTCACCCCCGACCTCTCTCCCATCGCCCCCCCTGCCCCCGGGAGAGGGGCGCCCCCTCCCTTCCCTCGATGGGTCAGCTGGTGGGCGAGGATTCCGATGAAGAGGACCAGGACAAGGAGAGGGAAGACGGCTCGGCTCAGGCTGGCTCCGATTGGAGCGGTGGCGAGGAGGACTCCTCTCAGGAGGATGGCCGTCAGGAGGGACGTGGAGATGGGCAGCGTCAGCGGCCGGGGACGGGAGCGAAGGAGCAACTTCAGGAGAATGTAGGCCGTCAGCCAGACGAGGAAGGCGACGGCGACCGAGGCGGCAAGGGTCAGGAGGAGGTTCGGTGCGGAGCGCAGTCCTTCGGGGTGCTCGAGCCAGAGGGACAGCGCGAGATCGAGGGTGCCGGCGCAAAGAGCGGTCGTCAGGCCGGTGGTGAGGGCGCTCATGCCATCCGAATTCTGTCATCTCGCGCCACGCCGGCGCCACGGCTCCCGGTTCCCTCCGTGGTACTTTCTTCTCATGAACGCAACCCTTCCGAAGACCCTGCTGGCCGTTTTGCTGACCGGTTCTCTGCTCTCCGCCTGCGCTGCGACCGCGCCCGGCACCGCTCGGGGCGGCTGGGCCACCGGCGAGGAAAACGTCGAGGATGCCTCTCTCGGCGCGGACGTGCGCCTCGCCCTCATCGACAAGCTCGGGTTCGATGCCCTGGGAGTGACCGTCGACACCGCGGGCGGCAGCGTCTATCTGACCGGCCGGGTGGAGAAGCGCGCCACCCAGGAGCTCGCCGAGGAGGTGGCTCTGTCGGTGCCGGGGGTGACCAAGGTCGAGAACCGTCTGAGCTTGAAACCGACCGGCCAGTCGGAGACGGTGGTGGACAAGGCCGTGTCGAACAGCGAGCGGGAGGTGCAGGACGCCGCGCTGGAGCTCCGCGTCGGCAAGAACCTCCTGGGCGAGATCGGCCGGCACGCCTTGAGCCTGGAGGTCGAGTCCACGGACGGCGTGGTCAGCCTGCGGGGCCGGGTGCCCGACCGCGAGCGCAAGGAGCTGGCGCTGCGGGCGGCGCAGGACACGCCGGGAGTCAAAAAGGTGATCGACCTGATCGAGGTCCGGCGGTAGGAGGGCGCCCATTGCCAGCCGGCCCGGCCCCGGAGTACCCTTTTCGTCCCCGCCGGACTCCCCGCTGGACAGACCAGAGGCCGAGGCTTTCCGGATAGGACAAGAAGGAGCGCGCCGTGTCGCTGATGCAGTGGTTCAAGAATCTGTTCACCCCCCGCCCATCCGCCGCGGCGGATGCTCGGAACGGCAAGCTCCCCGGCCGCAATGAGCCGTGCTGGTGCGGGAGCGGCAAGAAATACAAGCAGTGTCACCTCCGGAAGGACGCCGAGCAGCGGCTCGAAGCCGGCTTCGCCGCCCGGGCCGCCCAGATCGCCGCCCGCAATGCGGGAGCCGATGGCGTCACCCGCGGCGGCAAGGGCGGCGGCCCCAAAGCGAAAGCCGCCGGTCCCCAGGAGTACAAGGAGTGGAAGGGCGGCGGCAAGGCGGTCGAGTAGCCTAGGCCGCCTCCCGGGCGCCCCTCCGAATCCCCGCAGGCCCTCACCCCCGGCCCCTCTCCCGCAAGCGGGAGAGGGGTGAACAGCCCTCCGCCAACCCCCCTGCATCGGAAGCTCTTCGCCTTGCTCCCCTCTCCCGCTCGCGGGAGAGGGGCCGGGGGCAGGGCTCCGTCATGTACCCTCCTGAGGAGTTGATTTTCCAGAGAGATAGCTAGCAGTCTGGCTTTTCCGTCCGGAATCTGGTATTCCTTTACGGCGAAATGTGTCGGCCGACGGAGTCTCCAGCCCGAGGAGAGGTTCCA
>DATFPH010000136.1:0-10512 GCA_035264905.1 Thermoanaerobaculia bacterium
AGCCGGACGACACGCCGATCCCGCGCGTGGCCACTCCGGAAGAGATGCCCGGCGCCGTGCGGCTGACCTGCCGCGCGGGCACGGCCTATTTCTTCCACGGCAACGTCGTGCACTCGGCGGGGACGAACCGGAGCGCGACGACACGGCGGGTCCTCCTCTACAACTACGGGCACAAGTGGATGCGGATGTGGAAGGGACACGAGCCGACGGAGGAGATGATCGAGCAGGCCACGACGCCGATGCGCCGCCAGCTCCTGGGGCTCACGCCGCCTTATCGCGACTGAACTGCAGGATTTCCAGATATCGGCCCACCACCGCTTCGGGGGCGCACAGCTCCTCCACCCGCTCGCGGAGACGGTGGCCCCAGGAGGGATTCACCCCCGCCAAGGCGCTTCGCATCGAGGAGAGATCCGGTAGGCCGTCCTCTCCGCTGTCCACGAACAGGATCTGATCCGGAAAGACCTCCGGCAAGGCCCCCACGCGAGTCGCGATCACCGGGGTTCCGAGGAGACCCGCCTCGACGGCCACCATCGGGAACCCCTCGTGTTGCGAGGCGATGACGACCGCGTCGACGCTGCGCAGCAGAGTCCCCACGTCGCGGCCCGGCGGGAGGAATCGCACCCGCTCCGTGATCCGCTGCTGTTCAGCAATGCGCCTGAGATCGGCGGTCGTCTGGAGTTGCGTGTCGAGCGCCTGGATCAGGAGGTTGCAATCGAGGGCTGCAGCGTTCTCCACCAGCCAGGCGGCGTTTTTCTGCGGCACCAACCGGCCGAGGAAGCCGAGGGTCTTGCGCCCCGGCGGGAACAGCTCGCGGCGCGGCCCGAGCAGGCGATCCGGCGAACAGGTGTTGGGGATGAACACGGCGCCCGGGATGCGCCGCGCCACGGCCGGATTGACGCAGATCGTCCGGTCGATCACCCGGCGCCACCGGCGGTGGAACCCGAGGCCGTCCAACGTCCGGTCGGTGTGGACGATCCGCACCGAGGCCGGTCGGCGGTCCAAAGAGGCCAGAACGTCCGGCACCGCGTTGACTACGCCGTACCAGAGGACGACGTCCGCCTTCCGGAACCAGGGGCGCAGCTCCCAGCGGCGGCGGATGAAGCTGACCGCGCCGAAGCGCTCTGCGAGCTCCTCACGCAGAGTCGTTTCCACCGTGACGGGCGTGTTGTCCAGAGCGCAGACGTGAAGATCGACCGCGGAGCGCAGCCCTTCCGCCACCGCCAGCATGGCGGTCTCGCCCCCGCCGAGGAGGACGTGCGGAAAGACCAGGCAGACGCGCGCGGTCATAGATGCTCGTACATGATGAGGTCACATGATAGACTCAATCCATGCCGAAAGCTTCCAACGTTTCCGTCGTCACCGACCGAGGCCAGGTTTCGATCCCTGCCAATCTCCGGCAGGAGCTGGGGATCGAGAAGGGCCAGCGGCTGCTCTGGGAGAAATCCGGGGAGCACGAGCTTCGGATCCAGATCCTGGAGCAGGCTGCGCCGCGCGGGGCCCGGGCCATGCTCGGCTTCGCTCGACGGTTCCGGCCGACGCGCAGGACCCAGGACTGGATGGACGAGCTTCGCGAAGGCGAGCGCTGATGGCCTGGGTCATCGACACCTGCGTCTTGATCGATGTCCTGGAAGAGGATCCCAAGTTCGGCGAACCTTCTGCCGAGATCCTGGAGTCTCTCCTGGAAGAGGGTCTCGTGATCTGCCCCATGACCTACGTCGAGCTGTCTCCTTCGTTTCAAGGGGATCGGGCCTTCCAGGACGAATTTCTGGCCGGCGTTGGAGTGGATTTCCGGCAGGATTGGGTTCAGGAAGACACTCTGCGGGCGTACCAGACATGGCATCAGCTCATTGAGCGGAAGCGATCAGGGCAGCTCCCTAAGAGGCCGCTCGTGGACATTCTCATCGGAGCCTTCGCGACCCGCTTCCAGGGATTGATCACTCGGAATCCTGACGACTTCGCGCGGCTCTTCCCCTCTCTGCCCCTGCGCGTACCGGTCTCCTGAAGCATCACGGCCGATAAAACGACGCATCGAACGGCTGCCCGAGCGCCGCCCTCCCGATGGTCGCGAGGACCTGGTCGTCATTGTCGTGCCGGATATAAAAGGTCAGGTCGCGCAGGATGCGTTCAAGCGGGCTGGGACGGATCAGCGAGCGCGCTCCGCAGGCGCGGATCGCGTGGTGGAGCGTCTCCTCCGCCAGATGCTCGACGATGTGGCGCACGCGGCTGCCCGCGAGCTGCGCCTCCTCCCGGCGTCCCTCGTCCCAGAGGCGCGCCACGTGGCGCAGCCAGAGATGGCCCGTCTCCAGGTGGATCGACATGTGGGCGACCCGCTGCTGCACGTAGGGATCGCCCGTCTTGCCCTGCGTCGCCAGGTGCTCCAGGGCGTAGTCGTACGCCGCCTCGGCCGCTCCCAGGAAGCTCGCGGCGTAGTGCGGGGCGAAGGCGGTCTGCCAGTTGCCCACCAGATATTGGCCGGGATCGCCGATCCGGTTCTCGTCGGGGATGAACGTCTTCTCGAACCGGACGAGGTGCGAGACCGTGGCGCGCATCCCCACCGGGTCCCACCAGGAGCCGTCCGTCTCGATGGTGGGATCGGCCAGCGGGCAGGCCAGCATGAGCAGGGTCTCGGGCGACGCGGTGTGGCGCGCGCCGCCGGGGCCGGCCGGATTGACCAGCAGGATGGCCCAGTCGGCGCCGCCCGCGCTGGTGCAAAAGACCTTGGTCCCGTCCACCACCCAACCCCCGTCGACCCGGTCCAGGGTCGTGCCGAGCTTGCTGGGCTCGCCGGGCGCCCGCGCCTGCGGCTCGCCGCTCCAGACGACCCACTTCTCGCCGCGCTCGACGGCTCCCGCGAACCAGCGCCGCTTCTGGTCGTCGGCCGCCAGGGCGTCGAGCAGCATCAGCGAGTTGGCGTTGCCTTCCCAGCAGCGGGCCAGGGAGAGGTCGGCCTTGGCGAGCTCCTTGGTCATCATCCAGAGGGTGAAGGCGTCGCGGCGCACCGGCCCTAACCCAAGGCCACCGTTCTCGCGCGGCACCGTGGGCGCGTGCAGCCGCTCGCGGAAGAGGTCGTCGAAGTCTTCGCTTGGAAACGTCGCGGTGCGGTCGTACTCCGCGGCGCGCGGCGCGAGCTTTTCGCGCGCCAGGGCGGCGACGCGGTCGAGGAGCGTCTGCTGTTCAGGAGAAAGATCGGGAGCGAGATCCAGCTTCATGCAAAGGCCGCCGTGCATCCGGACAGTGGGTCGAAGGAGACGCGGGCGGGGATGCCGGCACACGCTCCGGGACCGTCCGGACGGACCAGGTGCACCAGGTCCTGCGGCATCTGGCGGCCGGTCATCATCTGGAACTGCCGTTGCGCCTCGACCAGCAGGACCTCGCGGCCGTCGATCGCCAGGCAACCGCGCGCCGCGGCGGCGGTCATCAGCGGCGTCGGGGTCGGGCCGTAGACGAGCTCGACGACGACGGCTCCGCCATCCAGGCCGTCTACCGGAAACGGCGTCTCGTGCTGGAGAGGCGTGGCATGGACGACGAGGGCCAGATCGCGGGCGGAGAAACGGGCGAGCGGCACGAACGGGAGCCCGAGGAGCGCCGCGGCGAAATGGCCGCGCTCGCTGCCGCGATTGACCAGGGTGACGTCCGCTCCGGCGGCCTGGAGGCCCGCGGCCGCGGCGCGCCCGGCGCCGCCGCAGCCGACGACCGCCACCCGTCGGCCGGCCACGGCGATGCCACGGGCTCCGAGCGCGCAGAGCACGCCGTCCGCATCCGCCGTGTCGGCGCGCCAGACGACGTCCTTGCGCAACAGGGTGTTGGCTCCTCCCGCCTGGCGCGCGAGCGGGCTCGCCTCCTCCGCCGCGGCCAGGGCCGACTCTTTGTGGGGTGACGTGACGGTGAGCCCGCGCAGCGGCCAGCCGAGGCCAGCCAGAGCGCCGTCTCCGAGCGCGTCCCAGAACGCGCCGAAGCGCTCCGTCGGAAACGAGAGGTAGAGCGCCGGGAGGCCCAGGACCCGGTAGGCGGCGTTGTGCAGCCGCGGCGACAGCGACTTCGCCGCGGTCCGGCCGACGATCCCGTAGATGTCCTCGATCGGCGGCATGTGCGGCAGACCATAGTCGGCGATGAGCTGCGCCACGCTAGGCTCGCCCTCTCCTTCACCCACCGCGGCGAAGACCAGCGGGGCTCCCAGCCGGGGGGCCAGCAGCCGGCTCCAGCTCCCCGCCGGCCCGGAGGCCCAGGCGGTCAGGTCGGAGCGGCCGGCTTCGCGCAGCAGCCGCAGGGGGGCGAGAGCGTCCGCGGGCTCTCCCGCTGCCGGCACCAGGCGGATCAGGCGGGCGCCGACCGCCGCGAAGCGCGCCAGGCGGGCCCGCAGCTCGTTCAGGGTGCTCCCCGGCGCCGCTCCGTGCCAGGAGAGGACGCGGCGCTCCGCGGGAATCCGGTCCAGGATCTCCGGGACGAGATCCCCGGTCTCCAGCTCGACCAGGTCCCAGCGCCGGGACGCCGCCAGCAGCCGGGCCCGCCGCTCGGTGTCGGAGCCCGCGAAAGCGCCCCCTTCGGCCCGGCTGCGCAGGCTGTAGAGCAGGGTCCCCGGGAAGTCGCAGCGCAGCCGGTCCGCATCCGGATCGCCCGCCCGGTCGGCGCGCACCTCGAGCCAGCGGACCGCGGCGGGAAAGGAGGAGACCTCTGCGGAGGACGGGGAGCGGGTCAGGACCGCGACGAGAGCGGCTTCGCGCATTAGAATCCCTCCCAATGGAAGGCGACTTCCTCTCGATCATCCGGGCCCGGCACTGCCAGCGGGCGTTCCTCGACCGGCCCGTGCCGCGCGGCGTCCTCGAAGACGTCCTGCGGGCGGCGGCGCACGCCCCCTCCACGCGCAACGGCCAGCCCTGGGCGGTGGCGGTGCTTCTGGGCGAGGCCAAGGAAGCGCTGGTCCGGCGGCTGTGCGAGCTGTTCGACCGCGACACGCCGATGCAGATGGACTATGCGAGCCGGCCGGCCGAAGTCCCCGCGGTCCACCAGGAACGGGCCGCGATCGCCGGTGCCGGGGTGCATGCGGCGAAGGGGATCGCGCGGGACGACGCCGCGGGACGGCGCACTCATCTGCGGGACAACTTCCGCTTCTACGGCGCGCCGGCGGCGTTGATCTTCCACCTGCCGTCCAACGCGGCTCCCGGGACCTTCCTCGAAATGGGCTTCTTCGTGCAGAACGTGATGCTGGGGCTGGTGGCGAGCGGCCTGGGGAGCTGCCCCCAGGCGAGCGTCACGGCCTACAGCGACGCGCTCCGTGAGTTTCTGGGGCTGGGGCCGGACCGCCTGATCGTCTGCGGCATGTCGGTCGGCTACCCGGACGCATCCGCGCCGGTCAACCGCTTCGCTCCCGAGCGGGCCCCCCTGTCCGACTATACGCAGTGGCTCGAATGACACGTCAGGCTCCGGCGAGCAGCGCATCGAAGCGGCGGCGGACCAGATCGCGAAGCCTCTCGGCACAGCCGACGTAGACCTCCAGCGCGGAGCCGATGGGATCCGGGACGTCTCCGTCGGGATCGATGCACACGGTCTTGCCGGCCGCGGCGGGGTGCATCCGGAGCACCGCCTCCCGGTGCGCGGCGGTCATGCAGAAGATCGCTTCAGCGCGCTCCACCAGCTCGGGCGTGAGGAGCCGGGCGCGGTGCCGGCCGGGCGCGACCGCGATCTCACGCAGGGCCACCTCGGCCTCGGCCGTCATCGGCGCCCCCGGCCGGACGGTCAGGCCGGCGCTCTGCACCCGGGCCGGCGCCCGCCTCCCGAAACGCGCCGCCAGCTCCGCCCGGGCGATCGCCGTGGCCATCGGCGAGCGGCAGGTGTTGCCGCTGCAGACGAAGAGGAACAGCCGCCCGGCGCCTGAGGATGGAACGATCCTCCCCTCCACCCAATCGGGGCGGGCGAGGACGGCGAGGGCGATCATCACCAAGCCGGCCGCGGTCCACTGGAGAGGGCTCGGGGGGCGCAATCCCAGGAACAGAGTCAGCGCACACGTGGCGACGATCCCGGCCAGCAGGCTGGCGCCGCGGTTGACCGGGACACAGTAGGTGTACTCCCGCGGGTCCACGTAGATCAGGGAGCCGAACACGGACAGGCCGGCATAGAGCACACCCACCAGGAAGGCCACCAGCGCCGCCTCCGTGCCGAGGAACGTGGTAAAGCCGCGCCGCAGCATCTCCCCTCCCGTGCCCGGCCCGAGGATCGCCGCGGCCCCCAGCCCCGCCAGGAGCAGAGGCGACGAGAGGATCTGCTCCTCCACGAAATAGCAGCGGTTCGCCTCCACCCCTTGCGCCTTCGCCGCCGTGGACATGATGAGGAACCGGCCGACGTAGCCGATGAGATAAGCGGAGACGCTGAGCGCCGCTCCCAGGGGGAGGACGTAATTGTCCACGTCGGCCAGGGCGACGAGCACCGCGGCGAGGCTCAGTCCCAGGGCCACCCACGAGGAGGCCCGGACCTCGCGCCGCCGCAGCGTGTCGACCAGGGGGGAGAGGATCAGGACGCCGCCGCGCATGAGGAGGAGCACGAAGAGGATCGAGACCCCTGCGAACGTGAAATTCAGCGTGGTGGCGCCGATCGCCAGGGCGTGGAAGCAGGAGGCCAGGACGATCTCGCGGTTGGGATTGGGCAGGCCGAGGCCCAGCCCGGGCACCGGCCGCCGCCGCGCATGGCGCCACCAGCCCGACAGAGCCAGAACGAGGGTGACGCCGGCCATCGTGCCCAGAGCGGCGGCCGGCAGGAGCTCCAGCCCCGAGGCCGGCTTCCCGATCCCTGGCAGGAGACCGCGGGACAGCAGATTGGCCAGCGCGCTGTAGGGAGCATAGAAGGCGAAGTAGGCAGCTCCCAGAGTCAGCATTCCCAGTCCATGCCAGCGACTTCGAGTCATCCCGGCCTCCCACAGAGAGACGAGTTTCGCCAGTCCGCATCCGGAGGACCGACCCCCGGCAAGCGATTCCGGTTGAAAGCTGTAGGTGAGCAGTTTATCCGATGAAGAATCGCCCCCGCTAGAGGGGAGGCGGCGCTGCCTCGTCGTCGTCGTCCGCCGGCGGCGGCGGGATGTACTCCGGCAAGGCGGCCTGGGGGAGCGGCAAGCGGCCGGCGGGTGCCGTCCCGACGAGCAGGTCGGGACTCGGCGCTTCGGGAGCAGGAGCCCCGTCGCTGTCGAGCACTTCCGTCACCGCAGCGGTCCCCGGAGCGGCCGGCTGGGGTGGCGCGGCATCTCCCCGGCCCGGGGTCAGCTCCCGATGGAGCGCCGCCGCCAGGGACTGGAGAGCCGCGACGTCCTCCGGCGAGGGCTCATGAGAGCCGTTGCCCGCGAAGATCAGACGCACCGGCACCCGGCCGCGCCCGGCCTCGACTCCCGCCGTCTGCTGAAACGGCTTCAACCGGTCATACCACTGGTCCAGGCGGGCCAGAGACTCCGGCCGCAGGCGGCCCCGGCTCTCGCCCTCGCGAGAGCACGAGCTCGCGCGGACCTCTCCATCCAGAAAGACCGCCACGTCGTCGCAGCTTCCCGCCGCCTCTCCGCGATGCCAGGCCAGGAGGAGCCCATACGAGGCATCGCTCGGCGCGCCCTCCACCTCGGCGGTCACCTTGCGCGCCCACTCCAGGATCATGCGCTGCTCGACCGGTCCCGCCTTGACCGGCCCCTGCCCGCCGAACGCCAGCTCTCCCGCCAGGGAGCGCTGCTGGAAGGGCGCGTAGGTGCGGAGGAAGAACAGAAGGTCCTGCAACCGCTCAGGCTCGACGAACAGCTTCCGGACCAGCGGCTCTCCGACCGGGCCGATCGAGGCTCCGGCCCGGTCGATCACCACCCGTTGGCGCGGCTCCCGCCAACGCCGCAGCTCGATGAAGCCCGGCCGCACCTCGGCTTTGACCGGCACCCGGTCCGCCGGGACGGAGCCGTCCGGAAGCGCTGCCGATCCCGACCCGCCGCACGCGGTCAATCCGATCAGGACAATCCAGAGGAAAGCGACGCGGACCATACCTACAGCAGGCTCCCTCCGAGCAGCAGGCCCGCCACCGTGAAGTAGACGATCAGGCCGGTCACGTCCACCAGAGTGGCGACAAACGGGGCCGAGGCGCTCGCCGGATCGAAGCCGATCCGGCGGAAGAGAAACGGCAGGCTGGAACCGGCGACCGTTCCCAAGAGCACCACGCCGACCAGGCTGACCCCCACGGTCAGCGCGATCGGCACGGCGTGCTCGCCGTACGCTTGGAAGATCCATTGCCAGACCATCACCCGCAGGAAGCCGAGGACTCCGAGGATGCCGCCCAGGCAGAGGCCGGACAAGAGCTCGCGGCGGACGACGCGGAACCAGTCGCGCAGCCGCAATTCCGAGAGAGCCAGGGCGCGGATGACCAGCGTCGAGGCCTGCGATCCCGAGTTGCCGCCGCTGCTGATGATCAGGGGGATGAACACGGCGAGCACCACGGCGCTGGTGATCTGGTGCTCATAGCGGGCCATGGCGCTCGCGGTCAGCATCTCGCCGACCAGCAGGACCGAGAGCCACCCGGCCCGCTTGCGGATCATCTGCCCGAGCCCCACCTGGAGATAGGGTGCATCGAGGGCCTCGGAGCCGCCCATCTTGTGGATGTCCTCGGTGGCTTCCTCCTCGACCACGTCGGCGATGTCGTCGAACGTGATGATGCCCTGCATCCGCCCCGCGGCATCGACGACCGGGATCGCCATCAGGTCATGGAGAGAGAGGAGAGGGCCCACGGACTCCTGGTCGGCATCCGCGGCGATCGTCACCAGATCGGTGTGCATGAGCTCGGAAACCCGCTTGCCCCCGGGAGCGCTGAACAGCTCGCGCAGGGAGATGACGCCGAGCAGATGCTGCTGGCCGTCCAGCACGTAGGCGTAGTTGATCGTCTCCACGTTCTGGCGCGCCTGGATGCGGAGGTACCCGATGGCTTCGTCGACCGTCATGTCGGGGCGCACCCGGGCGTAGCGGGGGCTCATCAGACCGCCGGCGTCGTCCTCCTCATAGGCGAGCAGGGCGTTGACCTCGCGGCGGCTCTGCGGATCGAGGAGCTGAAGGAGCCCGGCGCGGATCTCCGGCTCCGCCTCCTGCAGGAGGTCGGCGGCGTCGTCGGGGGCGAGCAGGCGCATCCAGGTGCGCTTCAGGGCGGGCGGCGCATCGAGCACGATCTGGAGCTGATCGGCCGGCCGGAGCTCCAGGAAGAACTCCTCGGCCTCGCCGCGGGGGAGGAATCCGAAGCTCTCCAGCCGCTCGGCCGGCGACAGGAGGCGCCACGCCTCCCGCAGCTCCTCCGCGCTGATCTGGGTCATCGTCAGCTCCATGCGCCTCATCCCTCCCCGGCGACCCGGGCGGCGGCCCGGCACTGACCGGAGAGCTAAGATACCGCAGAAGGACTTCAAGGACGACAAGAACTCCAGGGCAACATCCAGGGTCCTTTCTCCTTGGTTGTCCTTGAAGTCCTTGCTGTCCTTGTGCCACAATTTGAACGATGGTTCAACTCCGCGAGGCCCAGCGCGAAGAGCGCGTGACCGAGAAGAAGCGGGAGATCCTGGAGGCGGCGTCGCGGGTGTTTCGCCGCAAAGGGCTCCATGCCTCGGGCATGCGGGACATCGCCGCGGAGCTGGAGATGGCGGTGGGAAACCTCTATTACTACTTCCGGGACAAAGAGGACCTCCTCGCCTTCATCCAGCAGACCACGCTCGACGGCCTCCAAAGCCTCGCGGCCCGGGTCGAGGCTCTCGATCTCCGGGTGGACCGGAAGCTCTGGCTCCTCATCGCAGGCCATGTCGCCCTGCTCAACGAAGAAATTCCGGGATCGCTCGCGCACCTGGAGGTGGAGGCCCTCGGCGAGGAGCGGCGGCGGCCGATCCAGGAGGGGCGCGATGCGTACGAGCGGACCTTCCGGCGGTTGATCTCCGAGGGGATCGCGGCCGGCGTCTTCCGGACGCCCGATCCCAAGGTGGCCGAGCTCGCCATCCTGGGCGCGGCGAACTGGAGCGTGAAGTGGTTCCGGCCCGACGGCGGCAAGACCGCCCGCGAGATCGGCCGGGACATCGCTGACCTGCTGGTGCGCGGGCTCCTCTCCCCCGGAGACCTCGCGGGAGAGTTCGAAGCGCCCTCTCTCGATCTGCTGACTTTGACGGAGCCTACATGAGCGACGACTTCACGACACTCCGCCTGCGGGTCAACGGCGAAACCCGCCCCGTGGTCTTCCCCACGCATCACACGCTGCTGGAAGTCCTGCGCGAGGAGCTCGGTCTGACCGGCACCAAGCACGGCTGCGAGCTCGGCGAGTGCGGCACCTGTACCGTGCTCGTCAACGGAACGCCTGTCCTCTCCTGCCTCGCGCTCGCGCTCACGCATCGTGGCGACGCCATCGAGACGGTCGAAGGGATGGCGTCCGGCGGCCGACTCCACCCCCTCCAGGACGCGTTCGCCGAGCTTGGCGCGGCGCAGTGCGGCTACTGCACGCCCGGCTTCCTCCTCACGGCGCAGGCCCTCCTGACCGCGAACCCCT
>DATFPH010000137.1:0-1630 GCA_035264905.1 Thermoanaerobaculia bacterium
ATCGTCGTGCCCACCGTCTCTGGCGCCTCGCGAAGCTGCGCCAACAGCTGCAGCGCTTCGCCAGGCTGGCTTCGGGCGACCAGCAGCCGTGCCAGCATGATGCGCTCCACTTGCCGCGAATAGCGGGGGACTTCGTTCACATCCGCCGCGCGCCCCAGCTCGGAGGAGGCGGACGCCAGCTCGCCCCTCGCCAGGTACAGCCGCGCCTTCCAAACCGCCGCGTCGACGACTGCGTGGTCGACGCCGGAGTTGCGAGCCACCCGTTCTGCTTCCCGGGCCGCTGCGAGGGCGTCCTCCGCTTCGCCCTGCGCCAGCCTTACCTGGGAGAGGGCGATATGCCCCCGCACTAGCATCTCGACGTCTCCCGTCCGCCCGGCAAGCTCCACGCCTTCGGTCAGGTGGTGCGCCGCAGCGTCCAGGACGTTCCACTCGTAGAGAAGTTCGCCCATCCCGCTGCGCACGCTCCCCATGGCCGGCAGCAGTTCGCTCCCCCGGTCGGCCGCGAACTCGAGTGCGCGCCGCAGAACGCCGTCGGCCTCATGGAGCTGACCACGTGCCAGCTGCAGGCGGGCCTGGGACGCCATGGCGCTCAGCGCAACGTAGTCGTGGCCGGCGGCCCGGCCCAAGGCCCCGGCCTCGGAAAAGGCCGCGATCGCCGCCTCGAGGTCATCGGCCGCCTGGTAAGCCTGTGCCAGGGAGATGGTGACGAAGGGGCGTGGATCCAGATTGTCTTCGGGCAGGAGGGCGAGGGCCCGCCGGGCGTGCTCGATGGCGCCCGGCGCGTCTCCCTGGAGGCGAGCATACATGGATCGGACGGCCGCGGCGTTTGCCAGCAGATGCTTAGGGTCGTCCGCGTCCGGTCGTGGCTCCTCACCTGGACCTTCGGCGAGCTCACGGTCGGCCTCTCGCAGAAGCAATTCGACGCCATCCAACCGGCCGACCAACATCAGCGCCGCAGCGTACCAGACCAATAGCAGCGGTCGGCGGCGCATAGCCTTTTTGGGTACCTTCCCGAGCCAGCCCAGCAGAGTCACCACCTCACCGCGGTACCACGTTTGTCCGACGCCACTCTCTATCAGCCGCGCCGCCCGTTCGTGGTCACCTGCGGAGAGCGCGTGCTGGACCGCCTCGATAGCCAACGCGTTCTGCTCGCACCACTCGGAGGCCCTCAGGTGCAAAGGCGCCAACTGCTCGGGACGTTCGCGCTCGAGGCGGCTACGCAGGAAGTCTGCGAAGAGATGATGGTAACGGTACCAACCCCGGTCATCGTCCAGCGGGACGACCAGCAGGTTCTCCCTCTCCAGCCGCTCCAGCGTGCGTTGCCCGTCGTCGCGGCCGGTGAGAGCGTCGCACAAGGGACCGCAGAGACTGTCGAGGATCGAGGTCTCCAGCAGGAATGCCTGCACCTGTTCGGTCTGTCTCTCCAGGACTTCTTCGGCCAGGAAATCGAAGACATCGCGGTGGCTGCCGGAGAAGGTCCGGATGAAGCCCGAGACGTCCTTGCGCTCCCTCATCGAGAGCGCGGCCAGCTGCAGGGCGGCGATCCAACCCTCCGTGATTCCTTCCAGCGCCGAGACGTCGTCGGCCGTGAGGTCGAGGCCCATCACGTCCTCCAAGAAGGTCGCCGCCT
>DATFPH010000138.1:0-16170 GCA_035264905.1 Thermoanaerobaculia bacterium
TTGAACAGCTCCTCGTTCGTGACGGCGCTGTGCTCGATGGTTCGCTCGCCGTGCTCGCTCACAGCACCTCGGCGAGCTCGCCGGCGGCGTAGGTGAGGATCACGTCGGCGCCGGCCCGCTTGATCGCGGTGAGGTGCTCGAGGAGGACGGCCGGCCCGTCGATCCAGCCCCGCTCGGCGGCGGCCTTCACCATCGAGAACTCGCCGGACACGTGGTAGGCGGCCACCGGCACGTCGACGGACGCCCGGGTGGCGGCCAGCACGTCGAGGTAGGCCAGCGCGGGCTTCACCATCACGAGGTCGGCGCCCTCGTCGAGGTCGGCCTGAACCTCGGCCATCGCCTCCCGGAAGTTGCGGGGGTCCTGCTGGTAGCCCTTGCGGTCGCCGCCGCCGGCGATCGTCACGTCCACCGCCTCCCGGAACGGGCCGTACAGGGCCGAGGCGTACTTCGCCGCGTAGGCGAGGATCGCCGCGCCGCCGTGGCCGCTCCCGTCGAGCGCGGCCCGGATGGCGGCGACCTGGCCGTCCATCATCCCCGAGGGGGCCACCACGTCGGCGCCGGCCTCGGCCTGGGCGACGGCCACGCGGGCGTAGAGCTCCAGCGTGGCGTCGTTGTCGACCGTGTGCCCCTTGAGCACGCCGCAGTGGCCGTGGCTCGTGTACTCGCAGAAGCAGACGTCGGCGATCTTGACCAGACCGGGCACGTCGGCCGCGAGCGCCCGCATGGCGCGCTGGACGATGCCGTCGTCCGACCAGGAGGCGCTGCCGATCTCGTCCTTGTGCTCGGGAATGCCGAACAGGATGACGGTGCGGACCCCCTCGGCGAACGCCAGGCGGGAGGTCTCGACGATCTTGTCGACCGAGTGCTGGAAGACGCCGGGCATGGAGCCGACGGGTTTGGCCACGCCTTCGCCGGGAACGACGAAGAGGGGGAGGACCAGGTTGTCGGGGGTCAGGCGGGTCTCGCGGACCAGGCGGCGCAGGGCCGGGGTCTGGCGGAAGCGGCGGAGTCGGGTGGCTGGGAAGCTCATGACGAGAGGTTTGTATCGCGCCTGGGAACGAGATGCAACGTCGGGCTATAGTCTGCGACCGAGCATGAGCCTCCTGGACGCCCTCTCCCGCCGCAAGCTCCTCGTCGTCACCGGCAAAGGTGGCGTGGGAAAGACCGCCGTCTCCGCCGTCCTCGGCCGCAAGCTGTCGCAGTTGGGCCGCCGCGTGCTGGTGGTGGAGGTGGACCCGCGTGAAAACCTCTATCAGATGTTCGGCATCCAGCCGTCGGGAGGCGAGATCATCTCCGCCGGCCCAAACCTCTGGATCCAGAACCTGAAGCCCCGGCAGGTCCTCGACGCGGTCGTGCGCGAGCGGCTCAAGCTGGAGCTGCTGACCAAGCGCGTCCTGTCGAGCACGATCTACCAGCACTTCGCCGAAGGGGCGCCCGGCTTGACCGAGATCGCCATCCTCGGCCATGCCTGGCGCATCCTCCATGGGATCGAGACCGGCGCGCCGCAGATCGACCTGATCGTCCTCGACGCGCCGGCCACGGGCCACGGCGTGCGCCTCCTGGCCTCGCCCCTCCTGGTCTCCGAGGTGATCAAGAACGGCCCGTTCGCCGAGATGGGGGGCGAGCTGGCGCGGCTCATCTCCGATCCGGAGCGCTGCGGCATCGTCGCCGTGACCCAGGCCGAGGAGATGCCGGTCCAGGAGGTGCTGGAGCTCCGCGAAGCGCTGCGCCAGCAGGTGAGCCGCGATCCCGAGGCGCTGGTGGTCAACGGCCTCTATCCGCCGGCTCCGGCGCCGGGGGAGGTCCGGGACAACGAGCTGGTCTCCCTCTGGCGCAAGCGGCGCCTGCTGAACGACCGCGAGCTGGCCCGCCTGCGCGAGGCTTGGAAGGGACCCCGGATCGAGCTGCCCCAACTTCCGCTCGACCGCGGGCCCGAGCTGATCGCCACCTTGCAGCACTGTTTGGAACAGGGCGTGGAGAAGGGAGCGGACGCGTGGACCTGATCTCCGACCGGCACCCGCTGATGGTGGTCGTCGGCTCCGGCGGCGTGGGCAAGACGACGCTCGCAGCGGCGCTGGGCGTGCTCTCGGCCCGCTCCGGCCGCGACACGCTGGTGATGACCTTCGATCCGTCGCTCCGCTTGAAGGACGCCCTGGGCGTGGGGGAGGAGGCGCGGGACAACGAGGTCCGCGTGCCGCTTGGTCATCCGACCGATCAGCCGTCGTCCGGCAGCCTCTCGGCGAGCCTGCTCGACGCGCGCCGCACCTTCGACCGCCTGGTGGAACGCTATGCGCCGGACGAGCAGGCGCGGCGCCGCATCCTGGAGAACCGCTTCTATCAGCACCTGTCGGGAGCGCTCGGCGGCGTCCTGGAGTACATGGCGGTGGAGCGCCTCTTCGAGGTGGCGGCCCAGGGAAAGTACTCCCAGGTGATCCTCGACACCCCGCCCACCCGCCAGGCGCTCGACTTTCTGGAAGCGCCGGCCCGTATCCTCGGCTTCCTCGACAGCGGCGCCCTGCGGGTGGCGCTCAAGGACTGGTTCGACGACGAGGGGCGGCTCCGCGCCAGCTCGAAGTGGGGACCCCTCGGCCGCCGCGCCGAGCGTTTCCTCGACGACGTGGTGGGGCTCGACCTGCTGCGCGACATGGCGGAGTTCTTCCAGGCCTTCGGGCCGCTCTACGAGGGGTTCCGCGAGAGGGCGCAGGGGGTGGAGCAGCTCCTGCGCTCGCCGAAGACGCGGTTCGTCCTGGTCGCCGGGCCGGGGGCGGAGCGCATCCCCGACACCCTCTTCTTCGCCCGGCGGCTGGAGCAGGCCGGCTATCACCTTGGTCCGATCCTGGTGAACCGGGTGCATCCGCGCTTCCTTTGCGACGGAGCGACTCCGCAGAGCGGCGATTCCTGCCGGCCGACCGGCTGGGAGCTGCTGACCTGGCTGGGGGAGCGCGACCAGAAGGGGCTCGTGGAGCTGGCCTCGCTGCTGGCGAACGATCAGCCGGTGATCGACATCCCGCTGATGCCCGAAGAGCCCACGGATTTGCCCACGCTCGAAGCGCTCGGCCGCACGGTCGAGGGGCGGTTGGTGGAGTGGGCGCGGTATGTGAGCCGGACGAGCTGAGCCTCACTCAAGAGGGGCTTCTTGCCGCACCGCGTCAAAAACCTCTTGACTGGCTTTGCCGCAGTGCGGTAAAGTTCCCTTTGGCAGGCGGCAGCTCCCTTGCAGTCGTTGGAATCCCTGAGGGGCTGACGCAAATGGAACCGAACCGGCGAGGAGAGTCCATGATCCGGCTCATCAAGCGCTACGAAAGCCGCAAGCTGTATGACACCGAAGAGAGCCGCTACGTGTCCCTGGAGGAGATTGCGAGCTGGGTCCGCCAGGGGCAGGAGGTCAAGGTGGTGGACAACGCCACCGGGTCCGACGTGACGTCGCAGACACTCACCCAGATCATTCTCGACGAAGGGCGCCGCGGCACGTCGTTCCTGCCGAGCGACCTGCTGCACGACCTGGTGCGGATCGGCGAGAAGGCCATGCACACCGGCATCGAGCAGGTGCAGACCGGAGTGGACCGCCTGGTGCAGGCCTCGATCGACCGCCTGGCTCCGGTGCGCCGCGTGCGCGAGGAGATGACGAGCCTCCGGGCGCGCCTGGAGCAGCTCGAGGCCTCTCTCTCCGATCTGGAGCACGAGGGCACGCGCCTCGAGCCTGCCACGGCCCCCGAGCCCGTGGCGGTAGGCGCCGAGACTGTGATCAGCCGCCCCTTCGGGCGGGAGGAGACATCCGAATGAACGAGGCGCAGACCCAGGAGAAGCTCGGGCGGCTCGACCACTGGTTCGACCGCCTGGTCGAGCGCGGCCGTCCCGTCGACGAGCGCCAGCGCAGGGCGTTCGGAGAGATCGAGGAGCGCACCGGCGCCACGGTGCGCGAGATGAAGAAGCTGTTCGAAGACACGGTGCAGTACGAGTCGAAGAACGTGCTCAGGCGGCTCGGTCTGATGACGCGCGACGACGTGCAGGTTCTCGCCGCGCGGATCGACTCGCTCGCGGTGAAAGTCGACGAGCTGGTCGCGAGCTACGAGACCGCCGGACCCCACAAATCTTGAAGACCCCTTGAGGAGATAGCCATGGACACCACCACCACGACCCCTAACGAGCCGAAGAACCTGCAGGACGACCTGAAGGAGTCCGCCTATCGCATCTGGCTTGCCGGTCTCGGTGCCCTGGCCGCCGCGGGCGAGGAAGGGGCGAAGGCCTTCACCCGTCTCGTCGACCGGGGCCGGGAGGCCGAGAGCCGGAGCAAGGACGATTTCAAGGCCCAGGCCGACAAGGCCCGGGAGCAGTTCGACAAGGCCAAGGGCAAGGCCGAGGGGCAGTGGGACGAGTGGAGCGGCAAGCTCGACGAGGCCCTTACCCGGTCGCTCCACCGTCTCGGCGTGCCGACCCGCGACGAGATCCGCACCCTGACGCAGCGCGTCGAGGAGCTGACCGCCAAGGTCGAGGGCCTGAAGCCGCGCGGCGCTTCTGCCGAAACAGCGGCCGAACCGGTGATCGTGACTCCAGGAAGCCCGGACCCAACCGACCCGACGAAAATCGTCTCCTGAGGAGAGGAGGTCGCGAGGTGCTGAGTGACGGCAACGGCTCGGCGGTTCCGGCCCGGTCTGCCGCGAAGATCGGGCTGGCGATCGCCGCGGGTGCGCCCGAGGGCGCCATCTACGAGATCGGCGCCCTGCGGGCTCTCGACGAAGCCCTCGACGGAGTGGATTTCAACAACCTGTACGTCTACGTCGGAGTGAGCGCCGGAGCGTTCCTGAACGCCAACCTGGCGAACAACCTCACCACGGCGCAGATGTGCCGCGCCATCGTCTCGCACGAGCCGGGCGAGCACCCGTTCTCGCCGGAGACCTTCTTCACTCCGGCGATGGACCAGCTCGCCCGCAGCAGCAAGAAGCTGCCGCGGCTCCTGACAGAAGCCCTCTGGGAGTACGCCCGGAGCTTCCGCGACAAGACCTTCCTCGACTCCATGACGCGCCTCGGGCAGGCCTTGCCCGTGGCTCTTTTCGACAACGAGCCGATCCGGCAGTACCTCGAGAAGATCTGGAGCATCAAGAACCGGACCGACGACTTCCGCAAGCTCGGCAAGCGCCTGGTGGTCGTGGCGACCGACCTCGACTCGGGCCAGGCCGCCCGCTTCGGCGAGCCCGGCCTCGACCACGTCCCGATCTCTCGCGCGGTCCAGGCGAGCGGCGCCCTGCCGGGCCTCTACCCGCCAGTCGAGATCGACGGGCGCCACTACGTCGACGGCGTCCTGCTCAAGACGCTCCACGCCTCCGTGGCCCTGGAAGCCGGCGCCGAGCTGCTCCTCTGCATCAATCCCATCGTCCCGGTGGACACGGTGAACGCCGTCCAGGCCGGCCTGATGAGCCGCGGCAACCTGCTCGACCGCGGCCTGCCCACGGTCCTCTCGCAGACGTTCCGCACGCTCGTCCACTCCCGCCTCGAAGCGGGGATGGCCGCCTACGAGCGCAAGTACGCGAACCGCGACGTGGTGCTTCTCCAACCGCGGCGCGATGACTACAAGATGTTCTTCACCAACATCTTCGGTCTGGCCGAGCGGCGCGACGTCTGCGCCCATGCCTACCAGGAGACCCGGCGGACGCTCCTCGAGCGCTACGACGAGCTCGCGCCGATCTTCGCCAAACACGGAGTCACCCTGCGAAAGGATGTCCTCCTCGAGCCGCGCGATCTCTGGGAGCAGGTGGCGCTTCCCAAGAAGTCTCCGAAGGTCTCCGGACACGCCACGGTACGGCAGCTGGATGACATCCTGGCCCGCCTCGAAAAGATGGTGGGGGGGATGGAGCCGGCGTAAGGGCCCCTCACCCCGGGTCCCGCTTTCGCGGTCCTCCTGCACTCTTCCGTTACTGTCGCCGGTTCGCTTTCCGCGGCCGGTTTTTATTTTGTTTTCTTTTTGGAGGGTCCGTCATGCGCAAGATTTTGAGCTGGGCCGCGGTTCTCGCGGTCCTGAGTGTCGTGGAGACCGGTGCGGCGCTCGCCGCGCCTCCCACGGTCAAGCCCACGTTCGATCTCCGGCTGCGCTCCGAATCCTGGAACGCCCCGGCCCGCAATACCTCAACCGATTCGACCTATGACTTCAGCCTGGTGCGTGCCCGCCTCGGGCTCGACCTGGGATGGGAGCACTGGACGCTCCACGGCATGGTCCAGGCCTCCGGCGCGGTCAGCCTGCCCGAGAACGGCTCGTTCGGCGCCAGCCCGACCTACGTCGCGGCCAACGAGGGCGACACCGACTTCGGCGTGATCGGCATCGCCGAGCTCTCCGCCATCTATCAGAAGGAGGGCCTGCGCGCCGTCATCGGCCGCCAACCGTACGCCGACGGCTTCGAGATCCCCACCGGCGTCGCCTCGCTCGACCGGATCAAGCGGGCCCGCCTGAGCGACCGCCTGATCGGCGTGTTCGAGTGGCCGAACGTGGGCCGGCGGTTCGACGGCGCGAGCCTCGGCTACGGCCAGGGGGGTGGCCACGTGGCCGGCTTCGCCCTGCGGCCGGTCTCCGGCGCCTTCGATCATCTCCATGCCTTCGAATCCATCGACGACGTGACGGTCTTCGGCGGGACCTTCACGGGCAAATACGGCGTCTGGATCCCCGCGGCGGAATTCCGCGCCTTCGTCATCCAGTACGAGGACGACCGGCGGGTGGCTCCGGCGAGCGGCCTGAGCATCACCACGGCCGGCGGCTCCTTCCTCCTGGGAAACCCCAAGGGCAACGTCCTCGCCTGGGCGGCGCTCCAGAGCGGCGACTGGGGGCGGGTCGATCAGGAGGCCTGGGCGGTCGCGGTCGACCTCGGCCGCGAGCTCGACGCGCTGCCGGGCAAGCCGTCGGTCCACCTGGCGTTCGAGCAGGCTTCCGGCGATGGCAAACCGGGCGGAGCGCACGAGTCGTTTTTCAACATCCTGCCCACGAACCACAAGTATTACGACCTGATCGACTTCACCGCCTTCTCGAACCTCCGCGACGTCTATCTGGAAGCCTGGCTCTCCGCCGGGCCGAAGGTGAAAGTGCGGACGGCGCTCCACGATCTTTCGCTGGTGGAGGAGCGGGACGCCTGGTACGGCGGCTCCGGAGCCTTCCAGGAAGGGAGCTTCGGCTACACCCCACGCCTCCCGGCCGGCGGCTTCCCGTCCAAAGACCTGGGCCGTGAGCTGGGCACGGACGTGACCTGGACGATCCGCGAAGGTCTGCAGCTCGCCGTGGGAGGCGCCTACTTCTGGGGCGGCGGCGCGGCTGCCGCGTTCCTCCCGGCGAAGGAGGACGCGGGGTGGGGATATGTGGAGCTGAGCTGGAAGCGGTAGATCTCACGCCTGTTCCCCGCGGGGGATTGACAGGTCTCAGCAAGCTCTCTACTTTAGGCAAGCAGCCATGGTTACCGGAAACCGGAAGAGGAGCTCTGATGGACGTTACATTGACCCCTGAATTCGAGCGCTTGATCAGGGACAAGGTCGCCAGCGGCCTCTATGCGTCGGAGAGTGAGGTGATCCGGGAGGCACTCCGGCTGCTCAAAGATCGAGACGAGCTCAAGCTCCTGGCCGTCGACGAACTTCGGAGGGAAATCCAGAAGGGTCTGGACCAGCTGGACCGGGGTGAGTCGGTCCTCCTGGATGCCGAGCGCATCAAGGCGGAAGGCCGCCGCCGTCTCGCCCAGAGGTGAGGAGTCTTGGCCAAAGCTCGACTGTCACGGTTGGCCGAGCAGGATCTTCTCGATATCTGGACCTATATCGCCCAAGACAACCCAGAAGCGGCCGATCGCTTCGTCGATCTCCTGGTCCAGAAGTGCGACAACCTGTGCGACTTTCCAGAGATCGGGACGCGCCGCGATGAGCTTGCCCCGTCCATCCGTAGCTTCCCCGTGGGCCGTTACGTCATCTTTTACCGGATGGCGGATCCGGACGTCGAGGTGGTCCGTGTCCTCAGCGCCTACAGAGATCTCGGGCAATTTTTTTGGGGAGGCTGAGCCTGCTCACCCAGGCAGCCGCCTCCCCATCACGCTCGACGCATAGACCACCAGCGCACCCATACAAGGAGTCGAGATGAGACGAGATACCGCTCCGGGCTGGACCCTGCCGCTCCTGATCCTCCTTGCCTTTGCCGGCGCCGCCATCGGATTGATGCTCACCAGCTATCACCTCTCCGGGGGGAAAGCTCCCTGGAAGCTCTTTCAGGCGGCCTGTGGAACCGACGGCAGCGGCTGCACGGAGGTCTTGTCGAGCGGTTGGGCCGTCCTGCCGGGGGGCATTCCGCTCGCGGCGCTCGGCTTCGTCTACTTCGGAGGGATCGGTCTCTGGTACCTGGTCGTCGGCCTGGCCAACCGGCGCGGGCGCTTCTGGCAGGGCCTGCCATTCGCGGCGCAGATCGCCGGAGCCCTCGGCTCCCTGTTTTTCCTCGGCGTGATGATCACACAGGTCCGCGCCTTCTGCGTCTGGTGCACTCTCTCGCACCTGATCAACTTCACCCTCCTTTTCGTCGCCTGGAGGGCCTGGCCGCGGGACGACGGCTACTCGAACGAGCCGGCGCGGCCGAGCCCCCGCCTCGCGATCGCGGGCATCCTCCTGACGGTCGCCCTGGCGGCCCTCACCGTCCAGCGGATCGGCGTGGCTCAGCTGCGGGCGCTCACCGAGGAGGCGAACCAGTACGCGCGGACCTTCTACCAGGACGTGGACCTGCAGCGCTACCTGCACCTGCGGCAGCCTTCCCGGCCGCTCGCCATGCGCCCGGACGACCCGGTGCGCGGGAGCCTGGCGGCTCCGCATACGGTGGTGGTGTTCAGCGACTTCCAGTGCCCGGGCTGCCGCGGATTCGCGGAGTTTTCCGAGCGCGAGCTGCTGCCGCGCTTCGGCAACCAGCTCCGCATCGTCTACAAGCACTTTCCGTTGGCGCCCGAGTGCAATCCCGGGATGGCGCAGACCGTCCACCCCCAGGCCTGCGAAGCGGCTTTCGCCGCCGAGGCCGCGCGCGAGCTCGGCGGGGCAGCGGCGTTTTGGAAGATGCACGACGTCCTGTTCGCCCAACAGGCCGCGCTCGGCCAGATCCCCTGGGCCGACCTCGGCAGCCAGGCGGGCCTCGACGGAGCCGCCGTGGCCGACCGGATCAACCGGCGCACGACCCTGAACCGCATCGTCCAGGACACCCAGCTCGGCCGCAACGTGAAGATCGACCACACCCCGACCGTCTTCCTCGACGGCCGGCCGCTGGATAACTGGAGCCGCATCGAGGTGTGGCAGGGGTTGATGGCGGCCACGCCGGTGCCCCCACTCCCGGCCCCTCTCCCTACCGCGCCCCCGGCGCCTCGTTCACCCTAACCGTGAGCGTGTAGTACACCGGCACCGGCTAGAATGAGGGTCGTCATGAGCGATCCTCATTCTGGCGAGTTCCTCGTCGAACGGCGAGTGGCCCGACCTGCCGGGCCCGGGCGAGCGGCCTCCGACAGAGCGTCCGTAACCTCCAGGAGCCGCCCGCGTTCGGAGTACACTGGTGCCTTCCGTGGTCTTCGAACGAATGCAGGACTCTTCGTCACCAGAACCCTGGAGCATCGGCTCGTACCGGGTGGAAAAGCGCCTCGGGGGAGGCGGCATGGGGGAGGTCTTTCTGGCGTACGACGACCGCCTGGGGCGGCGGGTCGCCATCAAGCGCGTCCGCCGCGGCCCGGAGCTCGACAGGCAGAGCGAGAGGTTCCGCCGCGAGGCCCGGGTGGCGGCGCGCCTGAGCCATCCCGCCGTGGTGCACGTCTACGATCTCGTCGAGGACGGATCGGGCCTCGCGATCGTCATGGAGTACGTCGAGGGGCGCACGCTCGCCGAGCTCATGGAGGAGGGGTTGCCGGACGCGGTGCTGGCCCTCCGCCTGGCGAGCGACGTGGCCGAGGGGCTCGCCGCGGCGCACGCCGCCGGCCTGGTACACCGCGACCTCAAGGCCGAGAACGTCATCGTCACCACGGAAGGGCGCGCCAAGATCCTCGACTTCGGTATCGCCAAGGCGGTCCTGGCGGCGGCGGAGGACGAGTCCCTGACCGCGTACGGGATGGTGATCGGCACCAGCCGCTCGATGTCCCCCGAGCAGGCGAGCGGCGGCGAGGTCGACGCCCGCTCCGATCTGTTCTCCCTCGGAGTGCTGCTGTACGAGATGCTGACCGGCCGGTCACCGTTCCAGGGGAGCAACTCGCTCGACACTCTGCACCGGGTGATCACCCATCATCCTCCGCCGATCTCCGCCCTGCGGCCGGACCTGCCCCGCGACCTGTCTACGCTGGTCGAGCTCCTGCTGGCCAAGGACCGTGAGGCGCGCCCCGGGAGCGCCGGAGACGTCGCGCTGAGCCTCAATCACATCGCGGCATGGCCGGCGCTCGCGGCCTGGAAAGGGACTCCTCCGGGTGGAGCGGAGCGCTGGAGCGAGCTGGCGACCGAGATCACCCTGGCGCCGGCGCTCCCGGCTGGAGAGTCGAGCGCGCTGTCGCCCCGCTCCCGGCGATGGCACCTGGGCCTGGCCGTGGCGCTCTTCACCGCGGTGGTGCTCGCGGTCGGCCTCTTCGTTCTCCGGGACCAGCGGCCTCCGGAGCCGCTGCGGATCGCGGTCCTCGCGCCGCGCGTCACTCCCGCTGGGGACGAAAAGCTCGACCTCGCGGCGTCCGGCGTCCTCGTCGCCGCCCTCTCGACGCTTACCTCGCTCGAAGGATTGGCGCCGCTCGATCCCACCCAGGTAGGGCCTGCGGCGTCGCCGGTGGCGGCGGCGCGGGCGGCCGCGGCCGGCGAGGTGCTCGCCGCCACGGTCGAGGGGCAGGGCGCGCTGGGGGGGCGGGTGACGCTGCGCCGCGTCCAGGGGAGCGACGGACGCGTCCTCTGGACCGAGAGCTTCTCGGTTCCGACCGAGCCGCGGGATCTCCGCCTGCTCGCCGACGCAGTCACCGCCCATCTGCGGCGGGCCTATCCGGACCGGTCTCTCCGCGCGGGCACGCCCGCTCTGGCGGTGCGCGACGAGGACTACGCCGAGCTCCTGCGGATCAAACGGCGGATCGACGAGGGAACCGCGGTCCCGCAGGCGGAGCTGGAGAAGCTCGAAGGCATTGTCCGCGAATCGCCGCGCTTTCTGGAGGCCCATCTCCAGATCGTCTACCTGGCCCAGAACCTATTCCGCTCGACACACGATTCGGTCTATCTGGAGCGCGGCCGGCGAGCCGCTCGTGCCGCGCAGGCCCTCGCGCCGGCCGACTCCCGGCCTCTCATGGCCGAGCTCCACATCGCATTGGCGGCCAACCAGCCGGAAGAGGCGGCACGGCTGCTCACACGCATCGAGCCGCTCCTCGCGGGGGACTCTCAGCTCCAGGTCCTCGCGGGCCTGCTCGCGGAGAGCCAGGGAGACCTGCCGCGAGCCATCGCCAGCCTGGAGTCCGCCGCCCGGCGCGATCCGTCCTGGTCCAATCTCTACCGGCTCGCGGACGTCGAGAACAAGGCCGGCCGCATCGCGGACGCGCGGCGGCACCTGGAAGAGCTGATCGCGCGCAGCCCAGGCAACCTCTGGGGCCTGGACAAGCTGGGCAACCTGGAGCTGCTGGTGGGAGATCCCGCCCGCGCCGAGCGGCTCTACCTGGACATGATCCGCCTGCAACCCCGGCGCTCCTTCTATACGAATCTCGGCCTCGCCCGTTCCCTCCTCGGCCGCGACGAGGAAGCCGTGGCGGCTTATCAGAAGGCCCTGGACCTCGCTCCCGGCCACATCTACGTCATGCTCAATCTGGCCGACGCGCAGCTCGCGCTCGGCCGTGACGACGCGGCCCGGGCGCTCTACGGCCAGGTGCTGCAGCGGCTCACCGCGAGCGGGACCGCCGCGGATCTCTCCCCGATGGAGCGCATGGTGAAAGCCCAGTGCCTGGCCCACCTGGGGAAGACCCGCGAGGCGGTCGCGTTGGCGCAACGCGCTCTGCGGGAGAGCTTCGACGATCCCGAGATCCTCTATGCCTCCTCGCTGGTCTATACCCTCGCCGGCGACCGGGCGTCCGCCCTGGTCAACGCCGAGAGTGCCTTGGAAAAGGGGATGCAGCCGCGCTGGTTCACTCTCGTCGTTTTCGGATCGCTGCGGGACGATCCCGATCTCCAGGCCCTCCTGCGCCAGGCATCCGCCCATTGATCAGGGCTCAGGGTGTGGGCGGCGGCCCGAGATTGTCGATCACAGGATCGTGGCTCGCCAGGAGATCGCCATTCCAGGCCCGCAGCTCGATGTGATACGTGAGCTGTTGCTCGTCCGGGAGGTTCACGCCGAACCCTGTGCCGCCCGCCTCGACGGTGCAGGAATCATCTCCTTTGCCCGCGTTGAACGCGATGAAGGGGCCGAGCTTCTTGTCGTGGAAACGGAAGCACGCGAAGGCGTTGGTCGGCAGCTTCTCGAAGTGCCAGGTCGCCGTATCGCCGGTGTTGAGGCCCACCTGGAAGGGAAGGACCTCCAGAAACGGCGGAGTCTGATCCTTATGATAGATCACCTTGATTTCGGGCGCCGTATTCTTGATCGTGGTCGTGTTCTCGATCGTTCCCCCTTTGCTGGCCAACGCCTTCGGGTTGTCGATGTCGAGGATCAGTGCGGTATAGACGAAGGAATCTGCAATGCCCTTGTTCCCCTTCCCCAGGACGGAATCGCTGGAGAAGGTCCGCAGTGAAGCGAACGGGCCGAGCCGGGGATAGTTGTCCGTGAAGGAGATGAAGCCGAATTCCGTCCCCTGCAGCCCCTCGAACCTCCACCGCACCCACTCCCCTTCTCCCAGTTGGATGGTCTCCGGAGTGATCTTCAACGTGATCTTGTTGTCGACTCGTACAAGCTGGACGCACACCTGCTTTTCCAGATTTTCCATAGCCTTCTCCTTTCGGATCGGTCGTCAGACTTCGCTTCTCCGGTAGAGCACACCGCATGCCCGGCTGAGACCTCACCCCCCGACCCCCTCTCCCATCGCCCAACCACCACCCGGGAGAGGGGGCGCCACCGCCCCAAAGCTCGAGCCCGGTTCCCCCTCTCCCGGGTGGAAGGGTGGGCGATGGGAGAGGGGGCCAGGGGGTGAGGTCGGGCGGGGGGAAGATTCGCCGGGCAGACCTCCAGCCGATTGGTTAGACTTCTCGCCGAACGGATAGGAGATCGCTGTTGAATCCGAGGCTTGTCTGCCTGAGCGGCCCCCTCGCGGGCCAGACATTCCCGGCGGCCGGAGAGGCGCTGTCGATCGGCCGCCACTCCTCGAACCGCCTCCAGCTCCCGGACCTCGCGGTCTCGCGGCACCACTGCGTGCTCGATTCCGCGGCCGGACGCTTCCTGCTGCGCGACCTCGGGAGCCGCCGGGGGACCTTCGTCAACGGCCTGCCGGTCCAGGAGCGCGCCCTCGAAGAAGGCGACCTCGTCACCCTCGGCGGCTCCCTTTTCCTGTTCCAACTCGGAGACGAGGCGCCGGGAGGAAGCACGCCGGCGGTCCGCCTGGAGGGAGGTTTGCAGACCGCGGAGACCGTGATCCAGCTCTCTCCGCAGGACGCCCTCTATGCGCAGCCGCAGGAGGTCCTCGCCGCGCTCGCCTCCGACCGCGTCGGCCGGACCGGCTGCGACCTCTACACCCTTCTGCAAGTCGCCATCGCCCTCCAGTCGCTGCGCTCGACCGAGCCACTCGCCCGCCGGCTGCTCGAGCTGATGCTCGCGGCCGTGCCCGCCGACCGTGCGACCCTCCTGCTCGCCGGCCGCGGTACGGCCGAGCTGTCCGAGGCCTTCGCGCTCGACCGCCAGGGCTCGTCCGAAGTCTTTCCGGTCTCCCGGACGCTCGCCGGCCGGGTGCTCGGTGAGCGCGTGGGAGTGCTGGCGGCGGACGTGCTCGACGAGCCTGACCTGGCCGCGGCCGAGAGCCTGCGCCGAGATCTCATCCAATCGCTGATCGCCGTCCCGCTCAGCCACCTCGACCATCCGCTCGGCCTGCTCTATCTCGACACCCGCGGGCCCGCCCGGTTCGACCCGGGGCATCTGGAGCTGGTGACCGCCGTCGGCAGCATCGCCGCGGCGGCGCTCGCGACCGTCCGGCAGATCGAGTGGCTGGAAGGGGAGAACCGAAGGCTCGCGGCCGGCTTCTCCTATGACATGGTGGGGGAGAGCCCGCGCATGCGTGAGATCTACCGCCTGCTCAAGAGGGTGGCCGCCACGGATTCGACCGTGCTCCTCTTGGGCGAGAGCGGCACGGGCAAGGAGGTGGCGGCGCAGGCGATCCACCGGGCGAGCCCCCGAGCGGAGCGCCCCTTCGTCGCCGTCAACTGCGCCACGCTCTCCGAAACCCTCCTCGAAAGCGAGCTCTTCGGCCACGAGAAGGGAGCCTTCACCGGAGCCGCCGCCCGCAAGCTGGGAAAGGTCGAGGTGGCGGACACCGGGACGCTGTTCCTCGACGAGGTGGGGGAGATCCCGCTCCCACTCCAGGCAAAGCTCCTCCGCTTCCTCCAGGAAAGGGAATTCGAGCGCCTGGGAAGCACGCATCCCATCCGGGTGGACGTGCGAGTCATCGCCGCGACCAATCGGGACCTCGAGAAAGCGGCCCGCGCCGGCACCTTCCGCGAGGATCTCTACTACCGTCTCAACGTGATCGCTCTGCACATGCCCCCGCTGCGCGAAAGACGCGAGGACATCCCCCTCCTCGCCAGCCACTTCGCCGCCCGAACCAGCCAGCGCCTCGGCCGTCCTGTCGCCGGCTTCACCCCCGAAGCCCGAGCCTGTCTCCAGCGCTACGACTGGCCGGGCAACGTGCGTGAGCTCGCCAACGCAATCGAGCGAGCGCTGGTGCTGGGAGAGGACGATCTCATCCGCCCCGAAGACCTCCCCGAAGCGGTGATCGAAGCCGGCCCCGCGCCGGGAGCCTCCGTCACCCGCTACCACGAGACGATCAACGATACGAAGAAGCGGCTGGTCCTCACCGCCCTTGAAGAGGCCCGCGGCAACGTCACGAAAGCCGCGGGGCTTTTGGGGATCCACCCGAACTATCTTCACCGGCTGCTGTCGAATCTGGAACTGCGGGCGGATCTTGAAGGTTGAGCTCTGCAGCCACACGAGCAGTGCCCTGTGCCAGGCGAGTTTCAGGCGTTCAATCCCACACGTTGCGTTCGTCAAACTCGGACTCCTTGCGCCCTCCAGCCGCGGTACCTTGGAGCTCCCCATGCTGCCGCTGCGGGACTGGGCGTCGGAAGTGGTCGGCGCTCTGCTGGCGTTCGGGTTCGGCGAGATGGGGGCGCACCGGATCTATGGGCAGGTAGATCCTGAGAATGAGGGATCGAGCCGCGTGCTCACGCGGGCGGGGTTCCGCTTGGAGGGCCACCTGAGGAAGGACGTGCTGAAGGGGGGAGAATGGCGGGACTCCCTCGTTTATGCCCTGCTCGACGAGGAATGGGCGGAGCTGAGCGCGCGCCGCGTCGTCCCGGGGTGACGATCAATTTCAGCTATGACGTGCCGGTCAAGCTGTATTCGTCGCATCTCCTGCTGTTGGCCGTCTTTCTGATCCTTCCGGACCTGCGGCGGCTTGCGAGCTTGCTGGTGCTCAACCGGCCCACGGAGCCGGCCAGGATCGAGCCGCTCTTCCAAAGAAAGTGGCTCCGCCTAGCTTCCGCAAGGAAGGCCGAACGAGTCGGCTGGCCTCTCCGGTTCGCCCCTCCCTCCACGGTTCGGTAGATTCCCACCAGCCCCTGTCGATTTCGAGGGTCGTCGTTCGACTATCCACAGAGGCGTGGGCTGGGCTGAAGCCTCGTGCGGAAGGATGCCGTGCACGCGAAGTCCAGGACCCAAGCTGCCACCGAACAGCCAATCGAAAGGAGAGTCCATCATGCCCACGGGTACCATTCGACTTCACCGAG
Source organism: Thermoanaerobaculia bacterium (assembly GCA_035264905.1). Lineage (GTDB taxonomy): Bacteria > Acidobacteriota > Thermoanaerobaculia > Multivoradales > UBA5704 > UBA5704. The sequence goes on from DATFPH010000138.1 coordinate 15,901, forward strand.
TTCTCCGCGCCAAACCGGAGCGCGTTTATCGGGCGTTTCTAGACGCTGACGCCATGGCCAAGTGGCTCCCGCCCTACGGATTCACCTGCAAGGTTCACCATATGGACGCCAAGGTGGGCGGCACCTACAGAATGTCGTTTACGAACTTTACGACGGGAAACGGACACTCGTTCGGTGGCGAGTATCAAGAGCTCGTGCCGTTCGAGAGAATTTGCTACACGGATCGCTTCGACGACCCCAACCTGTCTGGAGAGATGCGGACGACGATCA